>JANLTT010000367.1:0-3665 GCA_031363115.1 Gemmatimonas sp.
CCGCCACGCGCGGGGCCGATCTGTCGTGCCTGCGGTTCGCGACGTCGGCGGGTGAGGCGCCATTCACGACCGTCACGGCGTCGGCGATGCCAAGGGCGACAATCTGGTCATGCATTGACCGGCGGTTTGTGCCGTATGCGCGAAAGGCGTTCGCCGAGAGGATCCGAAGGCGCAGCGATGGCCGCTCGCGGCGCGCGCGCGCGAATCCCTCGAGCAACACGTCAATCCGTTTGAAGCCTCGCACGAGGCCGACGTAGAGCAGTTCATTGGGATCGCGCACCTCGGGGCCCGTCGTGAATGTCGACTCGTCGACGACGTTGGGGAGCACCGCGCACGGAGCCCCTCCCGCCACCATGCGCGCGACATCATCGAGAAGGAAGTCACTGACGCAAGTGACGAGCCCGATCGCCGACAGTTGCGCATCGACCTGGCGGCGCTGGCTCGCGGAGTCCACGAGCCACGGCGTCCAGAAGGCGTGCTCGGTCGTCATGACCGGAATGTCGAGCGCTCGTCCGACCTGGGCTCCGACCACGCCATCCGGATAGATGAAGTGCGCATGCAACAGGTCGAACGCACGTTGCGCGTGCAGTGTGCGCGCGCAAGCGATCACGGCGCGGCGCGCCAAACGCGCGTCGAACGAATGCGTGTGATACTCGATCGAGCCCAGTACCCTCGGGTAGTGTATCGTGACGTTGCCGCGGCGCTCACTGCGCGGTACCTCACGAAAGCGAGCCAACGATTGCACCGGCATGAGCGGCGGTACCCACGGGGTCGGCACGATGACGTGGACGTCGGCCGTCTCGCTCATGGCGTCGCACATTCGTTCCACCCAGAGTCCCCGCTGTGGAGCGGCCACCGTGGGGTAGTTCCAAGATAGGACCAGAAGGCGGAGCGGCCGGTCGGTCTGGGGCATCACCTGGGGCGGGAGGAACGGCGGAGGGGTGGCCAAAGGATACGGTCGCGTCCATCATCCCGCTACTAGATTGTCTGCGAAATCCCTTCTACGTGCGAGAGTCCAAGTGAGTCGGGTCGGTCACGCACTTGTTACTGGCGGCGCCGGTTTCATCGGCAGTCATCTCGTCGAGGCGTTGCTCGACGAGGGATGGCACGTAACTGTCGTGGACAACTTCGACGACCACTACCCGCGCGCCGAGAAGGAAGCCAACCTCGCAGCCGTCCTCGCGCACGCGGCCTTTCGTCTCGTCGAGGCGGACATCCGGGACGCCGACGCGCTGAGAAAGGCCATCACGCAGCGCCCCGACGTGATTGTGCACTTCGCGGCGAAGGCAGGGGTGCGTCAAAGTATCCTGAAGCCGCTCGAGTATCAGGATGTCAACGTCCGCGGGACCCATGAGCTCCTCGAGCTCGCCCGCGAGTGGGGCGTCACGCAGTTTGTCTTCGCTTCGTCCAGTAGCGTCTATGGTGTGAACCCGAACCTTCCGTGGCGTGAGGACGACGCGGTGCTGCTCCCGATCAGTCCGTATGCGAGCACGAAGGTGAGCGCCGAATTGCTTGGACACGTCTATTCGCGGCTCTTTGGCATCCGCTTCGTTGCTCTACGTTTCTTCACGGTATACGGTCCGCGTCAACGCCCAGACCTGGCGATTCGCCAGTTCATGGAGGCGATTGATGCGGGTCGGTCAATTTCGGTGTTCGGCGACGGGAGCACTCGGCGCGACTACACGTACGTCGCGGACATCGTGCGGGGTGTGAGAGCGGCGATGGACTTCGACGCCGCGGCCTTCGAGGTGATCAATCTCGGGTCGCATCACGCGATCACGCTGACCGAGATGATTGCCGCGGTCGAGCGCGTGGTCGGGAAGTCAGCGCGGATTGAACGCTTGCCGGACCAGCCGGGTGATGTTTCGCAGACCTTCGCGTCGGTCGAGAAATCGCGGCGGCTCCTCGGCTTCGCACCGGCCACGCCATTCGCGGACGGGCTCGACGCGATGTGGCGCTGGCTCCGCCCCTAGCTTCGCCGCTAGACGTCGTCGGCCTCGACGATCTGCGCCAGACGTTCGGCAAAGTTGTGTCGCCGGAACGGATCGAACCGCGGGGATTGGAGATACGCACGCGCTGCCTCGCGGTACGCCTGCTCCTGGCTCGGCGTCACGGAGTGCAGGAACCGCCGCAACTCCGCGAAGTCCCGGAACTGGCGCATGTCAATGAAGCACTCGGCTGGCACCCATTCGAGAATGTCCGGTGCGCCCCAGTACACGGGTATCGTCCCGACGAAGAAGCAGTCGAAGATCTTCTCGGTGATCCAACCAGTGAGCTTGCTGTTCTCGAAACACAACGCGAACCGGTATTGCGAAACGGTCTCGGACTTTGACTTGCTCGGCCCCTTCGAGGCGGCCGCGACCGCAGTGTAGAGTGGATCGGGGAGCAGGCGCTGCCGCCAACTCCAGAGCTGCGAGCCGAGCCGCCGTAGGGCGTACGGAGTCGCGGTCTTCCCCACGCGCGTGGGAGGACCGTCCCAGTTGCGGCCATAGAGGTCGATCTCGCCATACTGGTGAAAGAACCGCACGGCTTCGAGCCGCGCCGTGTAGAGTTCCTCACGATAGAGTCGCGGCAGCTTGTTCGCGTTCATCATCAACAGGAACTTTCGGTCGCCGCGCGCCCAGAGATCCGCATGCGCGGCGTCGAAACTCTGTGGCCAGCAGAATCGTTCGACGTTCACCGGACGATGCGTGAACGGGAGCAGGGATGGCGTATCGCTCCACGAAAGCACGCGCCGGAAAAGCGTCGAGAGTTCGGGAAGGGCGGCGAACATGCGAGGCTCCACCACGGGGCATTCCATGGCGACAAAGGCGCTCAGCGTCACGTCGGGCCGACGCGCCCAGGCACGGTATCGCCGGACGGAGAACGACACGAGTCGGTCTGGTGCGCCGAACGAGATCACGATGCGTTTGCGGCCCTCCGGTCCGCTCGCGTGCGCGTCGGGAAGCGCATCCGCCGTGTGCACGGCGTGTCCGGCCGCGACGAGTCGGTCGCGCACCGCGACGTACGGCGCCAGGATGTCGTCGCCCGCGAAGGGGTTGCTCTCGCGATCAAAGAGGCGGCCGCCGAACTGGTGATGGGTCGGCGGATCCAAATAGACGTCGGCGCCACTCATCTCGGGTGCCTCTTTCTCGGCGGGTGTTTGGTGTGCCAGCGATCGAGCATCCGCTGCGCCATCCACTCGTTGCGCGGCAGGCGAAGCACCGGCCAGAGTCCCATCGCAATCGTGAAGAGTCGCCACCGCTGCACGCGGTCCGACCGAAGCACGGTCATCAGATTGACCTCGCTCAGGGTGCGACGGGCTTCGGGGAGTTCGCCCTTGATGTAGTGCGCAACCGCCGCCATGAGACGATCCTTCGCGCGGTGCGCCTCATAATGCTCGAGCGCCGTAGCCGTCGCCAACGCGCGGTCGCCGGTCTCGAGGTACTCGTCCATGATCAGGAAGAAGTTCTCCGGCGCGGTTCGCAGGCGATGATACCGCTGCGATGAGTTGCCGTGAAAGTGCCGGTACTTCATCAGGTGCGACTCGAGGACCACGATTCGGGTGTGCCGTGAGATTCGTAGCCACATCTCGAGATCGCCGGTGTTCCGGTATCGCGCCTGATCATAGACGCCGACTGCCGCATGCACGTTGGCCCGCACCATGGCCGTTGGGCAAACCAGAA
>JANLTT010000012.1:0-2404 GCA_031363115.1 Gemmatimonas sp.
TGGGCCTCGAGCCCGCGGGCGATAATGGCACCTTCCTCCAGCGCGTCGATCTCGTCACCACGGTGCTCGATACCGCCAACTCCGCCATCACCGCCGGCGGAGAGCGACTCGTTCCCTACGTCGATTACCTCCCGCGCAATCAGGGCCCGCGCGGTCGCTCCGTCTCCAACGCCCCCATCATCTTCGCCGGTATCTGGGGCGCCCCCGACCTCCTCGGTGGCGATGCCGTCGCCGGCAAGGCCGTGATCGTTGCCGTGAGCGCCGAGAATCCGAGCGTCATCAAGTTGCAGGCACAGCAACGCTTCGCCAAAGCCGCGGCGATTGTCGTCGTCAATTTCGATTTGATGGAGCCCGAACTCCGCGCCGCAATCTCCAATGCGCCGATGATGCTCGATCAGCCCACCCCCGATGGCCCCGAGCTCCCGGGCTATCTCCACATCTCGCGCGCCACCGCTGCGAAAATCCTTGGGCTAAGCGATATCGCACAAGCGACCATCGGCCGCGAAGGCACCGCCATCACCGGCAGCTACGCCTACAAGAAGCAGCCCGTCGAGACCTACAACGTCGTCGCGATTCTCCGTGGCAGCGATCCCGTGCTCCGCAATGAGTACGTCGCCGTCGGCGCACACAGCGATCACGTCGGCATGGGACGCGCGCTCGATCGCGATTCGCTCCGCGCCTTCAACATCGAACTCCGCGCCAAGCAGAACGCCAACGGCGGTCGCGTCACCCCGGATCTCTTCGCCTCCGTGAAGGTGAACATGGATTCCATCCGCCGCGCCGTTCCCACCGCGCGCATGGACTCCATCTACAACGGCGCCGATGACGATGGCTCCGGCTCCATGGCCGTCCTCGAAGTCGCCCGCGCCTTCGCCGGCGAACGCGCCCGCCCCAAGCGCTCCATCATCTTCGTCTGGCACTCCGGCGAAGAACTCGGCCTCTTCGGCTCCGACCATTTCACCGAACATCCCACCGTCCCGCGCGAACAGATCGTCGCCCAGCTCAACTTCGACATGGTTGGTCGCGGCAAGGAAGGGGATGAAGTCGGTGGTGGCCCCAACTACGCGCAGCTCATTGGCTCGCGCCGCCTCTCCACCCAACTCGGCGACATGGTCGAGCAGGTCAGCCGCGACAAGGGCTACAACTGGGCCTTCGATTACCAGTACGATGCCGCCGGTCACCCCGAGCAGTACTACTGCCGCTCCGACCACTACATGTACGCGCGCTACGGCATCCCCGTGGTCTTCATGAGCACCGGCGGCCACGCCGATTACCACCAGGTGACGGACGAAGTCGAGTTCATTGACTTCGAGAAGCTCTCCAAGGTCGCCCGCTACGCGCACGACCTCGCGTTCACGGTGGCCGACGCGACGAATCGCCCAGTGGTGGACAAGCCGAAGCCCGACCCGAACGGACGTTGCATTCAATAGCGAGATGAAGGGTGGAGGATGAAGGATGTAGGCGCTCGTTGTGAGCTCAGATGTCGTTGCCGTTCGCCGTTATCTTTCAACCTTCATCCTACATCCTTCATCAGATGAATCTGCGCGCGCCGTTGCATCTCGTGCGCCTACTCCTCGTGGTCGGCAGCCTCGCGCTGCCGGCCACGTCGCGCGCTCAGGGCGTGGCGCCCTCCCCTGCTTTCGCCCGCATCTCACTCGACACCCTCAGCTGGATGAGCGGCTGCTGGCGCGGGAACGCGGGACCGGGCACGGTGATCGAAGAGCAATACACCGCAGCGACCGCAAACCAGATCCTTGGCACGACACGCTACGTGCGCGCCGGTCGCAGCATCGACTTCGAGTTCACGAGCATTGCCAGCGATTCCACCGGCATCACCCTGAACGCTCAGCCGCGTGGAGTCCCTCCCACTCCCTTCTCGCTTGACTCACTGACGCCGAGCGTCGCGCGCTGGTCCAACCCGCATCACGACTTCCCCCAGCGCATCCAGTACTCGCGCCTGCACCGCGACACCCTCGTCGCCAGAATCGAGGGCCCTGGTCAGAACGGATCAGTCCGCTCCAGCGAGTGGCGCCTAATTCGCGTTAAGTGCGTAGAGTAGGAAAGAGGAAGTTGTAAGAAGTAGTTGTAGGAAGTAGTTGTAGTAGTCAGTTGCAGTATCCGTAGCAGTTGTAAGTAGCAGTTGCCGTTCCCTTACAACTTCCAACTCACAACTCACATCTTCAGTTATGCCCTTAAGCCATAAGCCAAAAGCCATCCTAGCCGCGCTCCTGCTAGCCGTCCCAGCACAAGCGCAGCTAAGAGTCCCCGTAACGGTAGACACCCTCCCCAACGGCCTCACGCTCATCGTCCACGAGGACGCCAGCGTCCCGACCGTCACCACGAATGTCTGGTACCACGTCGGCAGCGGCGACGAACTCCTAGGCCGCACCGGGTTCGCCCACCT
>JANLTT010000078.1:0-12824 GCA_031363115.1 Gemmatimonas sp.
TCTACTCGCTTGGCGTGATTCTCTACGAGCTGCTCGTGGGGCGCCTGCCGATTGAGCCGGCCGAGCTGGGCTATCACGCCTTTCTCGCGCGCCTCGCCTCACGCGAGGGAGCGACCCCGTTGCCGAGTGCGCGGCTCCAGACGTTGGGCCAGGATCGGCTGTCGATTGCGCACTCGCGTCGCACCGATCCGGACCGGCTGCGCAAGGAACTCAAGCGCGATCTCGATTGGATCGTGCTGAAGGCACTCGAGCCGGAGCGTGCCCGTCGCTACCCGACGGCAAATGCGCTCACGCTCGATTTGCAGCGCAGCAAGGCGGACGAGCCGGTGAGTGCGCGTCCGCCCTCGGCGACGTATCGCGTGCGCAAGTTCGTAACGCGTCACCGGGCCGCGGTGGCCTCGGCGGTTGTGGTGGTGACCGCGCTGGCGGTGAGTACGGTGATGGCGACGGTGGGGCTCGTGCGGGCGCAGCGCGCGGAGCAGCGCGCCGCGGCTGAAGCGCAGGCCGCGCGTGAGGTGACGAACTTCGTGGTGGGACTTTTTGGTGCCTTTGATCCCAACGAGGCGCGCGGCACAACCGCGGCGCGCGACATCACCGCGCGTGAGTTGCTCGATCGCGGTGCAGAGCGTGCGCGTCTGGAGCTGCGCAGCCAACCGGAGCAGCAGGGACGGATCCTGCAGACGATCGGAAGCGCGTTCCTCTCGCTCGGCTTCTTTGACGAGGCCTCCTTGCAACTGGAGGCCGCGCGTGAGGCGCGCGAACGTGCGCTCGCACCGTTCTCTCCCGAGCTGGCCGAGACGTATCTCTCGCTCGGCATGGCGCGTCGCAATGCGGGTGACTTTGCGGCGGCAGAGCAGCATCTGGCGCGTGCCCTGACGATTCGCGAGTCGCTGAATGGTGCCGAGAGCTCCGAGGCGGCGCAGGTGCTCTCCGCGCTGGCGCTCGTGCGTTGGCGGCAGGGGCGCCTTGCCGAGGCGGAGTCGCTGTATCTGCGCGTGGTGCGTATTGACGACGCCTCGTTGGAAGCGGACGACCCGCGATTGGCCCGCGATCTCATGGGACTTGGCGTCGTGTATTGGTCGCAGGCGCGCTACGCCGAGGCGGAGCCGATGATGCGGCGATCCCTCGAGGTGCGTGAACTGAAGCTCGGGCCGGATCATCCCGATCTCGCGAGCGTGCTGAACAACCTCGGCGCCGTGTACTACATGCTCGGGCGCTACAACGATGCGCTGCGGCACTACGAGCGCACGCGAAGCATCTACGAACGGACGCTCGATGCCACGCATCCGAACATGGCCTCGGTGCTGAACAACCTTGGTGAGTCACGCTGGAAGCTCGGGCAGCTTGATGCGGCGGAGCCGCTGCTGCGCCGGGCGTTGGCGATCAAGGAAGAACGGATGCCGGTGGGTAGCCCGACGCTCGCCGTGACGCTGCATGCGCTTGGCGGGGTATTGCGAGATCGAGGGGCGCGTGCGGACGCGGAAGTCGCGTTCCGTCGGGCGCTGGACATTCGAGTGGCTGCATATCCAAAGGGCAATGCCGCCATCACCGAGTCTGCCACTGTGTTGGCGGAGTTGTTGGTGTCGGCTGGACGAGGGCGCGAGGCAACGGCGTTGCGGCAGCGTTACGCGGTCCCGTGAGCTGAGCACCGGCGGGCCGCACACGCGCGGCATGTTTTCCACTTTTTGAATCGAGTGTTTCACGGTGCATCCCGCTGCAGTCGCGCTGCTCGTTGCGCAAATGTCGTTCGCTCCCGCGCAGGCCATGACCGCGCCATCGATCGCCCGCATTCCGCATCCGCGTGAGGTCGTGACAGCGGCGACTTCGTTCGACTACTCCGATGCCTACTATCGCCGCCTTGACATCCATCGCAAGGCGAGCACGCTGACGATTCCGCTGTTCGCGCTGCAGTTGATTGCCGGATCGCAGCTGTTCGACAAAAGCATTGAGGCGCCGCAGTGGGCAAAGGTCGGGCATCGAATTGGTGCGACGGGAGTGGCTGCGCTCTTCGCCACGAATCTTGTGACGGGGATCCCGAACATGATTGAGGGATTCAAGGATCCGAAGGATCGCGGGCGGCGGCTCTTTCATGCGTCGCTGATGCTGGCGGCGTCGGCTGGATTCACCGCCACCGGACTCATCGCGGAGCGTGCGGAGGGAGATCCGGACGCGAGGAACCTGCATCGCACGATTGCGTACTCCTCGATGGGACTGGCGACCGTGGCGTATTTCTCGATGCTTGATCTGTTCCGGGGGAATTGATATGACAGAGCAGGACAATCTGTGCGGTGGCTGCGGCCTAGACCGCCGCACCTTTCTCTCGCAGTCCGCCGTGTTGGTGGCGGGATCTTTGCTCGCCGCGTCGTGCGGGGATGGGCAAATTGGTGGCGTACTGGGCCCGGGCGGTACCGCAGGATTCGTCGTCACACTGGCGGACTTTCCCGCACTCGGCGCCGTGGGTGGGACGGCGCGCGTGGATGGTGGCGGCTCGCAGCCGGTCGCCGTGACGCGTACGGGGCCGAGCAGCTTTGTGGCGATGACGATGGTGTGTCCGCACGCGGCATACCGGCCAATTCAGATTGCGCCGCCAGGATTCAAGTGCCCCAATCACGGCGCGGAGTTCGCGTCGGACGGCACTTGGGTCGGCGGGCAGAACACGCGGGACCTGCCGCGTTTTGCAGTCGTGTTTGATGCCGGTGCCGGGACGCTGACCATCAGCTGACTGTCTGCTGATTTTCAGATGCGTTCGGCAACATTCGCTTGCGTGTGCGCGTAGTTTGGACAGCAATGCGCCGTACGTCTTTCTCCCGCTCAGTTGGTGGTCTCGTCGTCACGCTCGCGGTGGCGATCTTTGGCGTACGCGTCGACGCGCAGGAACGCCCGCAGCCGGGTTCCGACGTACGCCCGTCCCCGCGGGACACCATCGCGCAACGCATCGAGCCGCAGGAGATTCTCGCGGCGCGCGGGCAGGGTGTGATCGGTGGTGCCGCCGCCGTGCGCGTCCGCGTGGACTCCGCGCGGCTTGGCACGAGTGCCACTCTCGCCGACCTGCTCAGAACGCTGCCGACGGTCAACGTGCGGACCAACTCGCGCGGTGAGATTGAACTGTCCGTTCGCGGCTCGGAGAGCCGCCAAGCCGCGCTCACGCTCAACGGCATTCCCCTTTCGCCCGGATGGGATGGGCGCGCCGACGCGGGGCTTATTCCTCTCTCGGGAATCACGAGCCTGACCTTTGTGCGCTCGACTGGTTCGGTGCTTGGCGGCCCCAACGCGATTGGCGGCACGGTGGATCTGCGCATTGATGCCCCGACACGCCCATTTGAGCGAAGCGTTTCCATTGGGAGCGATCAGACTGGCGCGCAGTTGGCGTCGGTGACGGCGGCGGGATTGCAGCCGCGCGGCCGTCAGGGCTATACGCATTGGAGTGCGGGGGCAGGCTATCGCAATCTTCCTGGGCTGGTGCGCGCGGATGGCGTGCCCGATGCAACCCCGGGGGCCGCGCTGCGCACGAACACCGATGTGCGGAGTCGTGATCTCTTCGCCGCGGGAGGATGGGACGCGCCGAGTGGGGCCGGTGTGCATGCATTGGTGAGTGCGTACGATGCCGAGCGCGGAGTCGCGCCGGAGCTGCACCTCGCCGCACCGCGTCTCTGGCGATATCCGGCACAGTCGCGTGTCTTCACCCAGGTGCGGGCGCAGGCGGCGCCACTGACGTGGGCCGCGGGCACCACGACCCTTGAGGCGAGCGCCACGTACATGAGCGGCCTCACGCGGATCGAGACGTTCACGGACAATCGCTATACGACGGTGAACGGGCGCGAGGCGGGCGATGAGCGAGTGCGCACGCTGCGGGCGACCGGAAAGCATCTGCTCCACGCGGGGTCGGAGCTGCGCAGTGCATTCACCGTGCAGGATATCCGCTACGATGAATCGCTGAACGGCAGCGCGCCGTTGCGCTATGCGCAGCGGCTCTGGAGTGCGGGGCTCGAGGGGCAGCGTGTGTTCGGCGAGCGGACGTTGCTCACGGCTGGCGTGGTGGTTGATCAGGGGGCGACGCTCGAGTCGGGTGAGAAGCTCGCCAATCCGACGCGGAACATGCCTGGCTGGAGACTCGGCGCCACGACGCAGCTCCGCCCGACGGTGCGTCTGCATGGCAGCGCGTCGGAGCGGGGACGATTCCCGGCGTTGCGCGAGCTGTACTCTGGTTCGCTGGCGCGTTTTGAGCCGAATCCGGCGCTCCAGCCGGAGCGACTGCGCGCCCTTGAGGGCGGCATCTCGTGGGGGGCGGTGGAGTCTGGCCTCGGTCTCGGAGCGCAGTTGGTCGGCTTCGCGCATTGGCTGGACGACGGCATCGTGCGGGTGGGTTTTCCGGGGACCAATCGATTCATTCGTGTGAACCGGGATCGCACCGAGTCCGTGGGCACCGAGATGACGGTGAGCTGGCGCGGTGCTGAGGGCGCGGCGGTGCAGCTCGACGTGGTGGGGCAGCGCGTGCGCATCACCGATCAGCTGCTCGGCGGATCGGGACGCAAGCCCGAGCACCTGCCGGCAGTACGCATCGCGATGGACGCGACGATGCCTGTGCGCGCCGGTTTGATGCTCGGCGCGACCGTGCAGCACGTGGGGGCGCAGTACTGCGTCAATCCCGAGACGGACCGCGATGTGGGGTTGGCGCGGCAGACAGTGCTTGGCGCCACGGCGCAGCGCCGCTGGCGGTTTGCTCGCGGAGGGCACGGCTTGCGTGCGCTGCTTGGGTTGGAGAATGTCACTAATGCTGCTTTGTATGAGCAGTGCGGATTACCGCGTGCGGGGCGCACATTGCGGCTTGGTGTGACCATTGACTGAGGTTCCGCTCGGGGAAACCCGAGGCAGGGTCTTGGCGTAGGTTCAGAGGTCGAGGTCGTCGACGCGGTTCCCCCCTTCCGCCGTGCCATGCAACAGAATCAGCCCGCCATTCCCGCTCCGGCGACACCGGCTCCGGCGAACACCATCGCACCACAGGCGCTCGCGGTCCCCGTGAGCCCGGCGACGGCGCAGGAGATGTACGAGGCGATGCGCACGCAGCGGCGCGTGATTGAAGACCAGCTGCAGTCGCAGCTGAGTGACCGCGATGAGATCGTCGGCCCTCTTCGAGCGGGTGCCGTGACGGGAGCGGATCGCGACGGGATGGAGGCGCGACTCAGAACAACGGATGCGCGCATCACCGAACTGCAGGGCCAGTTGGCTCGAGCGGAGGCGCAGGAGGCGGCCGCCGCGGGACTGCCGGGGGCCACGACCGATTCCCCGCAGGAGCAGCGTCAGGAGTTGTACCAGGGAGCGATGGCCGTCGGGTCAATGCTCTTGTTCGTGTTTGCCATTCCCATGAGCATCGCTTGGGCGCGCCGCGCTTGGCGCAAGAATGCCGTGACCATCGTGCTCCCGCCCGAGCTGACGAATCGCCTCGACGCGATCGAGCGGAGCGTGGAGACGACCGCGATTGAGGTCGAGCGAATTGGCGAGGGACAACGCTTCGTGACGCAGCTCATGGCCGCGCGAAGCGACGCCGGCGCGTTGCCCGCGGCGAGGGACGCGTCGAGGGAAGCGTCGAGGGACGTCGGGGGCGGCGCGGCATCGGGGTGAGCAGTTTGGATTGACAGTCCGGCTTTGTGGTTGCACTCTCTGCAGGTGCCGGCCCGCCGCGGGCCCACGGACTCCGTAGTCCCCACCGATAGAGGGAGGATTGCCCGGATGCAGAAAGGCCTTTCGTCGGCGGCCATTTTGGCCGCGCTCGTGCTCACCGCGTGCTCTGATGCGACCACGCCCACCGGCGTCGCGTCGGTGAAGACCGATCGTGCCGATGCGCAGGAGCGCGCCGGTTACATCATCACCTTCCGCAATGGCGTGACCGATGCCCCAGGGCTCGCGCGTCGTTTGGCGGCGGCGAATGGCGGTGAGGTGGGCTACATCTACACGACGGCACTGAAGGGCTTCTCCGCGCAGCTTCCGGCGGCCGCCGCGGCCGCGCTCGCGCGCAATCCGAATGTTGAATCGGTGGAACTCGATGGCATCGTGAGCATCGAGGCGACGCAGGCGGGTGCGACGTGGGGCCTGGATCGGATTGACCAGGCGGATCTCCCGCTCAGCGGGACGTATTCGTACACGAACACCGGCGCCGGCGTCCGCGCCTACATCGTGGATACGGGCATCCTCACCTCGCACACGCAGTTCACCGGGCGTTTGGTCGCGGGCTTCACGGCCATTTCCGATAAGAACGGCACGAGTGACTGCAACGGCCACGGCACGCATGTCGCGGGCACTGTGGGCGGCACGACGTACGGCGTCGCGAAGGGTGTGACCCTCGTGCCGGTGCGCGTCCTCAACTGCCGCGGGTCGGGCACGAACAGTGGCGTGATTGCCGGCGTGGATTGGGTCGCGGCGCAGACGCATCGTCCGGCCGTCGCGAACATGTCGCTCGGCGGCGGTGCGAGCACGGCACTCGACAACGCGGTCACGAACGCCGTGAACGCCGGCATCACCTTTGTGGTCGCCGCTGGCAACAGCAACGTGGATGCCTGCACGGCCTCTCCGGCGCGCGCGCCCTCGGCCATCACCGTTGGCGCGACGACCAGCACCGATGCCCGCGCGTCGTATTCGAACTTCGGCACCTGCGTGGACATCTTCGCGCCGGGCAGCTCCATCACGTCAGCGTGGAAGACGAACAGCACGTCCACCAACACCATCAGTGGCACCTCGATGGCCTCGCCGCATGTGGCCGGCGTGGCGGCACTCTACCTGCAGGGCGGCAATGCCAGCCCGGCAACCGTGACCACCGCGCTGATCAATGGCGCGACCACGGGCAAGGTGACGAGCGCCGGGACGGGCTCGCCGAACCGCCTGCTCTTTACGGCGTACTGATCGCCAGGCCGTCGCAACACGAGGGGCCCCGGTGGCGCGATGCCAGCGGGGCCCCTTCGTTGTGGGAGGTAGGAGGGCAAACACTTTTGCGCGCGGTAGCGTAAACTCATTCTCGACTGACTCTTGGGCGGTTTCTCTCCGCGCCCCCTTTTCCCCAGCCCGGCGCTGATGTCGCGCTCGAACATGTTTGCCTATCCCCGCCAGGACGCAGTGGCGGGGATTGTGGTGTTTCTCGTCGCCCTTCCGCTCTGCCTCGGCATCGCCGTGGCCTGCGGCGTGCCCCCGGTCTCCGGCCTCGTTGCTGGCGTCGTGGGGGGGCTCGTGGTGCCTTGGCTCAGCCGCTCCCCGCTCTCCGTGACCGGACCTGCGGCGGGCCTCACGGCGATTGTACTCACGGAAATCGAAGTCCTCGGCTCCTTTGAGCTCTTCCTCACCGCCACGCTGATTGCGGGCGTGATGCAGCTGTTGCTGGGCGTGATTCGCTCGGGGCGCTACGCGGCACTCGTGCCATCGGCCGTCATCAAGGGGATGCTCGCCGCCATTGGCATCACGATCATCTGGAAGCAGGTGCCTGCCGCCTTCGGCGTGACTGGCGGGCTCGGTGACATCCTTGGCCACGTGCACCTGGGCGCCGTGCTCGTGACTGCGGTGTCGCTGGTAGTCCTGTACGGATGGAAGCACACGCCGCTCGGGAAGATTGCGTTTCTCTCCCCCGCGCTCATCGTGGTGGTGGCCTCGAGCGCGATGGCGGCGGCCTTTGGCAGCCACGCCACGGTGGGGCTCGCCGCCGAGCAGTTCGTGAGTGTTCCGCTGGGTGGTGTGCGGGCGTTGGCTGCCGCGTTGCCGCGCCCCGACTTCGCGGGGCTCACCATGCCGGCAGTCTGGATTGCCGCCATGACGGTCGCTGTGGTCGCGAGCGTCGAAACGCTGCTCTCATTACAGGCGGTGGACCGACTCGATCCCCTCCGCCGCACGAGCCCGCCCGATCGCGAGCTCGTCGCGCAGGGTGTGGCCAACACGGTCTCGGGGTTCCTCGGTGGGCTGCCCGTGACGGCCGTGATTGTGCGCTCGGGGGCCAATGTGGCCGCGGGGGGACGTGAGCGACTCAGCGCCCTCGTACATGGCATCCTGTTGGTGCTCGCGGTCGTCGTGGCGGCATCGCTCCTCAACATGATTCCACTTGCCGCCCTCGCTGCGGTGCTGATTCAAATCGGACTGAATCTCTGCAAGCCAGCGCTCTTCAGCTCGCAGGTGAAGCTCGGCTGGACCCAACTTGCACCGTTCGCGCTCACGATTGTTGCCGTGCTGACGCTGGATCTCCTCAAGGGCGTGATCGTCGGCATCATCGTAGGCATTGGCTTTGTGCTCTTTCAGAATGCCCGTGGCGCGCTGGAGGCGGAGCGCGCGCCCAATGGCTCGTTGGTCCTGCGCTTTCGCCGTGACGGCACCTTCCTTTCCAAGCCCGGCATCATCGCCATGCTCGACGCCCTCGAGGAGGGCGAGCGGGTCGTGATTGATGGCACGGGCGAATACATCGACCACGATGTGAAGGAAGTGCTGGCCACCTTTCTTGCTGATGCCCCCCGCCGCAACATCCTCGCGACCGTCACCGGGATAGACCTCTCGATGGCGGGCGCGGGCGGGGGACAGTAGGATGTTGTTGGACCCCTTTCACACCGGAACCATGCGCGCACTCCTTCGCTCTGTCTCGGCTTCTGCTTTCGCGCTCGTGGCGCTCACGGCACCCATTGCCGCACAGCAGGCCACCCCGCTTCTCGGCGTGCGCGTGGACGCCGACCGCAACAAACTCCTCCTGGAGATTCCCAACGGGCAGCTGGAGAAAGATCTCCTGCACCAGATCACGCTGGCGACGGGTGCGGGCGTCTCCTCGCTCGGGCTCGATCGCGCGCAGATCGGTGGCGAGTCCGTCATTCGCTTTGAACGCCGTGGGCGTCGCGTCCTGATGGTCCAGGACAATCAGCAGTCACGCGCCATTGGTGCCGATGCTGCTGGCCAGCGTGCGGCAACGGAAGCGTTTCCCCGTTCGGTGAGCGCGTCGTTCCCGATCGAGAGCGACACGGGTGGCAAGCTCATTGTGGATGCGACCTCGTTCTTCCTCTCCGATGCGTACGGCATCGGCGAGGGACTGCGGCGCTCGCAGCAGGGCACGGCGCGTGTGGACGCGGGGCGCAGCTGGTTTGATGCCGCGCGCACGAAGTCCTTCCCGCTGAATGTCGAGATTCACGCCGTCCTCACCTTCTCCGTGGACAATGCCGGCCCGGCGCTGCGACGCAACGTGCCGGATGCAAGCGCGCCGGTCTTCGAGCTGCATCACTCGATTGTCGCGCTCCCGGCCATGGATGGCTACACGCCGCGCGCCTTTGATGCGCGCTCGGGCTACTTCGGCACGGCCTTCTATGATTTCGCGCAGGGGCTTGATGGGCTGTATCGCAACGGCTTCATCAATCGTTGGCGCTTGATTCCGAAGGACCCTGCGGCGTATCAGCGTGGGCAGCTCGTGGAGCCGACGCAGCCCATCATCTACTACCTCGATCCGGCGATTCCCGCGCCGTATAAGGAAGCCTTCCGTCAGGGCGGCAACTGGTGGGCGAAGGCCTTTGAGGCCGCAGGCTTCAAGAATGCCTTCCAGGTGCGTGATCTCCCGGAGGGCGCTGATGTCATGGACGCGCGCTACAACATGCTGATGTGGGTGCATCGCAACAGCTTCGGTCCCTCGGTCGGGCCGACCTTCCAGGATCCTCGCACGGGGGAGATTCTCCGTGCGGTCGTGCGGATGGATTCGTACCGCTCCATCGTGGATTACAACATCTGGGCGGGACTCGTCCCCGCCGCGGGCCCGCGTGGGCTGAATCTCGACGCCGAGGAGTTCGCGATGGCGCGCCGTCGTCAGCACACGGCGCATGAGATTGGCCACACGCTTGGCCTCGCGCACAACTTCATCACGTCAACGCAGGGGCGCGCGTCGGTGATGGACTATCCGTTCCCGCTCATCACAGTGACGGCGAACAACACGCTCGATCTTTCGCAGGCGTATGCGCCGATGGCGGGCGGCTGGGACTCGCTGGCGATTCGCTACGGCTATACCTGGTATCCGAATGCGCAGGCCGAGCGGGCGGGGCTGGCGAAGATTATCGCCGAAGGCCTGCAGCGTGGGCTGCGCTTCGTGCCGGATCAAGACGCCGACCCGACAGGTTCGATTCCCGGTGCGACGCGATGGGATGAAGGGGCGACGGTCTTTGAGTCGCTTGATCGCACCGTCGCCGTGCGTCGCATCGCGATGAATGCGTTCGATGAACGCGCCATCAAGCTAGGGGAGCCGATGTGGCTGCTCTCGATGCGCTTCCTGCATGTGTATCTGCATCATCGCTACGCGCTTGAAGGCGTGTACAAGAGCGTTGGCGGATTCGATTTCCGCTACGCGATGCGCGGCGATGGCCAGACACCGACCACGATCATTCCGGCAGCGGAACAGCGGCGCGCGCTGGAGATGGTGCTGCAGGCCATTCAGCCGGCGCAGCTCGCGGTGCCGAACAAGGTGCTGGCGATGATTCCGCCGGTCGCGCCGGGTGGCGATGCGGGTTACGACTGGCTGCCACGTGCCGGCACGGCGGTTGATCAGGTCGAGCTCGCGGGCGGGCTCGCCACCGAGGTGATTGAAGGGCTGATGGAGCGTGATCGTCTGCAGCGCGTGGCGATCTTCCACGCGCGTGACCGCGAGAATCCGACGGTGGCCGAGGTGGTAGAGGCTATTCTCAACAGCACCTGGTACGCGCCCACCCCTGCCGATCCGGACGGGCAGGCCCTGCGTCGTGTGGCGCGTCGCGTGGCGCTCAACACGATGCTGGATCGCGCCGGTGATCCCCGCGCCTCGGCCGATGTGCGTCAGGTGGTCGGCTTCTATCTGGTGGCGCTCAAGGAGCGGCTGGAGTCGCAGGCCGATGCCGGTGGTGTGGCGGACCGTGCCCTACGGCTCGCGGCGATCCGGGAGATTGAGGCCTTTGAGGATGGGGAGGATGACCCGACAAAGCGGACCCGGTATCCCGTTATTGTCCTGCCGTGGCCTTAATGGATTTTTACGAAAGGATTAGAAGTTGATGAAGGGTGATGCGCCGCCGTGTACCTGATCGTAGGGTATCGGCGGCGCAACCCTTTTGGGGGGCGCGGTGTCTTAATTGGGTCGTGGCCGCCGCAACGGGGTCACCGCCACCCCACCGTTCGAGGTCCGCTAGCCCATGCGACTGCCCCGTTCCCGCCGTACGCTCGTCGTTCTCGCGATTCTTGTCATCGGGGCGCCGACCGCGTGGCTCCTCGCACGTCCAGCGGCCGGCGATGCGAACGCGCTGGTTGCCACCGTCAAGCAGGGCGATTTCCTCGTCACCGTGACGACCGCCGGTGAACTGCGCTCCCGCTCCTTTGTACAGATCCAAGCACCGCCGGGGATGCAGCAGGCAAACGCCTTCAACGTGAAGATTCAGACCCTCGTCCCAGAAGGGACGCTGGTGAAGGCGGGGGATTTCGTCGCGGAGCTGGATCGGTCATCGCTGGCCCAACGCATGTCGGATGTCTCGCTCGCGCTGCAGAAGGCGGAGGCGCAGCTCGAGCAGGCCATGCTCGACTCCACGCTCAACCTCTCCAAGGCGCGAGAGGACATTCGCGGCATGGAGCTCGCACTCGAGGAGAAGCGCCTCGCGAAGGAGCAGGCGATCTACGAGGCGCCCACCGTGCAGCGGCAGGCCGAGATCGAGCTTGAGAAGGCGCAGCGCGCATTGGCCCAGGCGCGGGTGGACTACGTGACGCGGGTGGAGCAGGCCAAGGCGAAGATGAGCGAAGTCGGCTCCGATGTGCAGCGCCAACGCAATCTCCTGCAAATCGTGCAGAACGTGATGGCGGGCTTCACGATCACCGCGCCGTCCGATGGCATGGTGATTTACGTGAAGGAGTGGAACGGCAAGAAGAAAACGGCGGGTGGCCAGATCAATCCGTGGGAGCCGACCGTCGCGACCCTGCCTGATCTCACGCAGATGGAGTCCATCACCTACGTGAATGAGATTGACGTGCGGAAGATCGCCGTCGGCCAGGAAGTGAGCCTCACCCTCGACTCCGACCCGAACAAGCGGTTGCAGGGCACGGTGAAGGCGGTGGCAAATGTCGGGGAACAGCGCCCGAACTCCGATGCCAAGGTCTTCGAAGTCGTCGTGACCATTGCGCAGGCCGACACCACGCTGCGTCCCGGCATGACGACGAGCAATGCCACGCGGACCGCCCGCATCGTTAACGCCCTCTTCGTACCCCTGGAGGCCGTGAGCACCGCGGACAACGTGACGTACGTGTACAAGCGCACGGGCGTGCGCGTGGTGAAGCAGGAAGTCGAACTCGGCGCGATGAACGACAACGAAGTCGTGATTGTGCGCGGGGTGGCGGCGGGAGATGAAGTGCTTCTCGTCCCGCCGGCGGACGCCGCGACAATAACGCCGCAACGACTGCCGGGCTCGACACCGGGCACGAAGGCAGACAGTGCCAAAGGCCCCGCCGATACCGCGACCCCTGCACGGACCGTCCCTCGTGGCAATTAGTCGCGCGCGCGCGGTCGCACTCGGCCGCGAATTCCTCACGCACGCGACGTTCGCCTCCCGCACCGCCATTGAGGCGGTGGCGCACAATCGACTGCGCGCGGGACTCACCTCGCTGGGCATTCTCTTTGGCGTCGCGTCGGTGATTGCGATGCTGGCGATCGGTCGTGGCGCGGAAGCCGAAATCCTTGAGCAGATGAAACTGCTCGGCTCCAACAATGTGTTGATCTCGCCCTACGAGGAGCAGAACGAGGGCGAGGCCGAGGAAGAGGACAGCAAGCAGCCCAAGCGATTCTCTCCCGGTCTGAGTCAACTCGATGCCGAAGCCATCCGGGCGCA
>JANLTT010000082.1:0-2612 GCA_031363115.1 Gemmatimonas sp.
GATGCGAACGGTCTCGCCCGCCTTGATCGTGACGGAGCGGGTGACGGAGGTGAAGCCCTGTCGCGAGACGCGCAGGGTGTGCGCGCCGGCGGGGAGTTCGATGTTCGCGCGCGGCGTGTTGCCGATCAGGCGATCATCAACAAAGACTTGTCCCCAGGGGTTCGCGTTCACGGTCAGCTTACCGGTGCCGGCTGCGCTCGCCGTGGATGGAGCGGGCGATGCTGCGGGCGACGGCGTGTTCGTTGGCGCGTTGGTGGCGGGCGCCGGTGCGGAGGTCGTGGCGCGCGGGATGCTCGAGGGCGCCACGGGGGCGCGCTCGTCAGTTGGCGTGCGTGCGGGCGTCCGAGTCGGTGCGGTCGCTGTGCTCGCACGTGTCGAGCTACGCGGCGGGCGCGTCGGCTCGGCGCGGGGCGCGGGCTCGGCAGGTGCAGGCGCACCGACATCGCCCGTGACGCGCTGCGCACTTGGCGAGGGCGTGCTGATTGGCGACGTCGCAACCGTGGCCGGAAGTGGCGCGGCCACAGACGACTGCGGTGCGCGCGCGGCCTGGAACTTCGTGATGAGCAGCGGCGTGACCGCGGCGACCGCGAGCAGCGCGACAATCACCGCACCAATCGCGATGGGATTCTTCTTTGGCTTTGCGGCCGCCTCGGGCGGCTCCCAATCGTGAATCAACAGCGCGTCGGTGGACATGCGGCCCGACGGGCGATTCTCCGCGAGCGGCGTCGGCGCATTCTGTTCGAGCGCCGAGAGAAAGTCGGTGCAGGTGGCAAAGCGACGCGTCGCCTGCGCGTCGAGCGCGCGGGCGAGAGCGTTCGACATCGCGACGGGCACTTCTGGACGGAAGCGTGAGACCTGTTCACCCGGTTCGAGCGGCGGCTCACCGGCGACGCACTCAAAGAGGAGCGCAGCAAGTGCGAACTGATCGGAGGCCGGGGTGCGTTCGCCGCCCATCTGTTCCTCGGGGGCGACCCACGACTCACGCGGTGCGTTCTCGACAATCACCGGCTGCGAGCCGGAGAGGCGACGACGCGTGGCATTGCGACGACCGAAGGCGGGATCAACGAGGCGCGCCCAGCCCTGCGCATCGAGAATCACGTTCTCCGGCTTCACCGCACCATGCACGATGCCGCGGCGATGCAGATACTCGAGCGCGCTCACCAACTGCGTGGCAATGCGGCGCGCGGCGCGTGCATCAATCCGATTCTTTTCCTTCAACTCGGCGCGCAACGACTGGCCGCCGAGGTCGGGCATGGCGAACCAGAGCAGCGAGTCGGTGACACCGAATCGCAGGACGGGAATGAGGTGCGGGTGATCGAGTTGCGCATGCGATTCCATGGTGGAGCGGAAGCGCATTTCGGAATCGGGATCATCGGCGCGGCGCTGACGCGCCTTGAGGATGACCTTGCGTCCCCCGTTCTTTTCCACGGCGCGGAGGACGACGGATCCTTCACGGCGGCCGGCGCTCTCCAGGATGTCGAACTCGTGCGCGAGCTGCCTGGCGACGAGATCGGCGAGCACATCCTGACGCTCGACGGCCACGGAGGCGTCGAGCCGGTATCCACAGACTTCGCAGGTGCCGGTGTCGGGTGAGAGCGCGGATACGGCGCAGCGTGGGCAGGTCATGCGCGAGGCTTCGGGGAGGTGCATGTGTGGATTGGGGTACGGTAAATATAGAAGGGTTCGGTGTCTGTTCGGCTTTTGGGCGTTACAGAGTGACTAAGTGTCAGTACCCCGGAAGGGATGCAAGGAGCGTGCGAGGTGGAAGCCGCTCCTGGTTCATGGAGAGAACCTGAACATCACCCTCATTCTGGCGAATCTCGGTCGGGAATCTCGTTTCGCGATTGTTTGCAACTGTCTCGTCAGCAATTCCGATCTCCAGCGCGATGTTCGTCAATCGACTCGGAGTAAGTTCGACGGCCTCGACGGCAACGGACGTCGAGCTGCTGCTAGTAAGGCCAGTCGCCGTGATCTGGTTTGCACTGATGATTTCGAACGTCACCGTTGTGTCGCCGGCGTAGTTGCCGATGCCGGTGATGGTCACCGTCGCGGTGCCGACATTGGTGTTGTCCGTGTAAGCGACTATGTAGTCGGTGTTCAGCACCAGCGGTGTCGCGCCGTCCGTCACCGAAAGCGTCGGCGTGATGGCCGACCCGGTGAAGGTCTCGTCGGCGATGGGTGCGATCGTGAGCGTGCTCACCGTCTTCGCGGCGATCGTGAAGGCGAGCGGCGCCGAGGTCGCGCCGGTGAAGTTGGCATCGGCCGCCAGGGTTGCGGTCGCGGCGTAGGTGCCCGCCGCGGTCGGTAGCGCCGCGCTCGGCCCGTAGGTCGTCGCGCCCGTGCCCGCGTAGCTGTAGGTCACTGCGCCGGTCGAGCCGGTGACGTTTGCGGTGGCCGGGCCCTGCGGGCTGCCGGTGAAGGTTAAGCTCGTGGTGCCGGTGACCGTGACCGACGAGCTCGCCTGGGTGATGCTGAAGGTGGCAGCCTGGGTGCCGGTGTAGTTGCCGATGCCGGTGACGGTCGCCGTGGCGGTGCCGACGTTGGTGTTGTTTGTGTAGGCCACGGTGTAGTCCGTGCCGAGCACGAGGCCCGTGCTGCCGTCATTGACCGTG
>JANLTT010000102.1:0-8390 GCA_031363115.1 Gemmatimonas sp.
GTGACGCAGCGCTATCTCGATCTCATGATCCCGATCGCCAAGGCGGAGGCCGCCCGATGAGCGTCAAGTCGACACGGGTCGCCTTCATCGGCCTCGGCGCCGCGGTGCGCAACATCCACTGGCCCGCGTATCGCATGCTCGGTGACCGCGTGACCGTGGTCGGTGGCTCCGACCCGGATGCCGCTGCACGCGCGGCCGCGGAGAAGCTTGGCATCACGAGCTTTGCGGACGCGACCGAATTGCTGGAGCGGACCAAGCCACAAATCGTGGCGGTCTGTTCTCCGCCGGGCTTGCACCGAGCGCATGTCGAACTCGCCCTCGCGGCTGGCTGCCACGTCTTCTGCGAGAAGCCGCTGGCCGAGTCGATGGAGGACGCCGCGGCGATTGTGCGCGCGAGCACCGCGGCGGGCCTGCAGGTGGTGGTGAACAACGAGTTTCCGGCGATGCAGACGCACCGATCGGCCAAGGCCGCCATTGGCACGTCGGAGTTCGGCAAATTGCTTTACCTGCACGCGTGGCACACGAATCGCCCCACCGTGGCGACTGAGGCGGGCTGGCGGAGCGGCATGCGCAACCGGCTCGGCCTGGAGTTCGGGATTCACGTCTTCGATCTCGTGCGCTACTTCTTCGACGCGACACCGTCGCGCGTTTTGGCGCATATGCCGCGCCCGGATCCGAGCACCCCGTGGGATGCGATCCAGTTCGTGGCGCTGGACTTCGCCGATGGACGTGCGGCGTCGTTCGTGCTCGACCGCCTCAGCAAGGGACCCGAGCGGTATCTCGACTTCAGACTCGACGGCGAGCGCGCCGCCGTGCACACGAGTATCGGTGGTCAGGTGCGTGCCTCGATTGGAATGCACACCCGTGAGCGCCGGCCATTCGTTGACCTGCGTCTGGTCGGTGGTGGTCGCGCGGTGCTGGAAGACGGCACTCGCTCGCGCGTGCTCGGCGGCGATGGCCCGAATCCGTTTGCCAGCGCCACCGCAACGCATTTCGGTGACTTCCTCGATGCGCTCGAGCGGGGTGGCAGTCCATCGGCGAACGCGTCGGACAATCTTCGCTCGCTCGCACTCGTGTTCGCCGCGGAGCGTTCGGCGCGCGAGGGGCGCGCCGTCGAGGTTGAGAGCTGAGTGACTGGCGTTAGAGCGGTCCCACTTTCAGTGGTCGTGGCCGCCTGGAGCGGCACGGATGCGCTCGCGCGCTGTCTCGCTGGACTCGTGCCTCAGCTCGGCGCGGATGATGAGGTCGTTGTGGCGCGGAACTTCTCGGACAGTTCTGCGGACACATTTGCGGACGCGGTCTCAGCGCGGCTTGCCGCCGATCCGCGGGTGCGCATCGTGCAGTGCGCGAGCGGCACAAACGTGCCCCGCCTCAGGGCAGCCGGATTTGCGGTGAGCCGTGGCGCTCTGGTGGCCTTTCTCGAGGATCACGCCGAACCGCTCGCCGGCTGGCGCAACGCGATTGTCACCGCGTTCGGCTCGCACACAGGCGTTGCAGCTGTTGGGGGCCCAGTCGCTCCATCGGAACGGAGTAGCGCACTCGACGATGCGGTTTGGTTTTACGACTACGCTCGTTTCGCCCCGCCGCAGCCATCGGCCATCGCGGTAACGCTGTCCGGGGTGAACGTGGCGTACACTCGCGCCGCGCTCACTGACGCGCTCGGGCATGATCCTCGCTTCGTGGAGGATGGGCTGCACGAGGCTTCGGTGGAACGAATCCTCGTCGCGGCCGGCGCTCGGTTCTGGATGGCCGGCGACGCCGTCGTACGCGTCGCTCGCCGAGAGACACCGGGCCGCGCAATATCGCTGGCCTTCGCGTTGGCACGAGGCTTCGCGGCCCGCCGCGCCGCGGGCTCAGGGCTCGCGTTGCGGACGGCCCGCGTTCTCGCGTCCCCGATCGTCCTGCTCGTACTATTCGTGCGCAGTGCGCGGCACGCGTGGCGCGTGCCAACGTTACGGGGTCGGTTCATTCGCGCGGCCGGCTGGCTGCTACTCTTGCAGGGTGCCTGGAGTGCGGGCGAGGGGGTCGGCGGGTGCCTCGGCGCCGGGGACTCCGATACCAGATGGCGCTAACGCGTTCGGCACGTAACTTGCCTGTTGTGTTGTCTTTTAGCCGGTCTGATCCCACGAGGTCCCAATGATGAATTTCGGCACGCGGGTCGCCCGCCACGCCCGACTGACCATGCGTGCGCGCGAGAATCGCCCGCGCGAGACCCCGCCGTTCCTGGTGGTCTTTATCAACTCCATCTGCAATCTCACCTGTGAGCATTGCTTCTACTGGAAGGACCTCAACAAGCGGAACGACCTCACGTTCGAGGAGTTCGAGAAGCTCTCGAAGGAACTCGGGGAGATCGAGGTGCTCAATCTCTCGGGCGGGGAACCATTCATCCGCAAGGAGTTCGCCGAGATCTGCACGTTGTTCATCAAGAACAACAAGGCGAAGCAGATCTACGTGCCGACTAACGGCTACTTCACGGAGAAGACCGACATAGCCATCCGAAAGGTGCTCCGCGACAATCCCGAGCTGCAGCTCTTCGTCGCCGAGTTCTCGCTTGACGGTATGCCGGAGTATCACAACCGGTTCCGGGGCAACCCCAAATCGTTCGAGCAGGCGATGGAGACCTACGATCTGCTCGTCAAGCTCCAGGCGGAGGACCCGAGGCTTCGGCTCCATTCCAATACCGTCGCGATGAGCGAGAACATGGAAGAGATCCGCCAGTTGGCGAAGTACCTGCACGAGCGCTGCCCGAAAATGGAGCACCAGAACCTCGCGGTGATCCGCGGCGATCGAAAGAATCCTTCGTTGACTGGTCCGCTAGTCGAGCAGTACGCGGAGCTCTACCGCCACATCCGCTCGGTCTGGGCTGACCGCGAAGAGGATCGCTTCGGGACGAGCGTTGAGCCGATGTTGCAATGGGCCAAGGTCGAGACCATGCGCGCCGAGGAACAGTTCGTGCCCTGCAAGGCGGGCATCCTCTCGGGGGTGATCTACGCCAACGGCGACGTCTCGGTCTGCGAGACGCACCAGCCGATTGGCAACCTGCGCGACAAGTCGTTCTTCGAACTCTGGGATTCGAAGGAAGCCGTGACGCTTCGCGAGCAGATTGCCTCAAAGCAGTGCTATTGCACCACCGAGGTCTTCATGTGGCCGAGCATCGTGTTCCAGCCGGTACAACTCACGCGCGCCTTCGTCGGCGCCAAGCGCATGTGGGGAACGAACGAATGACGTATTGGACTGGCAAGACGGCGGTCGTGACGGGCGGCTGTTCGTTCATCGGGTCGCATCTCGTCGATGCACTCGTGGCACGAGGCGCAACAGTACGAATTGTTGACGATCTCTCGAGCGGCACCGCGGAGAACGTGCGGCATCACTTGGAGTCGAAGTCGGTGGAGTTCATGCATGCGGACCTCCTCGCTCCGGGAACAGCCGACCGAGCCGTGGCGGGGATGCAGCATGTGTTCCACCTCGCGGCGAATCACGGCGGGCGCGGCTATATCGACCTGCACCAGGCCGCGTGCGCGACCAACTTCGCGCTCGATGGCCTGGTGATTCGAGCGGCCCATAAGGCCGGCGTGGAGAAGTTCACCTTCGCCTCGTCCGGGTGCGTCTATCCCGACCACCTTCAGCACGATCCTAACGAGATTCTCTACCTCACCGAGGACCTCGTCAAGTCGCCATACGCCGCCGATAATCTCTACGGCTGGGCCAAGCTCATGTGCGAACTCACGCTGCGCGCCTATCACCAGGACTACGGCTTCAAGTGCGCCTCACTGCGCTACTTCACGGCGTACGGCGAGCGCTGCCTTGAGAATCATGCGGTAATTGCGATGATCGCGCGCGCGTTCGTGAAGCAGGATCCGTTCATCGTGTGGGGCACGGGCGAGCAGATCCGCAACTGGACCTACGTGAGCGACATCGTCGAGGGGACAATCCTCGCCGCCGAGAAGATCGACGACGGCACCGCCGTGAACCTTGGGACGATGGAGCGCACGCGCGTGATTGATGCGGCGCGGATGATTCTTGAGCGCACCGGGGTGAAGTCCGACCTGCTTCCGGACCCAACCAAGCCGACCGGCCCGTACAACCGCGTCTGCGACAATTCGCTGACCGAGAAGCTCCTTGGCTGGACGCCCAAGGTCTCATTCTCCGATGGGCTCGACCGCACGATCAAGTGGTATTTCGAGACGAAGGAGCGCGCGCGCATCTTTGGCGACTTGGAGCGACTGCTTACGGAGCGCTGAGCCTCGTTAAGCTCGGCTCACCGTACGCGGACCAACGCGCCGCCGTCGCCAAGCCAAGCGCCAGCCATCTCGCCAATCGCCCACGCGGCGACGAACAGCGGCAGGTAGGGGAGCCCGCGTATAAGCGGCGCACGGCAACGGACGTCCGACCATGACCGTGTCACGATGCGGAAGAGGAGCACGGGCGGGAGCAGCACGGCGCGCGCACCAATCCAAAGCCTCTCCCCTCGTCCGGCGCCGGCGGTGCGAAGCGCAGCCCAGGCTCGCGAGTAGGTGAATCGCTCAACCGCGTACTCGCGCGCGGAGCGGTACGTCCGGCGATGGCGAACCACGAGGCTCGGTTCGTACCAGAGCTCCACACCATCGTGCCGCAACGCTTCATGGAGCGCGTCCTCCCAACCGCCGCGGTCAATCACAATGCGGCTCCGCACGAGCGCCGCTTTGTCGTACGCGGTGTTGTTTCCCGTGAGCCACTCCGAGGGCCCGGCGGGCCGTGCCGTGAGTGTACCGTGGTACTCGCAGAGGAATGCCGCCCAGTCGACGGCGCGTTCGGTGGCCGAGTTCTCGATTCGGCCACCGATCACTTGGTGGCCCTGCGCACGAAGCGCGACGATGCGAGTGGCCCAGTCGGACGCCACGAGTACGTGATCTTCAAGGACCGCGACCGTTGGCGCGGTCGCGGCGCCGAACGCGAGTGCGCGCATGCGCGGGATGCTCGTATCTGGCGGGACGGGCAGGATTCTCACCGACGGATGCCGACGTGAGATCTCAACCCGCACGTGGTCGCCGCAGCGCTCCGGCACGATGACTTCGAGCGGGACCTCGCGCGCGGCGGCCTCGAGCGCCTCAAGGGCGCCGCGAAGGTCGTTCCATCCGTTCACCGACGGGACCACCACACTGAGCTGCGGCATCACGGCAACTGTCATCGGGCGCGTTCCGTGAGCCATCCGATGCTTTCCCCGAGCGCCCAGCCCGCGAGGAGCACGAGTGTGAGCGGAATGGATCGAGAGAAATCGGCGCGCGCTTCTCGCTCAGCCGCCCGGCCGATACGTGCGGCAAGCAGCGGCACGGCGGCGAGTGACCGGAGCGCGCGCAACACTCGCTCGGGGGCCGGACGCATCTTCGCCGCCGCCGCGCCGTATGCGCGGCCATGTGCGAACCGGTCCCGGAACGCCGGCACGAACGCCGCATCTGCATCGAACCGCACGCGAGCATCGCGCACCATCCGTACGGACCAACCATCGGCTCTGAGTGCCATGTGCAAAGTCGGTTCGGCATCGTTCGCCCTGAACGCTGCTTCCACCGTTGCAAGAATTCGCCGAGCATAGGCCGCGTTGGCGGCTGTGACGTGAGGCGTCCCGTCGGGGAGCCGGACGACCTCGGTGCCACCGTACACCCCGTACTCGGCGAAGAAGGCGGCGCGTTCGCGCGCGGTGTTGCGCCTCGAGTTCCCGACGGCACCGCCGAGGATTGCAACCTCGGGACCGGCGGCGACCATGAGGCGCTTGAGCCAGTCGGGGTCTGGCACGCAGGGCGGCTCGGTCATTGCCACCCATTCTCCGGTCGCGCGCGCGAGCCCGGCCGCGCGGCGCGCGCCGAGCGTGCTCGCGGGGTCTGCTGCGACCACCACGAGTTGCGCGTTTGCGCGCTCGCACTGCGGCCGTACGGCGGCAACACAGCGTTCGAGGTCCGCCGGCCCACGCGCGTCGGTCACGACCACGGAGAAGGACGGACGATGCGCGACGGATGGCGTGCGGGAGTCCGTGTAGTCCGACTCAGTGTGCATCGACTCAGAGTCGCGCGGCATCGGCCAAAGCGGTTGTGGCTCGTTTGGCTCCGAGCGCTCCGATCGCCTCGCCAGCAGCCCATGCGCACGCCAGCAACGCGAGACGTGGTAGCAACCCGGTGAAGCGACCCGCACTCGCGGCGTCGGCCCTCGCACGGCGACGCATGCGGGCGAGTAGCACGAACGGCACCAACGGTGACGCGAGCACGATCCTCCACCGCGACTCGCCATGTCGCTCCACTCGGGTGCGTCCGAACTCGCGCGAGTGTGTGAATCGCTGGCGCGCCAGTGCTGCGGTTGCGATTGGTCCCACGAGCGACGCGGCAGCGCCGGGGACCATCTCGAGCGAGCGACCGTCACGCGCGAAGCGCTGGTGAAACTCCACTTCCCAGAAGCCCTCTCGCAACAGGTCCGGGTGGCCGATGATCGCTTCACGGGAATACGCCGCATTGTCTCCTGCGATGTCGTGCACGCGATGCCGCTCGCGATGCGCGCCCGGGAGGAACGCCGAGAACCGGATGAGGTGCGCGGCGGCCGTGCCGGCATCAGCGCTCGCCTCGAGCCCGATAGTCCCGCCTGCGCCTGTCGCGCCCGCATCGATCGACTCGACAAGTGCGCGGGCCCAACCCGGTCCGACTCGCATCAAATCGGTGGTGAAGGCAACGACGCGTCCATTAGCCGCGCGCGCGCCGTCTCCCCAGCGCTCGGGCGCGAGCCGCACCGCGGGGCAGGGGATGACGCGAACGCGGCCGAGATGCGGTGCATCGAGTGTTTCGATCCCATCACCCACAATCAGCAGTTCGGTCTCGACGTCGCGGCACCCGACTTCGAGCGCGCGCACCGCCTCGGCGACGGCGGCCGGGCGCGCCGGTGATGATGCGGCCATCACGACCGAGAGTGCAGGGGAGTTCACGGCCGACTCACGTCTCGCCGCGCGCGGTTGGCGGCTCACGGCGAGGCGCCCGTGGCATCGGCCAGCGCCACTTCTGCTTGAGAATCGGGGACTCGAAGAAATGCCAGCTCAGGGCTGCGAGCGGCAGAGTGAAACCGAGTTGGAGCACGAAAATCAGAGGCGCCTGGCTCAGTGTGAATTCATCATGCAACCATTGGCCGAACAAAGCATGGATCACGTAGACGCCGTAACTGACTTTGCCAATCCACGCGAGCCAGGCCCACTGCAACCAACGTGGCGGCCGCGTTAAGACGTAGAGCAAACCAGCGCCCACGCCGACCGCGAGCACGGGCCACTTGAGGTTGTAGGTCAGGAGCGGCCAGAGCGCACCGCGCTCGAGCAGCCGGATCGCGAGCATGGCAATGCCGCTAAGGACCGCCACCGGTAGCGCCCATCGTGCGGCACCAAGGCCAGTGTCGCGCTGGCGCACCGCGAGCAGTGCGCCGACAGCAAGCGTATCAGCGCGCGCAAAGGTCGCGAGGTCACGCCATTGCGCGGTCGCAAATTCCGGTGGCCAGAGGGAGACCGTGGCACGAAAGAGCACGTCGAAGATGATTAGTCCGATTGCCGCCCGCCGCACGCCCGCCCGCGAACTCAAAAACACGATCGCTGGCCAGATGGTGTAGAACTGCTCCTCTACCGCGAGCGACCAGAAGTGCCCTAAATCTCTGGGCTCTGGCGAAGTAGGGAGCCAGTTCACGAGGTACGCGAAGTACCAGCCGATGTCGTGCCACTGACCGCGCCACGCCGCGACCAGCAGGATGATCATCCATGCGAGAGGAAAGATGCGTAGCGCGCGCCGCATGTAGAAAGGCACGAAGAAGTCGCGGGCGGTCGGCGCTGCCGACTTGGCGTCAAGCAGAATCCCTGTGATGAGATAGCCCGAGAGGCCGAAGAAGATGTCGACGCCCACCCAGCCGAGCCCAAAGAGCCCGCTGTGCGATGCGATCACTCCCAGCACGGCCACGGCGCGCAGGCCGTCCAGCGCAGGAACGCGTTCCTCTCCAGCGACGGCAACGATACTCATGCGCCTGGCTCCGCCGGCCGACGGCCTCGGCGCGCGGCGTGGGTCTCGATAAGATTGCGGTAAATCGCGCGCGCTCGCTGGCTCCACGCGTCCCGCCCGAACCGCGCCACGATCCGCGCGCGCATGGCGGCACCGTCAAACTGGTCGCGCCGCGCCATGCCGTCGAGGATACCCGCCGCGAAGGCCGCGGGATCGTCGGCCGCGACCATGACGCCGTCCTCCGGCGTGACGAACTCCTCGGGGCCACCGCAGCGAGTGATGATGAGGGGTGTGCCGCAGGCGAGTGCCTCCGCGGCGACGGAACAGAAGGTCTCACGCCGCGTGCTCGAGACCAAGACGAAGGACGCGCGTCGCATCGCCGCAGCGACGTCGACGGGTGACGCG
>JANLTT010000115.1:0-10360 GCA_031363115.1 Gemmatimonas sp.
CCCCCACCTCTGGCAAAAGCCCGTCGGTTCGTTCGCCGAGATGACGGATCTGCCGGCCGCCTTCCGGGACCTCTTGGCCGCGCATTTCACCCTTCCGCGACTCCCGCTGCTTACGCAGCAGCAGTCCACCGACGGAACGCGGAAGTTTCTCTTCCAGATGGCGGACGGCCAGAGCATCGAGACGGTCGCCATTCCGGATGGCGAGCGAATGACCTTCTGCATTTCATCGCAGGTGGGGTGCGCGTTGCAGTGCGCGTTTTGCGCGACGGGGGCGATGGGGTTCGCGCGGAATCTCACCGTGCATGAAATCGCCGGACAGGTACGTGAGCTCGCGTTGCTCGATCCGCCGGTGCTGGCCACGAACATCGTCTTCATGGGGATGGGTGAGCCACTCATGAACTGGAAGTCGGTGGATGTCGTGCTCACGATTCTCAACGACCCGAAGGGCTTTGAGATTGGCGCGCGTCATATCACCGTGTCCACGGTTGGCGTGCTGCCCGGCATCGTCGCGCTGGGCGAACGTCGGGAGCAGTTCCGCTTGGCGCTGTCAATTCATGCGCCGACCGATGAGCTTCGCGCCACGCTCATGCCAGTGAACACGAAGTATCCGCTGGCCGATGTCATCAACGCCGCGGCGGAGTTCGATCGCCGAGTGACCTTCGAGTACGTGATGCTGGGCGGCGTCAATGATGCGCCGGTGCATGCCGATCAACTCGCGGCGCTGGCCAAGGGATGCGGGGCGTTCGTGAACCTGATTCCGTTGCACCCGGGCGGCGCGATGGGCTTCACGCCGACGTCGCCGGAAGCCATTGCCAAGTTCGCGCGTCGCATCCGCAACGTCGGCGTGGAAATTGCCATCCGAAAGAGCCGCGGCATCGACATTGCCGCCGCGTGCGGTCAGCTACGGGTGGAACGTCTCAAGCGGCGGCCGCCAGGAAGCGCCGAGCAGGATCGTGAGGTCGAGGTAGCGTGAGGTATCGGGGCGCAATTCAATGCGCGCCCCGCCCAACGCCTTGGCCGCGAGCTCGGCCCACTCGGGGTGGCCGCTTCGGATAATCACGAGCGTGGAGTCGAGTTTCTCGGTGCTGTTGCCCGAGGAGACGACGTCAAACCCGAGATCGCGCAGATGGAAGGTGCCGCGCCGAGCGAGTCCGCGAATGTTGGTCGCGTTGAGCACTTCGATCTTGATGCGCACCGAGTCAGGGACGACTCGCTCGACCACGGCGCTCAGCGCACGCTCGCGACGCGCCTCCGGTGTCGCGAAGCGGCGCCACAGCGCGACGCCGCCAACGGTCAGCGCCACCGCCACGAGCAGAATCCAACGGCCCTTCACACGCATCAGCGCACCCTATTCCAGAGTGCCACCGTCTCTGGAAAGAGCGCCTTCCCTTCCCGCACCGTCCACTCAATGCGCAGGCGCACAACCTGACGAAAGACGCCATCGAAGTCATGCACGAGTTGATCGGCGAGAAAGGCGCGATCGGCACGGGCGAACTGACGGCCCGGCTCAAGAAAATCCGCCATGTACAACGCGCGTCCCGTACGATCCCACTCGGCGAATCCCACAGTGTGCCAGCGAATCGCCTCGAGCACAGGCGCCCGCGCTTCGCCTTCCGCGGCCAATCGTGTGGCGGCGGCGGGGCCATGCAGGGTCTCGACGGGACGCTCAGGATCCGGGGCCAACGCGCGAAGGGTTTCGGACGACGCATCGCGCAGCGCATCGTGCCACGCCCCCGCGTCATGCCAGGCCTGCGCCTCGGCCGGCGGCAGGTGGAGCTGCGCGGCCCATCGATCCAGCAGGGCCGTCACGCGCTCGACGTGTGCACGACGCTTCTCGGTGACTTCGGCCCACGACGGGAGCGTGAACGGGAGCGTGAACGGGCGCATGGCCGGCTCAGGCCGCGGTGGTGACGCGGCGCGTGAGCTCCGCGAGCCCAGCGACCACATCCTTGAGTTCGGTCGTCGCGCGCTCGAGCGCGCGCAACGCTTCGGCCTGGTCCTGCGCCGACTCACTCACCGCGGCGAGTCCCTCGCGATTGCGCGACACCACGCCTTCGAGGCGCGTCAGCCGATCACGCATGCGCGTGAGCTCGTTGCTCTGGTCATCGGCAGAGCCGGCGATCCGCGCCGCGAGCACCGCGGCGGAGGCCGTCCCCTCGACGATGCGCCCGAGCGCCTCGCGCGAGCCCGCCGACTGCGCTTCCGCGTCGCCCACGAGCGCTTCGCCGCGCGACATGAGCTGAGCCGTCTGCCGCATCTGATCCTCAAAGCCCCGGAGCGCGGCTTGCGCGTCATCGGCCGCCTTGCCGCTCTCCACCGCGAGCCCGCGCACTTCCTCGGCAACGACCGCGAAGCCGCGCCCCTCGTGCCCCGCCCGAGCGGCTTCGATGGCCGCATTCAGTGCGAGGAGATTCGTCTGCACGGCCAGGTCGCGAATCACCGCGATGAAGCCCGTCACTTCCCGCATCGTGAGCGACAACGTGGCCACCCGCGCGGCGCTCTCGGAGGCAAAGGCCTTGGCGGCCACGAGTTGTTCGAGCGACGATTCCACGGCCTGTCGGTTCTGCGCGGCAACGGCGCTCGCGGCATGCGTGCCATCATGCGCCTCACGCGCGTCGATCGATACCGCGCGCGTGCGCTCGCCAAGGGCACGCATGCTCTCCATGCCGAGGCGCAGTTGTTCGCTCTCCTCCGCGATGCCGCGACCGATTTCTCCCACCGCGCGCACCACCGACTCGCCTCCGGTGCGCAACGTCCGCGCGGAACCCGTGAGGGTCTCGACTTCATGCGTCAGGCGATTCAGCGTCTCGGCGAGCGGGGTCCGGAGGTCGAGCAAGTGAATCGTCGTGGCGAGTTGATGCGCCACGCGCTTGAGCAGGACCCCTTCCTTGGCGCCGTACGCGCCACGCTTGGGGGTGTCGAGCTCAAGCACGCCGATCAACCGATCGCCAAAGCGCAGCGGCGCCACCGCGCGTGATGCCGCCATCGGCAAGGGGCGTTCCACACGCGGGTCGCGATTCGCGTCCGCGAGCAGAAGCACGCGCCCGCTCGCAGCCACCTCCGCCCGAAGCGTCTCGCCATCGTGTGGCGCCGGCAGTGGCGTGAGCAGGAGGCCGTCACCCGTGCGATAGATCAGCTGCGGATCGCCGTCGTTCCACCGCAGCACGCGGAGTTCCTTCCAATCCAACAGGCGCTGCGCCATCCGTTCGACGCGGGCAATGGCAGCGCTCAGCGCGGTGTCGGCGGAGACCGCCACCTCCATCGCCAACACCGTATTGAGCTCCTCTGCCGCAATGCTCTCCTCGAGGATGCGGCGCAGCAGCAGTCCGCTGAAGGCGAGCACGAGAAAGACCACGACGACGCCTACCGTTTCCAGCGAGGCGATGGCAACGAGCATCGCCGCCATCGCGAAGCCACCCGCGCCCAACGTGATCACCTCGTAGCGCAGAATCAGCGCCCGTTCTTCGGCCGAGAGCTTGTCGCGCACCAAAAGCGAGATGTACTGGAGCGTGCGGCTCAGCGCGAAATGCACAACCACGAACACCGCCACCGCGGGAATGGCGCCAGCGAAGCTGCCGGGATCGGAGCCGAGCGAGGTGCGCGACCACGCGTACCAGCCGTAGGCCGCAATTAACGCAATGGACTCACGCGCCCCGTTGATCCACGCGGGCAAGGCACCGCGCTGCAAGAGCACGCCGTCGGCCAGTGCCACGCCGAGCCCCATAGCGAGTGCGCCGGCTGCCGGACCAACGAGAATCGTCCCGCCGACGGCGACGATGCCGACGACGTTGACCTGCGCGAACTTCGTGACCGGCAAGTAGAACCACCGCAACAACAACGCGGCGAGCACCAGCCCAGTCGTGATCCAGGGATGATTCAGCCAGCCGTTATCGAAGTAGAGCGCGAGGATGGTCGCGGCGGTGCCGAGCGGGGGAATCGCGTAGCGATACGCGACCAGGGAGCGACGCATCAGGACTCGTCCAAGGCCGCGCGCAACGTGCGCACCAGTGCGAGCGCAGCATCCACGCCCCCCGTGGCGGCAGCCTGCACGAGCGCGGAGCCGACGACAATGCCATCGGCCATGGCCCCGACGGCCCGCGCCTGCTCCGGCGTTGAGATGCCGAAGCCCACGCAGATCGGGAGATCACAGACCGTACGCAGCCGATCAATCGTCGCGGAGAGATTGTCCGCGACGCCCTGATGCACGCCGGTGACACCGAGTCGGCTGATCAAGTAGACAAATCCGCTGCCATGCTTTCCGATTTCTTCCATGCGATCAACCGGCGTGGTCGGCGCCACCAGTCGCACGAACTCCAGCGGTCCGGACCCGAGCCAGGCTTCGCGTTGGGGATCCGCGCCGACGGGAAGGTCGGTGACGAGCACACCAGAGACTCCGGCAGCCTTCGCCCGCACGAGGACGTCCTCGCCAGCGGCCATCAGCGGATTCAGATAGCTGAACAGCACGACGGGGGCGGACGACTTGGCCTCAGCGATCAGTTCCAGTGCCCGCGTGAGGTTGACCCCCTGAGCCAGCGCCTGCTGCGAACTGAGCTGAATGATGGGGCCATCGGCCAGCGGATCGGAGAACGGCACCCCGACCTCAAGCACATCACACCCCGCCTCGGGGAGTTCACGGATAAGACGCACGGAGGCCGCGGGATCGGGATGCCCGGCGGTCACATAGCACACCAGCGCGCGGCGTCCCGAGGAGCGGAGCGCGCGCAGTCGTTCAGTCAGCAGCATGTTAGACGAAATAGTCGCCGATCTTGATGCCGTACCGTTCGGGGTCGGCGGTCTTGATGATCGACTTGAGGAAGGTGCCCGCGCCATCCTGCTGCGCGAGGTCAAAGAGCGTCCCGGGATGCTCAACGTTGCCCATCGCATCGCTGATGACGCGCACAATGGGGCGCGAGAGCATCTCGGCAATGGGATTCACGGCATGGACGATGGCGAGCTCGAAGGTATCGAGCACCACCAGCGAGCCGACGGGATAAATGCCAAGGAGCGCGACGAAGGCCTTGACGACCACGGGATCCATCCCGCGCCGCGGGTTGTCGCGCATTTCCTGCAACACCTGCGCCGGGCTCAGCGGCTGCGTCGTGTAGACGCGACGCGAGGTCGCGGCATCGAAGCCGTCCGCCACCGCGACGATCTTGCTGTAGAACGTGATTTCCGCCATGCGCAGCGAACGCGGATATCCCGTGAGATCGCGCTTCATGTGATGCTGGTACGCGACGAGCATCGAGCGATACGGGAACTCCGAGTGGTCACGCACCTGGAAGAGCGCGAGCACACCGAGCCACGGATGCGCCATGACGAGGCGCCACTCATCTTCCTCGAGCGCATCGGGCTTTTGAATGACCTCGATCGGGACGCGCGACTTGCCCAAATCATGGAAGAGCGCGGTGAATCCCAGATCGTAGAGTTGCAAGCGCGTCAGTCCGAGACGGCGCCCGAGTGCAATCGAGAAGATCGCCACGTTCACGCAGTGCGTGAAGGTGTAGTCGTCGTAATCGCGAATCGTCGTCAGCCCCACCAGGGACGTCTCGTCCGAGAGGATTTGGTCAACGATGCCCTGCACCACGCGCTTGATCTTCTTGACGTTGGGGCTCTGCCCCATCCGCACCGAGTTGATGACTTCCTTCGTCGTCACCACGGACTGCTGATAAGTGCGCTTGGCGCGCTCCTTCGCCTCGACGTCGTCCTGCGGGTCGTCTTCGCTGTCGGACGGCGGCGCGAGATCAAAGACGCCGACATTCGTCTCCGCCAAGCGCTGCGCTAAGTTGGCGAAGCGCTCGGCCGGACCTTTGCCAACCGGTTTGATCAGGAAGGAGAGCAACACCGTCCAGTCGCGGATGGTCGGCCGATCCACGAAGCGGATGAGCCCGACGCCCGAATCGCGGCATCGATTCAGCAGGAACGAGAAGCTGGTGAAGTTGTCGAGATCCAACTTCATGCGCGTCGCGTTGAGGAACAGGAACTCGCCAGCCAATCGGAACTCGCACTCGCCATCACCAGCGAGGAGTTCGGCCGAGAGATTCGTGAGATCCTCGAGTCCCTTCTGCACCACTGCGTTCTCGAGCGGATACATCCGCAGGTTGCGCAGGGCGATGTACATCGAGGTGACCCAGGTGCGCCCGATCTTGCGCACGATGCCTTCGCCGAGGCCCGTGGTCGTGATCGCCTGCGTGTTGCGGGAGATTACGGCGCGGCCGTCAATCGGCGTCCCGTCGCGTGGACCGGTCATGTCGTGCTCCCGCCGCGCAGCGCGCGGCTCACGGCGTTCCGGATGATCACGTCCTTGTCGGACGCCGCCTTCTGCAACGACGCGCGCGCGGCGTCGGAGTTGATCTTGCCCAATCCCACCGCAGCGCAGGCGCGCAGTTCGGGATCCTCCTTGCGCGCAAAGAGTCCACCCTTGGCGTTGAGGATCGGGTCGAGCACCGCGATGCCGGCATCGCCGGCAATCGTGCCATAGAGCTCAAACAACGCGATGCGCTCGGTCCGATCAATCTCGCGCGCGGACTTCCCCTGCACGATGGCCTGAACCTTTTGCATCGCTGGGCGATGCATGCGGGCCGTCAGCGCACGGATCGTCGCGAGGCGAATGTCACGTTCGGAATCGGTCAGCGCGGTCTCGAGCGCGGAGAGCGCGCCCGGTGTGCCGATGTCGGTGAGCGCCGTGACGGCCGCCGCACGGAGCGGGCGCTCGGCATCGCTCGCGAGCACTTCGCCGAGCGAAGGCACCGCAGCGGCGGTCCGCATCGCGCCGGCGCGACGAATGGCTTCGCGGGCCACGGCAGGCTTCGCGTCGCGCACCAGCTTCACCAGCTCCGACGTGTTCGACTGCGCGAGGCGCTCGGCCGCCGACTCGATCAGCGGACGCAGTTCGCTGTTCTGCGTCCGATCGATGTGCTCGAGAATCGGACCGAGCGCGTGGGGCTGCAGCTGAGCGAAGAGGAGCGCGAGATCTTCCTTGGCCGGGAGCCGCGCCGATTCTTCCAGCGCCTGCAGCATCTGGCCGAGGGCATCCGGATGCGAGAGCCGATCGGAGAGCTTGCCGAGCCGTTCGCGATCCTGCTGTCGCACTTCACGCGCGCGCTGCAGGGTCCCGTCGAGTTCCTTCAGCAGGAAGGCCACGGTGGAGTACTGCCCCGCCGTGAGCAGGTGCAGCACGAGCGCCTCGATGTCACCGGCCACTTCCTCGCGAACGAGGGGATCGACCTGCAGCTCGAAGATGTCGAGCAAGGCACAGAGCACGAGGCGGCGGAGATCGGCGCTGTACTCGCGCTCGGTCTCCTGTCGGAGATACTCGATCTCGTTGGGGTCGAGGAAGTACAGCGAGGCGTCAAAGTCGTCCATGCTGATGAGCCCCTTCTTTTTCTCGGGCTCACTGCTGGACGTCTCCTCGGTGCCTGGCTTGGCGTCGTCCTGCACTTCCTCTTTCGCTTCCTCTTTCGCTTCCTCGACGGCCTCCGAGGGATCCTCGTAGACTCGGCCCTCGGGCGCGGGCCACCGCCCCTGGCTCGCATTGGGATCAAGCGGCGCCGCGGGGTCGTTGATCTCGACATACCGGTACTTCAGGCACTGAAAGTCCTGTTCCCACAGCAGCGTGAGGAGGTCGTCCTCGTGCGGCTGCGCATGGCGCACCTTGGGAATGATTGCGAGGAAGCGCTCCAGCTCCTCGTCCTCGAATCCCGGGAAGAGCGTGAGTTCACGCAGTCCGTCCTTGAACAGCAGCCACGGCAGCGAGTCGCCACCCTTCTCGGGATGATCATTGACCGCCACGCCGAAATACTTGAGCTGCGTATCGGTCACCTGAAGGACGAGGCTCCCGGTGAGATCCCAAAGCGGCTCAATCGCGGCCTTGGTGGTCGCAATCGACTTCTGGTAGGTCGGATTGTTCGGCAGATAGAGCTGATGCGCCTTGATGGCCTTATCAAAGATCTTGAGGACGTCCTCGACCATCGCCGGGGGACAATCCGGCGTGACCTCCTCGGGCTCCATCACGCCTGGTGCGGTCACCGACCCATCGCCTCGCCAAGAATCTCGGCGACCTGCGCCACGTCCTTGTCGCCGCGTCCACTGACGCAGAGAAGAATCTCCTCGTCGGGGGCGAAGGTACCGGCGCGCTCCGCAAGCCAAGCAATCGCGTGCGAGGTTTCAAGCGCCGGGATGATGCCTTCGAGCCGGCTCAATAACTCAAAGCCGCAGAGCGCCGCGCCGTCCGTCACCGAGACGTACTCGGCGCGACCGGAGTCGCGGAGAAAGGAATGCTCCGGACCGACACCGGGGTAATCGAGGCCGGCGGAGATGGAGTGGGCAGGATGCACCTGTCCGTTTTCGTCCTGCAGCAAGTAGCTCAACGTGCCGTGCAAGACGCCTGGGACGCCGCGCGTCAGCGACGCGGAGTGGCGCCCAGTCTCGATGCCCTCGCCCGCAGCCTCGACGCCGATCAGACGCACATCCTTGTCGGCGACGAAGGCGTGAAAGATTCCCATCGCATTCGAGCCACCTCCCACGCAGGCCACGACCATGCTCGGCAAACGACCGGCCCGAGCGAGCATCTGCGCGCGCGCTTCACGGCCAATGATTGCCTGGAAATCGCGTACCATCCGCGGATACGGCGCCGGTCCCACCACGGAACCAATGATGTAATGCGAATCCTCGCAGGTGCCGACCCAATCGCGGATGGCCTCGCTCGTCGCGTCCTTGAGTGTGCGGGTGCCGGCCGTGACGGGTACAACGGTCGCGCCCATCAATCGCATGCGGAACACATTGAGCGACTGCCGACGCATGTCCTCTTCGCCCATGTACACGACGCACTCGAGCCCGAGGCGTGCGCACACCGTTGCGGTGGCCACGCCATGCTGCCCCGCCCCGGTCTCGGCGATGACGCGCTTCTTTCCCATACGCTTCGCCAACAGCCCTTGGGCCATCGCGTTGTTGATCTTGTGCGCGCCGGTGTGGTTGAGATCCTCGCGCTTGAGCCAGACAGTCGCGCCGATGCGCGCACTGAACGACGGCGCTTCCGTCAGCGGCGACGGGCGTCCGACATACGTCTCCAGCATGTGCGTGAGTTCGCGCTCAAAAGCCGGATCGGCGAGCGCGTCAGCGAGGGCGATTTCCAGCGCATCAAGCGCCGGGATAAGGGTCTCGGGGACATAGCGCCCACCGAATGCACCAAATCGATCCGTAGCGACCTGCGTCATCACACCTCGTGCGAGCGGGCCTCACGAGCGAAGGCGCGCATCCGTTCAGGGTCCTTTATACCAGGGGCCGATTCAATCCCCGACGAGACATCCACCACATCCGGCGTAGCCAGCGCAATCGCACGAGCCACGTTTTCCGGCCGCAAACCACCAGCCAGCACCACTGTGCCACGAGCCCGCAGGCGGCGCATCGCCGGAGCGAGCGCGGCCCAGTCGAGTGCTACACCCGTTCCACCCAACTGCCCCGCCACCGCCGCATCGAGCACGACGGCATCGGCTCCGTCGTCAAACCAAGACGCGGGATCCGTCGCCGCCGCTCCCGAACCTGGGTCGGTGTGCGCGACCTGCCATAACGCGCCGCGAAACCGCCCTCGCAATCCTATGCGCCGCACATGCGCAACGCTATCCGAGAATTGTAGCACATCCAACGACAATTTGTCCGCGATTCGGAGGGCCTCGTCCACGCTTTGCGCTCCGAAGACACCCACGCGTTTTGTCGCGGTGCCGTTAACGGGCGCAAGGACCTCAGCCGCCCGCTCGACGCTCACGAGGCGAGGCCCACCGGCGAAAATAACGCCGCAGTACGCTGCCCCCAGTTCCACGGCCAGCGCGGCATCCTCTGGACGGGTGAGCCCGCAGAACTTCACCTCAACCACGTGGCCGCCGCGGCACCGACGCCAAGGCCCGGAGGAGTTCGAGCGGCGCCGAGGCTGTCGAGAGTACCGACCCAATCAGCACGGCATCTGCCCCAGCCTCCGCCGCCACCCGAACCCCGTCCGGCCCCGTGATGCCGCTTTCGAAGATCGCGATACGCTCCGCCGGTATCTGCGGAATGATCCGCGCCCCCGTGTCGGGGTGAATCACGAGCGTCTCGAGGTCTCGATTGTTGACCCCGATCACGGCTTCGGGCACGCCAAGCGCCCGCGCCAACTCGACTTCGTCGCGAACCTCGATGAGCGGGGTCAGTCCCATCGAGACAGCGGCCCGCGCCAACGACGCCAACTCGTCCGGCGCCAACGCCCGAGCAATCAGGAGCGCCGCCGAGGCCCCGTAGGCCCGTGCCTCGAGCAGCTGCACCACATCCGTTATGAAGTCTTTCCGCAGCAGCGGCACCCGTACCGCCGCGTGCGCATCCCGAAGGTCGGCGA
>JANLTT010000123.1:0-19096 GCA_031363115.1 Gemmatimonas sp.
AAGACGACCGATGGCGGCACGACCTGGACCAACAAGAAGTTCATCAACGACACGACGGGCTTTGTTGACATCGACATGGACCCGCGCAATCCCGACGTGCTCTTCGCGACGAGCTATCATCGCCTCCGCGGCCCCTACTTCCTGCAGTCGGGTGGTCGTGGCTCCGCGCTCTGGAAGTCCACCGATGGTGGTGAGACCTGGAGCGAAGTGACCGGCGGCGGATTCCCGGCCACGATGAAGGGCCGCATGGAAATCGCGATTGCCCCGTCGAATGGCGACATCATGTACGTGATGGTCGAGGCCGACACCAATCCGAACCCGCGTCCCGCGGCCGGCACTCGTGCGCAAGTCTCGAACAGCGGCCTCTACCGCTCTGCCGATGCCGGCAAGACCTGGGAGCGCACCGCGACCGAGAACGTGCGCCCGTTCTACTACTCGCAGGTGCGTGTTCACCCGACCAACCCCGATCGCGTCTGGTTCTCCTCGACACCGGTGAAGGTCTCCGATGAAGGCGGCAAGAACGCCCGCAACGCGACGGTTGGCTTGCACGTGGACCATCACGCGCAGTGGATTGACCCGAAGGATCCCTCGCACCACATCGTCGGCAACGACGGTGGCATCGGCATCACCTTCGATAATGGTGGCAACTACATCTTCCCGAATTCGTTTGCCATCGGGCAGTTCTACAACGTCTCGTTCGACATGGCCGTCCCCTACCGCGTCTGCGCCGGCGCGCAGGACAACGGTTCGTGGTGTGGCCCGTCGCGTCGTCGTCAGGGGCCCATCACCAACGCGATGTGGTTCACGTACAACGGCGGCGACGGCTTCGTCACGCAGCAGGACCAGACGAACCCCGACATCATCTACGGGACGTCGCAGGGCGGCAACATGGGGCGCTACCAGGTCTCGGCCGGCCAGCGCACCGCCTTCCGCAAGCCGGATTACCGCGCACAGTACATGAAGTGGGAAGACAGCATCCTGACGGTGCGCGGCGACACCACGCGCCCGGAGACCCCGGCGATGCGTCGGACGATCGCTGAGTTGCGCACGCAGCAGAAGAAGGATTCCGTGGACATGTCGCTCCGCTGGAACTGGAACACCCCGTACTTCCTCTCGCCGCACAACCAGACGGTCGTCTACATGGGCGCCAACCGCGTGATGAAGTCCGTCCGTCGCGGCGATGAGATGTTCCCGATCTCCGGCGATCTCTCGTACGCCGACGCGGCGAAGATCAAGATCTCCACGGTGACGACTGGTGGCATCACGATTGACGCGACCGGCGCCGAGACCTTCGGCACGATTGTCTCGCTCAATGAATCGCCACTCAAGGTGGGCATGCTCTTCGCCGGTACCGATGACGGCCGCGTCTGGATGACGGCCAACGATGGTGGTCAGTGGACCGAGCTCACCTCGCGCATCACTGGCGTGCCGGCCGGTTCGTACGTCTCGCGCATCGAGCCGTCGGCGCACAACGCCGATCGCTTCTACGTGACGTACGACAATCATCGTCGCGGCGATTTCATGCCGTACGTGTTCGTCACCGATGACGCGGGCCGCACCTTCCGCTCGATCGCCGGCGGATTGCCGCGTGGTGGCCCGGATTTCGTGCACGTCCTGCGCGAAGACCTCAAGAACCCGGACCTACTCTTCGTTGGCACCGACATTGGCGCCTACGCGTCAGGAGACCGTGGTGCGACCTGGCAGAAGTTCATGACCGGGCTGCCGAACGTGCCGGTGCACGACCTCCGCATCCATCCGCGCGACGCCGAGTTGATTGCGGCAACGCACGGGCGTTCGATGTGGATCGTGGACATCGCCCCGCTGCAGCAGATGAAGAACGTCGTGGCCGATGCCGCGGCGCATCTCTTCGCGCCGCGCGCGGGCTATCAGTGGGGCGACCCGCCGTCGGAAGGACAGGCCACGGGCAACATGATCTTCTCGAGCCCGAGCCCGGCCTACGGCGCAGACATTTGGTATCGCGTGACGAAGAACGTCGGTCCCGTGCGCATCCTCGTGCAGGACGCGAAGGGCGACACGCTGCAGACGCTCACCGGCATGGGCATGCCTGGTCTGCACAAGGTGACGTGGGGCTACAACGGCCGTCCGGCGCCGCGTGCGGCGCTGCGTGGTGCCGCGCTGCGCGATTCAATCGTGCAGGCGCGTCGCGTGACGGTCGTGCTCGACTCAATCGAAGCCGAGGGCAAGGTCCCGAAGCCGGCACTTGATCAGCTCCGTCGTTCGATGGAGGGCGGCGCGACGGGCATGCAGAACATCGCGCGCGCCTTTGGCTTCGGCGGTGGTGGTGGTGGTCCTGGCCAGCAGCAGGCAGGGCGTTGGGTTGAGCGTCCGGCCGAGTCTGCGCCAGCGCCGGCCGGTGGGCGTGGCGGTCCCGGCGGCCCTGGTGGTGCGGGCGGTCCCGGCGGCGCCGCAGGTGGCATGGCCGCGATGATGGGCATGGATCAGAACGATCTCTTCGCCATCATCCGCGCGACCGGTGCCATGGGTGGCGGCGGTGGTGGCGGCGGCGGTGGATTCGGCAACGTGCCGGTCGCCGAGCCGGGTGACTATCTCGTCTCCATGACGGTCGATGGCCAGACCTATCGTCAGACCCTGCGCGTTGAGCGCATGGTCGGCGGTGGCGGCAGCGGCCTGCCGTTCGAGCTCGAGGATATGATCAAGCAGTACGAGCGCTGGGTGCGCTACCAGCGCTAACGGCTGGGTTCACAAGAAGGCACGAAGGGCTCCGAACCGTTGCATGGTTCGGAGCCCTTTTTGCATTTGTGCGTGTTCTGGTAGAATAACAACTGATTCACCACGGAGGCACAGAGACACAGAGAACGGCAGTAACAAAGAACGCAGTAGCGGAAGGGAGCACGCGTTGTCCTCCGCGTCTCCGTGCCTCCGTGGTGAATCACTAGCAGTCAGTGGTGAATCACTAGCAGTCAGTGGTGAATCACTAGCAGTCAGTGGTGAATCACTAGCAGTCAGTGGTGAATCACTAGCAGTTACTAGTGAATCACTAACAGTTAGCGGTTCACCCGCAAAACCACAGCAACCGATTCAATCGACGCCCGATCCACCGCCCGAATCGACACCCGATCCGCAAACGAAGGAATCGTCATCTCCCGCACCGTCCCACGCAGCACCGTGCTCTCCCACACGCCATCAGTCCGACGCGTCTGCACCAACCACCAATGCGGCGACTCGTCACCAGCCGGCTTCACCTTCGCCGTCACTGCACCGGTCGCGCCGCGCAGCAATTCCACCGACGGCTCCCCCTGACGCGCCACGCGCAACCAGGGCGACGGCGGCACCAACGCGGCCTCCACATACATGTTGCGCCTCAATCGCGTCGCGAGCGAATCACGATCTTCCATGAAGACGCGCGCCGAGAAGTGCACATTCCCCGATGCCCCACGGTCCGCGCGCGTCATACGGATCTGCTGCTCGATCTCCGCCGATCGCCAGCCCGTCGGTGACGCATCGCCCACCTTGCTCGTGAAGTTTCCCGGCCAGAGATGCCGACTGAACGTGTTCTGTTCCGCCCACCAGCGCAGCAAGAGCGGATACTCCTGCCCGCGCTGCGCCACTGGCCAGTAGAGCTGCGGCGAGAAGTAGTCGAGCCACCCTTCCTGCAGCCACTTCCGCGCGTCGGCGTAGAGTCCGTTGTAGGCATCAAAGCCCGTCACCGTCGCCGGATAGCCCGGACGCCAAATGCCAAACGGACTCACCCCAAACTTCACCCACGGCTTCACTTCGTGAATGCCGCGGTAGAGCTCCTGCACCAACGTGTTCACATTCTCGCGACGCCAGTCATCGAGCGGCAGCGCGCCGCCGCCCATCTGATAGCGGCGATACGTCGGGCCATCAGGGAATACGATGGGACGTCCGCCGCGGTCGTTCTCGCGATACGGATAGAAGTAGTCGTCAATGTGCACGCCATCAATGTCGTAGCGCTTGACGACATCGAGAATCACGCGGACCGTGTGCGCACGCACCGCCGGCTCGCCCGGATCCATCCACTCCTGCGTGCCGTAGCGCCGCACGAGCGTGGGACGCGACACCGCGAGATGCCCGGCGCCATACTCGCTGCGACTCGACGCATGCTTCGCGCGATACGGATTGAACCACGCATGCAGCTCGAGCCCGCGCTTGTGCGCTTCGTCCACCGCAAACTTCAGCGGGTCCCACAGCGGACTCGGGGCGACGCCCTGCCGCCCTGTGAGATACTCGCTCCACGGCTCCAACTCCGAGATGTACAGCGCATCCCCCGAAGGACGCACCTGCAGGATCACCGCGTTGAGCCCGCTCGCCTTGGCGCGATCAAACAACGCCTGCAACTCGCGGCGCGCGGAGTCCGGCCGGAGCCCACGACGCGATGGCCAATCAATGTTGCTGACCGACGCAATCCACAACCCACGGAACTCGCGCGTCACCGCCGGCGGCACACAGGACAGATCATCGCCCGGGCAGGGCTCAGCGGCGCCCAGCGTGGGCGCGGCGCGGATTGGCAGAACGCTCGGCCCCTGCGCGCGCGCGACACTCACCGCCAGCACGGCGGAGAAGAGGAGCAGCGAAAGTCGCAGGGTCGAAAACATCATTGCACCACGTAGGTCAGGTTCCCGCTGGAATGCGTCGAGCAGACACCGCCATAGGTGCCGGGATACGCAATCGTGAAGTCCTTCGTCTCGCCGGCATCGGCGCCGAAGAGTGCAAGTTGATGGCGGACGGTGTCCCCATTCACTACCCGCACCACGGTGTTTCGCCCACGTGCCTTGATAAATAGAGTCTCGGGCAACGCAGAGCCGCTCACCGTCGCCTCTCCCCCTGGGGCGATCGAAATCACCACCGCGGGGCGCGGCCACGTCCAGTACGTCAGGGACGTCACCAGAAGGACGACTAACCCCACTCCGAGGCCACGCGTGAATGACTGGCCCATACTATGGCTTTCGGACACCGGCACGCACCGTCACCGTCGCGCCCGAGACAAACGATAGGATCGCCGTCACGGAGTCCCCGTCGGTCAACGGGCGAACCACCCCCGTCAACATCACGTGCGCACCCAGCGGGCGAAACGACACGCTGTCCATCGCCGGCACCGGCAATGCCGTCACCGGCGACATGTGCATCATGCCGTCGCGCTGCGTGGAGACGTGCATCTCGGTCACCGCAGCGTCCGGGCTGCTGACGCCGGTCAGCGTGTCGGAAGACACGGCGTCGTTGGCGAGCGTGAAGTAGACGGCCGTCATCGCGCCGCTGTCCGCCGCGCGCGCCCAGGCGCCGCGCACACTTAAGCCCGTCGGTGCCGGCGTCGGTTCGGGCGACTTCTCGGCGCACGCCGCCAGCGCGAAGAGCACAGCCGCGCTACAGCAACTTCCGCAGATCTTTTGCCAAGTCCTCACCACTCACTCCCGGTTCGTAGAGATAGCGGAGGCGCCCATCAACATCCACCACGAAGGTGTGGGCTGGATGCGCCACCGTGTAATCGTTCGTGCGCGTGTCACCCTCAGGATACGCGGCAATCCCCCACGCGCGTTTAAGGGCCTCGAGTTCTTCCGTCGTCCCCGTCAGGCCAAGAAAGGCCGGATCAAACTGCCGCGCATAGCTCAGCGCCAGCTCGGGCGTGTCGCGATCGGGGTCCATGCTCACAAACACCCACCGCACCTGCTCGGCTTTCTCGCCAAGCGCCCGCTTCGCGCGCACCCATTCACTCATTGTCGTTGGGCACACATCGGGACAATGGGTATACCCGAAGTACACCAGTACAATCTTTCCCTTCTCGGCTGCGAGATCGAAGCGCGTGCCATCGTGCGCCGTGAACACCAGCGGTGCCGCAACTTCGGCGTCGCGAATCTCAACGCCCTTCATCGGTTCACCGCAGGCAGTGAGGACGAGAGCGAGTGAGAGCAGGGAACGGCGAAGGGAGCGCATCATCGAAAGATATTCGCGTCAGACCGATGAACGCGGCGGCAATGGTACGAAGGCGCTGACCTCACGCTGATAGGTGCGATACGCCTCACCACGCGACTGCACCGCGTGCGCCTCGGTCGCGGCAATCCCCGTCACGCGCGTGAGGAAGTACAGCATCAGCGCGGGCGCAATCAACCCGAGCCATCCCCACGGCGACGCGAGCCCGAGCAGCGCAAAGCCGCACCAGACGGTCCAATCAAAGAAATAGTTCGGATGCCGCGACCAGCCCCAGAGCCCCACGCGACAGACCTTTCCCTTGTTCGAAATGTCGGCCTTGAAGCCACGCAACTGACGATCCGCTGTGGCCTCGCCGAGCATGCCAAGCGCAGCAATGGTCGCGCCGAGCCAGGTGAGGAGATGAATACGCGGCGTCGAGTCCACCGAGGCCAGCAGGAAGGAGAGCGCCAGCACGACATCAAGCACCCCTTGCCCCACAAAGAGGGTGAAGAACTTGGCCTCGAGATTCCCACCCCACCGCGCCCGCATCTCGCCATACCGCGGATCCTCGGGCTCGGCCATCACGCGCGTCGCAAGATGAATCGTCAGCCGTGCGCTCCAAATGCCCACGATCACCGCCACTAGCAGCCGCCGCGGCGCGTAGCCACTCCCGAGCACCCCATACAGTGCCGCAATCACCCCGAGTGTCCCCGCCCATCCGACATCAACCCACGAGGCGTTGCGCTGCACAACATGCACGCGCCAGAGCGCGAACATGATCACGGTCGCGGCGAGCAGGCCGAGCGCGGCGAGGGGGAGGGCGTCATTCCAGGGAGCGGGCATCTCTGAGACTAACACAGGTCGAGGCAGGGCGTTCCGAATTCGGTGGGTTCACCACGGAGACACGGAGGCACGGAGGATTCCGGCGCACCTCCAGAGACCCTGGCCCTCCGGAGCGTACCTACCCGAGGTTCCTCCGTGTCTCCGTGCCTCCGTGGTAGGCGGTTACAAGGCCTTGCATGAAACCAAAACATATACTACTATTTGGTTATATATGACGCCCCTCGCCGCCTTCCTCGCCCTCATCGTCGGGCTCACCCTCGGGCTCCTCGGCGGCGGCGGATCCATCCTCACCGTCCCCGTCATCGCCTTCACCCTCGGCGTGGACCCTAAGACCGCCATCGTCATGAGCCTTCCAATCGTCGGCGGCGCCTCCCTCATCGGAGTCGCCCGCCACTGGAGGCTCGGGAACATCGATTTTCGCATCGCCATCCCCTTCGGTGCCGCTGCCATGGTCGGGGCCTTCGGTGGCGCCCGCCTCGCTCGCTTCATGGAAGGAAGCACCCAGCTCATCCTGCTCGCCGTCGTCATGCTCGGCGCCTCCGTCTCGATGTTCCGCAACGCCAACCTCGCCGAACCCGAACTCCCGACCACCCCGCCGACGATTGGCCCCCTGACTTTCATTGTTGGCGCCCTCACCGGCACCCTCACCGGACTCGTCGGTGTTGGCGGTGGCTTTCTCCTCGTCCCCGCCCTCGTCCTGCTCGCGAAAGTCCCGATGCGCCAAGCCGTGGGCACCTCGCTCTTCGTGATTGTCCTCAACACCATCGCGGGCTTTGCCGGATATGCCGGCTCCGTCGTCGTGCCCTGGGTGCTCGTCTTCTGGTTTGCCGCCTTCACCGCCGTGGGCATCCTCGTCGGCAGCGCACTCGCCGCGAAAGTCTCGCAGTCGAATCTCAAGCGCGCCTTTGCCGTGTTGCTCGTGCTCGTTGCCGTCTTCATTCTCTGGCAGTCGCGTTCCACTCTCTGATTCTCGGAGCCCACCATGTTTCTGAAGCGCTTCTACGATGATGGCCTCGCACAGGCCTCGTATCTGATTGGCTGCGCCAAGACCGGCGAAGCCCTCGTGATTGATGCCAATCGCGACCTCCAGCCCTATCTCGATGTCGCCGCCGCCGAGGGACTGCGCATCACGCATGTCTCCGAGACCCACATCCATGCGGACTACGTCTCCGGCTCGCGTGAACTCGCCAAGCGCACCGGCGCCAAGCTCTTTCTCTCCAGCGAGGGTGGGCCCGATTGGCAGTACGCCTTCGCCAAGGGTGATGGCGCCACGCTCGTGAAGGACGGCGATGTCATCAAGGTCGGCAACATCAAGATCGAAGTGATGCACACCCCTGGCCATACGCCGGAGCACATCTCCTTCCTCGTCACCGATACCGCCGGCGCCAACGAGCCGATGGGCATCGCGACGGGTGATTTCGTTTTCGTGGGTGATGTCGGCCGTCCCGACTTGCTTGAGCGCGCCGCTAAGATCGCCAACACGATGGAAGCCGGCGCCCGCACCCTGTTCCATTCACTCGAACGCTTCCGCACGATTCCCGATTACGTGCAGGTCTGGCCTGGCCATGGCGCGGGTTCCGCGTGTGGCAAGTCACTCGGCGCCGTCCCGACCTCCACCGTTGGCTACGAGAAGCGCTTCAACTGGGGCGTTGGCACCACCGACGAACAGACCTTCGTGGATATGGTCCTCGCCGGTCAGCCCGAGCCCCCGCTCTACTTCGCCGAGATGAAGCGCATCAATCGCGATGGCCCGCCCATTCTGGGTGGCTTCGATGTCCCCAAGCGCGGCACGCACGAAGACCTCGCGCGGGCCATCGCTAGCAGCGCGGCCGTACTCGATCTCCGCCCTGCTGCGGACTTCGGCGCCGGACACATCCCCGGCACCATCAACGTCCCGCTCAACAAGAGCTTCTCCACTTGGGCCGGATGGCTCGTGAAGTACGACCAGCCCTTTCACCTGATTGCCAACGAAGCCGATGTCGCGCATGCCGTTCGTGAACTCGCGATGATTGGCCTCGATCACGCCGCCGCATGGTACGACTTGTCGGTGGTCACTGACTGGAAGGCCAGCGGCAAGACACTCGGCACCGTCGCCAAGATTGATGTCGCAAGCGCCGCGCCGCGCATCGTACAGGGTGAGGTCACCGTGCTCGACGTGCGCAATCGCACGGAATACGAGGCCGGACATCTTCCGGGCTCGCTGCACATTCCCGTGGGTCATCTGACCGCGCGGCTTGCGGAGATTCCGCGCGACAAGCCGATCATCGTGCAGTGCCAGGCCGGCGCACGTTCCGCCATCGCGACCTCGGTCCTGCAGCGACTCGGCGTCACCAACGCCACCGATCTCCTCGGCGGGTTTGCCGCGTGGGAACAGGGCGGTCATCCGGTGGAGCGTGAAAGCGCCACCGTCGGAGTGTAAGCATGGGACCCAAGAACATGTCACCCGCGCTCATGCAGGAGCTCGCCGAACGATTCAAGGCGTTGGGTGAGCCCGCGCGGCTGCAACTCCTCATGGCATTGCGCAGCGGCGAGCAATCGGTGAACGAGCTCGTGCTCATCACTGGGCTTGGCCAGGCGAATGTCTCCAAGCATCTGCAACAGCTGCATCAGTGCGGCTATCTCACGCGCCGCAAGGAGGGCACCTTCGCGTACTACGCCATTGCGAGCGACGATGTCTTCATGCTCTGTGACGTGATGTGCGGGCGCATTGAGGAAGATCAGCGCGCGCGACGCGCCGCCTTGAAGCTCGCGACCCGCTGAGCGAACGCCGCGGCTGAAAAGCGCCTGAATGCACCCGGGGCCCGGCAGAGCGAATCGCTCTACCGGGCCCCGGTGTTTGTTCAGCGCCGCGCGACCTATCGAACTGGCGGCGTGGTCGGCGGTGTGGTCGGTGCCACCGGCGCGGCCATTGCGGCCGAGTCCATGGTCACTGCCGCCGCGGAGTCGGTCATGGCGACCGGCGGCTTGGTGTACGCAGGCGCAGCCGGCGTTACCCAATCCGTGTGCGTGCCCCAGAGTGCCGGATAGTGCTTGGCCATCGGATAGCCATACAGCGGCTTATTGACTCCATTGTGGCAAGTCAGGCACTGCGCCTTCGGCGCGTCACCCATCGGCCCGAGACGGGACGGATGATAGACGGGCGCCAAGGGTGCGAGGTAGTTCGTGTTCAAGTCACGCAGCATCTGGATGCCGGCGAACGCGGTGACGCGTTGCGGCGGCGCCTGTTCCCAGCTCGAGAACTGCCGCGAGTTGTGGCAGAAGGTGCAGTTGACGCCGAGGGCCGTGGACTGACTGATCATCAGGGCATAGGTCCACTCGGTCTGCTTGACGCTTGAGCGATTCGCGTTGCTCGGTGCAACCGTCTGTGAGACCACCCGCGCACCCGCTCCGTCGAGATAATGCCGCAGGATCTGATTCTCGTTCGTATAGAACCAGAGTCCATTCGGCAGCGGCTTGCCCATGTGGCAGGTATAGCAGGTCACGCCGGTATTGGCGACGTGTTCCGTCCACTCGGAGTTGATGTTCCGCGTCATCTGGATCATGCGACGCGCAACCGCCTTCGTGTAGATCGCCTTGCCGTCCGGATACGTGTCGGCCGCGAAGTTGGCGATGTTGTGGCAATACGCACAGTTGTTCGGATTGCCGCCCACCCACGTCGAGAACGACAGCATCGTGCGATTGAACTCAGTGACGGAGATGTCGTTGAGTACCTGCACGTTTTGCCACTGCGCCGGCGGTGACGACTCGCTGGCCGGCGGAAGAATCGCCGGCATCTTCTGTGCGAGATCGTTCATTGCCGTATTCACGTCACGTGCGACGTAATTGATCTCCATCGCAGTGCCGCGGTGCCCCTTCTGCACCACGACGCGTTCTTCGGACTTGAAGAACTGGCAGCCGCTGATGGCGAGGAGGGTCACGCCGAATGCTGCGCGAGTCAGGGTGCGCATCATTACATCCCTCCCGGCGCGGGCGCCGCGGCGGCGGTGGAATCAGGCATCGTCGTCGCCGGTGCCGGCATCGTGTACGTCGGGTAGCCGCGGTTGAGCGCGCTCGGATACTGGCCACGCAGGGCCTCGAGCTGCTCCTGGGTCAGCACGTTCTGCGCCGGATACGTCGGCGCCACACCGTGCTTCACCGCCCACAGATACCAATTGTCCACGACGGTGCCGGTCAACAGGATGCCGATGCCGCCCGTGAACGTCACGAGCGTGGCAAACCACCAGGCCCAACGATGGATCGATTCCATCGTGGCGTTCCAGCCCATCGTCCAGCGCCAGAAGAGCGCGGAACGTTCGGCGGCCGTGCCACGATCAGTGATCTGCTCGATCTCACGCTCGCCTCCGAGGCGGCTCACCGCGAGAATCGTCGCCGCGTGCATGGCGAAGAGCAGTACCGAGCCGTACAGGAAGACGATCGAGAGGGCGTGGAACGGATTGTAGTAGAGGTTGCCGTAGCGGATCGAAAACGCCGAGGTCCAGTCGAGATGCGCGAGCAGTCCGAACGGCACCATTTCACTGAAGCTGCCGACGAGCAGCGGCTGGAAGAAGAAAGTGCTGAAGAGGAAGATCGCGGACCCGAAAGCCCAGGCGAGGTGCGTCCCCATGCCCAGCGCGCGCGCGCGGGTGTAGGTGCGGATCCACCAGGTGATAACGGCAACCGACAGGAAGAAGCCGGCAATCAGGTACCACCCACCCTTCATGAGGGGCGGGATCCGGATTCCGTATTCCGGCGACGGCGGCTCCAACGCGAGCCACGGCAGCTGACGCACGAGTTCGATGGGCGACCAGCCCACCTGATACATCATGTTCAGGCCGATGATCTCGAACGCAATGAAGCCGCACAGCAGCGAGACGATGCCCCAGAAGCCGAGATAGATCGGCCCAATCTGGGAGTCGCCGAACTTGCCGGCCCAGTAGGAGAACACACCGGTGCCGTAGCGCCGTCCGAACGTCTCGTCGATCGGCAGACCGGGATCCGCCGTCGTCCGCACTTGGACGCGTGTAAAGAGATTCTGGTATTCAAGCATGGGAATCTCCGTTAGCGCCAAATGGGAAGATTGAGCCACCAGCCCCACCACTCAGGCCAGCCCTTGGTCCAGAACGGGCCGGAGATCACGATGCAGACCGCGCTCCAGAAGCCCGCGCTGAGCGCGAGGAAGAGGCCGAGCCGATGGATGCCGATTGCCCCGATCGAATAACCGAGGAAGTCGCGGAAGAACACATTCTCGTGCTCACTCGTCTTCACCGGCTCACCCTTCTTCGGGTTCGTCACCGAGAGGATCAGCGAGCCATGCATCGCGAGCGCGAGCGTGGTCGTGAAGAAGAAGGTGATGGCGATCATGTGCGCCGGATTGTAGTGGAAGTGCAGGTACTGGTACCCGACGTTCGACACCCAATCGAGATGCGAGAAAATCCCATACGGGAAGCCATGACCCCACGCGCCAAGCAGCACGGGGCGGATGATGACCAGCGTCACGTAGGCGAAGACCGCCATCCCGTACGCCCATGGAATGTGCATGCCCATGCCCAGCTTGCGGGAAATCTCCGCTTGCCGAAGGGCCCAGGACACGAACGCACCCACCGCACAGAAGGTGATCATCTGCCACAGGCCACCGGCGGCCAGTGGAGCGATCCCCAATCCGTAACTCAGGTCAGGAGGTGCAATGTTGATCTGCCAGATGTTCCACGTCGGCCCAATGGCGGCCCCGTAGAGAATCAGCAGCGTACCGATCGCCGTGAAGAAGATCGTGGTCACACCAAAGAACCCGACGTAGAACGGTCCGAACCAGAAGTCGAACAGATCTCCGCCAATCAGTGTGCCACCACGCACTCGGTACTTCTTTTCAAAACTGAGCATCGCCATCGCGATTGTCTCCAATGAGGGCGCCTGAGCGTTTTAAGCCAGCAGACGCGACCGGCGAACTGCGGTAGGGCGCCGGTGGGGGGGTCGAGGTGCTACCACACCTGCGTGTGGACACCTCGGCCCCGCGCCACCAGACCCGGGAACCGCCTTACCGGCCCGCGGGAAGCGGCGCCATCTCGGCGGCAGCGACCGGGGCCATGCCACCCACCGGAGCGGAAGCCGCCGGAAGGGTGCCGTTCTCAATCCACGAATACCGGTTGGACGACAACAGGATGAAGTGAATGAGAAGTGCCAGGACCGCGAGGAAACCCGTGAGGGCTACCATGACGCGGCGCGGATCGAACATCAACCAAATGCGGTGCATACTGTTCTTCCTCGTGAGGAAATGGGTCACCGACTGAGGATCCCGGGTGAACGTGCATTCGCACGTCCGGACCCAGGTATCTCAGTCGTGCCGCTGGGTGATCAGCGGACCGCCGACGCGACGGTCGACGGGTTGTACTTTGCCTTCAGGCTCTTCGGCCAGCCGAGCTGTCCGAATGCGAAGATGTGCATGACGAGCACTGCGCCAGCCACGAACGTGCCAGTGGCCATCAGAACGGCATGCGGGTCGAGCTTGATCCAGACTCTGTGCATAACTCCTCCTTAGGGTTGTTGGGATCCGTGTTGGATCAGAACCACGGACGCCACGACCACGCCAGGAAGTGCGCGACGACGGCGACAGCGACCCAGCCAATCGTGCCCAACATGAACTGCCCGTGGAAACGGCGGGCGTCTTCCTCGTTCATTCCACCATTGCTGCTCATACTCCACCTCCATGTGGGTATGAAGTCCCGCGATTACCCGCGCGGTCCGGGGGGGCATCGAGCTCATTCGAGACTCGACGTTTACTGCAGCCTCACACACCTGCCCCCTGCAGGCTCCGTCGTGAGGCCAACACATGGTCGCGAGTCACTTCCGTGTCTCCCAACCCACGCGCATCCCGTTCGGCTGCATCACGCAACCGCTTCGCCGCAGAGATCCGAACCAGGATCGGCTGCTGCTCCATCAATTCGTCAAAGAACGCCTTCGCCTCTTCCGTCCACGGCAACTCCTTGTGCAGCCGTGAGGGCGTGGCCTCCACCTTGTCCATGTCAGTCGCCAACGGCAGGATGTGGAACAGCGCATCGAACAGCGCGTTGCACACTTCCTGAATGAGGTACGTCGCCCCGGCGTAACCCATGAAAGGCGTGCCGGTGTGTCGCCGGATGATCGCGCCAGGGAAGGACGCCGGGATGTACATCGCCCGGCCCCCCGCTTCGGCCAGATACATCCGCTCGTTGTAGCTCCCAAAGAGAATCAGCGGCGTCTTGGTCTTCACCAAGTTCCGGATCTCCTCGTTGTCCGTCTTCTTCCCCACAAACCGCGACACCGCGAAGGTGCAGGGCAATCCCATTTCGTCTTCGAGGAAGTGGCGGATGCCGCGTGCATAGGTCTCCGTCGCCACGACCGCAAAGCTCGCCGTACCAAAGAAATCCTGCGTCACCGAGCGCCACAGGTCCCAAATCGGCTTGATCGTCGTGTGCTTTTCCTTCGTGATGAAGGGCTCGGGATCCAACCCCAGCATCTCACCAAGCGTGCGAAGGAACTTCGTTGTTGAGTGCAACCCGATCGGCGCCTGGAGATACGGCGTCTCGAGTGCTTCACACAGCATGCGCCCGAACTCTCGGTACATGCAGACATTCACGTCGGCATCCACAAGGCGCGGTACATCGGCAAGGTGGCTGCCGAGCGGGAACACCATGTTCACGTCGGCGCCAATGCCTTCCACCAGGCGACGGATCTCGTGGAGATCGCTCGCGGTGTTGAAGGTCCCGTAAATCGGGCCGATGATATTCACGCGCGGCTTGGCGCCCGCGGGACGTTCGGTCTTCTTGGGACGAACGCCCTTCTTGAGTCCGTATTCGGTCCAGAGCCAGTACATCGCACGATTCGCGCTCTGCCACTGGTCTTCGTCAATCGTACGCGGCAGGAAGCGCTGGATGCCCGTGCCCTCGGGCGTCACGCCACCACCAATCATTTCGGCAATCGAACCCGTCACCACGACCGACGGCAGTTCGGGATCGAGCGTGCTGTGCGCGCGCTTCATGCTCCCTTCCGTGCCCTCGCGCCCGAGCTGCTCTTCGCCAAGCCCAGTCACGACAATCGGCAACTCGTGCGGCGGCAAGCCATCGGTGTAATGCAGCACCGACGTCACTGGCAAGTTCTCGCATCCAACAGGACCGTCAATCACCACCTGCAGTCCCTTCACGGCACTGAAGACGTAGACGGCTCCCCAGTAGCCACCGGCGCGATCATGATCGAGAACGAGCATTAAATCATCGCCTCCGATGCACGCTGCCGATTGATCTTGGCGAGATGCCGCTTGTAATGCTCGCGGAACTCGGGACGGTCCTGCGGGACATTCTCCCACACGCCGGCTGCGTACCCCTCGCCGACACCGGCGAAGAACTCCTTCATCGTCTCAAAGCGCGCCTTGTTGCCGAGCGCCGCATTCACAACCTGTGCGAGCGACCCTGCACCAGCCGGTCCCATCAGTGGGCGCGCCGAGATCAAGTTCGTGAAGTAGAGCGCGGGAATCATGAGCTCCTTCGCCTTCTGCACGACCGGCGTCGTCCCAATCGCCAAGTCAGGCTGGAACTCCTTCATCGCCGCAAGATCCTGCTCGAGCGAGGCGCGGAACTGCACATGCACGCCCTTCGCCTCGAGCCATTCCCTATCGGCATCGCTCCACTTGGTGCGCGGAGCGGCACTTCCCACATAGCGCACGTCGGCGCCGCTCTCAATGAGCAGTCGCGCGACAATCAATTCAGACCCTTCATAGCCGCTCATCGTGATGCGGCCCTTGATCGGCATCTTCTCAAGTGCACCCTTGATGGCCGGCAGCACCTTGTTCTGCGCCGCGGCAATCTGCTCGGCGCTCACATTGTACGCGGCCCCGATGCTCTGCAGCCAGGCCGCGGTGCCGTCGTAGCCGACAGGCGCCGAACCCACCACCGTGCGACCCGCCGCTTCGAACTCGCGGACGCTCGCGGTATAGAACGGGTGAATCGCCGCCACCACATGCGAGTCGAGCGCGGCATAGAGCTCACGCCATTCGCGCGTCGGCACCACCGGACCTGCCGCGAGTCCCATCGGCTCGAGCATCATCGCGATGCCCATGGGGTCAGCCGGGAACATCTCGCCGAGCAAGGTCACCGTCGGCTTCTCGCTCTTGCCACCGCGAGGCGCCGCCACCGGACCAAGCTCCGCTTCCGTGCGCGCATACTTGAGCATCGCGCCGGCGAGCACATCCTTCGCTTCGGCATGCGTCGGCACGCCGAAGCCCGGCACGTCAATGCCGATGATACGAACGCCGTTGATCTCCTTCGGCAACAGCTGGAGCGGCACGCCGCTCGCCGTGGGCACGCAGAGATTCGTGATGACGATTGCATCGTACAGCGCCGGATCGGCCGTCTTGTACACGGCGTCGCGGATATCCTCGAAGAGCTTGCCCGTAACGAGCGACTCTGAGTTGAAGGGCACGTAGCCGACCGTCCGGCGCGCGCCATAGAAGTGCGAGGTGAAGGTCAGCCCGTACACGCAACACGCCGAACCCGAGAGGATCGTCGCGGTGCGACGCATGCGCAGCCCGACGCGCAGCGACCCGAAGGCCGGGCACATCGACTGCGGCTGATCGTGCGGCCCCTTCGGATAATCGGCGGCGTACTGGTCCAACGTCTCACTCTTGCCGGCTGCACGCGCGGCAGCCTGCAACTGGTCCTTACCCGAATGGCAGCCGAGTCCGTCGCCCTGGAGGGCGGCGGGATTCTCGACGACAGGAAGGGGAGTGGACATCTGGATCAGACCGTGTCGTAGACGACTTCGAGTGACGGCTTCGAGATGTCGGCGCGGCCGACCATGTCGAAGGTGGTGGCGGGCTCAAGCACCACATGGCGCCCCACCACGTCACCGGCAAAGAGACCGAGCAGTTCATCCTGCGTCAGCGGCTTCGGACGGACCGGCGGCGCCTCACCAACATTCGTGGCGAGCGTCTCGAAGATCGGGCCCCACTGCGTGCCGGGGATGCCGACAATCTCGTAGTTCGCGCTCTTGCGACGGATATCCTCGTGCGCCGGAATCGCCGAGAGAATCGGGATCCCCGCCTTCTCCGCGAAGGCCGCCGCTTCACCGGTGCCGTCGTCCTTGTTCACGACCATGCCGGCGACGCCGACATTGCCACCAAGCTTGCGGAAGTACTCGACTGCGGAGCAGACGTTATTGGCAACATAGCGCGACTGCAGGTCGTTCGAGCCCACCACGATCACCTTCTGGCACATGTCGCGGGCAATCGGCAAGCCGAAGCCGCCGCAGACGACGTCGCCGAGGAAGTCGAGCAGGACGAAGTCGAAGCCCCACTCGTGGAAGCCAAGCTTCTCGAGGAGTTCAAAACCATGGATGATGCCGCGCCCGCCGCAACCGCGTCCGACTTCCGGACCGCCGAGCTCCATGGCGTACACACCATCACGCTTGAAGCAGACATCGCCGATGGCGACTTCTTCGCCGGCGAGCTTCTTCTTGGACGACGTTTCAATGATCGTCGGGCAGGCGCGTCCACCGAACAGCAGCGAGGTCGTGTCGCTCTTCGGGTCGCAGCCGATCAGCAGGACCTTCTTCCCCTGCTGCGCCATCATGTACGAGAGATTGGACAGCGTGAAGCTCTTGCCGATCCCGCCCTTTCCATAGATGGCGATGATCTGCGTCTCTTTCTTCGTCCCAGTGGAGCTCACGGGGGTCGGTTCCGCGGCGGCTTCGTCGCGGAGGCCTTTGTGCAGCTGCACGAGGGCGTCGTTCGAGGAGTTTCCGGCTTCAATCACGAGAGAGTGCTCCAGTCGAGAACCATCTTGAGGCAGGCCGGATCATCGAACGCGGCGCGATAGGCGTCCGCCGCGCGGTCGGCGGGGGAGATATCCGTGATGAGTCCGTCCAGCGAGAGTTCGCCACGAGTGACGAGGTCCAACACCTGCGCGAGGTCGCCTGGCGACCACTCGGCGGCAACGCGCAACCGCGCTTCCTTCATGAAGGCCATCGGGAAGGCAAAGGTGATCGGCGTCGAGTAGAACCCGGCGAGCACAATCTCCCCGCCCTTGGCGAGGCGCATGACGAGCGCGTCAATCAGCGCGGCGTCGCCGCTCGCGTCGAAGATGCAGCCGTAGTCGCGGCGCGCATCGTCTTCGCTGCGCAGCACGCTGTAGCCTTCGGCACCGGTGGCGCGGACCGCATTGCGTTCCCAGACGACCGGCGTGCCACCGAGTGCGCGCGTGATGCGCGCGACGAGTCGGCCAAAGACGCCATGCCCAATGATGAGCTCGGGCAGAACCGCACCCTGCTTGATGGCGTGATACGCGGTCGCACCAAGTGCGAGCAGCGTCGCGCGTTCGCCGAGTGCGGCATCCACGGGAATGACGCGCGCGGCAGGAGCGATTACGGTGCGCGAGGCACCACCGAAGAGTCCGCGCACTTCACCGTAGCAATTCGCACCGGGCACGAAGACCGTGGTGCCGACGGCAATGGTGGCGTCCGCTCCTGCTGACGTGACGACACCCACCGACTCGTAGCCCGGCACGAGCGGATAACCCAATCCTGGAAAGACCGGCATGCGGCCTTCCCATAGAAGGCGCTCCGTCCCTGCACTAATAGAAGAGAAGTCAATCCGCACCACGACATCGCCTGCACCCTGGGGGGCGAGCGTCAACTCACGCAGCGAGAGCTGGCGTGGCTGGTCGAAGACAACGGCGAGTGACTTCAGTGAGTGCACAGAGACCGCAGAACGAGTGGTGGAGTAACGTTTACTTGACGCTTTTGATTGTCAGAAGAAACTGACACTCGGTAAAGTGTGATGTGAACCACGATACGTCAAGACTGGATTTCTAAGCCGTTCCCACCATCTTCTGGCCATGCTCCTCTTCAAGATTCTCGTCGGCGGACACATCCTGACCGGGGCCGTGGGACTGGTCCTCTTCTGGGTCTCCGTCCTCACGAAGAAAGGGGGAAAGGCCCACCGGAAATGGGGCCTGGTCTTCACCTACTCCATGCTGATCACCGGCTGCATCGCCGTTGGCATGGGAATCACCACCCTGATTGACCCAATTGCCACCCATTCCCACTTCGACTGGAATGAGTGGAATCCTGAGGCGGTTCGGGCAATTTTCGGTTGGATGATGCTCTATTTGGCGATTTTGACCATCAGTCTCGCCTGGCACGGGCTTCAGGCGGTCCGCAATAAACGGGACCACCGAGCCAACCGCGCGCCCTTCGACGTTGCCCTGCAGCTCCTCGTCATGACGGCCGCCATCAACTGCGCCGCCCGCGGCTGGCTCGCCGACCAGCCCCTCATGATTGGCATCAGCCTCGTCGGTTTGGCCTCCGGCGGCACCAATCTGGCCTTTGCCTTCCGGGCCGCGCC
>JANLTT010000161.1:0-10884 GCA_031363115.1 Gemmatimonas sp.
GACGCCCGCTGCCTCAGCGGCGGCGGCGAGCGAGCCCTTGCCGAGCATCGCATTGACGATCGCGAGTTCGGAGCCGACGCGAGCCGGAATCCACTGGTCGGCGTTGAGGCCGGTCAGGGAGCGACGAGCACCTACGTAGATGAAGCGCGGCGCGCCCTCGACCTTGCCGCGGGCATCCGCGAAGGCGAGCTGCTGCGGAACCGGAAGGCCCCAGCCGTCGAGGAAGTCGGCGCTGAACGAGACGATGAGGTCCGACGCGCTGAAGTCAATCATCGGCCACGAGGCGCCGTAGGCCGCACGATTCGCCTGCGCCGTGGCCACGGGAGCCTCGGCGTCATAGCTCAGGTGCGACGCGATGCCGTAGCCGCTGAGGATCTGATCGAGCAGCGCCGGGAACGAGCCCTGCTCATGCTGATTGATGAAGACGGCCTTGGAGCCGGCGTTCTTTGACTTCACTTCGCCGAGCTTCTGGGCGAGGATGCCCATCGCGTCGTCCCACGTCGTCGGCACGAGCTTGTCGCCGTCGCGCTTCATCGGGCCGCGGAAGCGATCCGGATTGAAGAGCCCCTGCAGCCCCGACTGACCGCGGGCGCAGAGCGCGCCCTTGTTCACCGGGTGATTCGGATTGCCCTCGGCCTTGATCGCGCGACCGTCGCGGACCTCGACGATGAGTCCGCAGCCAGCGGCGCACTCACGGCAGGTGGTGGCGTAGTAGTTCGAGACGCCGGGAACGGTGTTGTCCGGCGAGACGAGATAAGGGATCAGCTTTTCCACTTCGCCCGTGCCGCAACCCACGGCGGCAGTGGCAGCGGTCGAAACGCCGAGGACCTTGAGGAACTCGCGGCGCTTGACGGCCGCGCGCTCCTCGAGGGCGCCCTTGGTGGCTTCCGTAATTTCGGGAGTCATCGCAATCCTAGTAGTGACAGGTGGCGCAGTCGTACGTCGCCTTCTTGCGCGGCATGGCGAGCGTGGCCGAATCCGGCTCATAGCCCGCGGCGCGCATTCCTTCGGCTGGCGAATAGCCATTCACGTGGCACTGGACGCACCAGCCCATGTTGAGCGACTGCGCCTGGAACACCTGAGGCATGTTGTTGACCTGGCCATGGCAGGTCTGGCACGTGACGCCCGCATTGACGTGGCGCATGTGCGGGAAGTGCACGTACTCGGGCACCTTGTGCACGCGAACCCAGGGTACGGGCTGCCGCTTGTTCCAGTACGCGGAGAGCTTCTGGATCTCGGGGCGGTCGATGCCGACGAGCGTGTGGCAGGACATGCAGGTGCCGACAGCAGGGAGACCCGGGTCAGGCGACTGCCCTGCGGCATTGTGACAGAACGCGCAGTTCATCTGCAGCGTGTTCACATGCACGGGGTGCGGGAACTTGACCGGCTGTTCCGGGGAGCGGCCGATGCCGCCACCGACGTAGAACGTGTAGCCGGAGGCTCCGCTGTACGCCCAGGGGCCGGGCTTCGCCTTGCCGAAGGCCTCCGCGTTGGCCTTTTGCGTGGCGGTTTCAGCGGCCGCTGCCGGCGCGTCCGTCGCCGACTGCGAGCCGGCATAAGCAGACAACATGGTGGCCGCGACAGCGATCGCGACCATCCCCGGGATGAGGACCCACTTGCTACGACCAGTCATGCGCGAAGGGCTCGGAGTGAAGGAAAATCCGAATGGTCCACTCAAGCTTGTGAACGATTTCACAAGCCTGATGAAGACAGCGAAAAATGGCCCACGTGGAACTTTACCGCAAGTGCGTACTGCGACACGATTTGCCGTGCAAGCATCGCTGGACGGGCGGTAAGACCGTCCAAGTTTTATTCAGGCAATCAGGGGCACCAGATCACGGTTCCGCGTCGAGCCCCCGCTGCACCCGATCGATTGTCCGCAGGACCTCAATTCCCATGGCGCGTACCAATGTCAGTTCGCGACTGTCGGGGCCCGCGCGGTTCAGCAGCGACCGCACCGAGCGCATGATGTGCTCGGGATTGCGGGTCCGGTAGAACGCGATGGCAGCCAGTGCGCGATCAATATCGGCGAGTGCGCGCTCCCACTCATCATGCTTCGGCAGCGCCGCATGGTGCTTGTGGCGCGCAACCTCCCGTGTCGCGTCCCCGGCGGCCAGGTGGAGCTCGTACGCCGCCACCAAGACCGCCTGCGCCACGTTGAGCGATGCATGCTCGGTGGTGGGGATGCGGACCATGACCTGCGCACGATCAATCGCGTCGTTGGGGAGTCCATGGTCCTCCTGCCCGAAGAGCAGGGCGACCTTTCCGTCCGCGGCCTTCTCGAGCATGACGGGCGCGAGCTCGCGTGGTTCCGTCACCGGCCAACGATGCGCCCGACGTTTGGCGCCGAAGGCGGCAACGAAGACGCAGTCGGCGATGGCGTCGTCGAGGGTCTCGAAGTGGCGAATCTTCTCCACCAGATCGCGCGTGCCGTGCGCCACCCCCTCGATCCGCCAGGGATCGTAGGGCACCGGCTGCACCAGCCGCAGGTCGTCGAACCCGAAGTTCTTCATCACCCGCACGGTGGCGGCGATGTTCACCGGGTCCTGCGGCTTGTTGAGAACGATGGCGACCTGCTGCAGTACGGACATTTTCGGAAGATAGTCAGGGCGCCTAGAACCTCGGCCGTGCGATTAACTTTCGGGAATGGAATTCCTTGCCGACCTGTTCGCACAGCTTCGGGATCTCGAGTCGTTGGTCGCCACCGCCGGCTACATCGGCGTCACGGCAATCATCTTTATCGAGACCGGGTTGCTCTTCCCTTTCCTTCCCGGCGATTCCCTTCTCGTGACCGCGGGGCTCGTGGCCGCCGCGCACGACCCGCTCGTGAACCTCAACATCTGGACCCTCGGCGCGCTCTGCAGCGCGGCCGCGATTGTTGGGGACCAGATTGCGTTCTACATCGGGCATCGCTCCGGTGAAGCCCTGTTCAAGAAGCAGGACTCGCGCTGGTTCAAGCAGGAACATCTGCGGGCCGCCCATGAGTTCTATGAGAAGCACGGTGGCAAGACGATTATCCTTGCCCGCTTCATGCCCTTCGCGCGCACCTTCGCGCCGGTGGTCGCGGGCGCCGCGAAAATGCATTATCCGACCTTCGTGTTCTACAACGTGATCGGCGGACTGCTCTGGATTTGGTCCATGCTGCTCACGGGGTACTACGTCGTGAAGATGATTCCGGGACTCGAGCTTCACGTGGAGAAGCTGATCATCGGCATCATCATTCTCTCGGTTACACCGGGCATCTACGGCTGGTGGAAGAGCCGCAGTGCTCGAAAGGTTGCACCCTAACTTCTCGCTTTCAGGAGTCCGTTCGATGGCACACACGCTTCCCGCCCTTGCTTACGCCCACAACGCGCTCGAGCCGCACATCGACGCGCAGACGATGGAGATCCATCATGGCAAGCACCATCAGGCCTACGTCAACAACCTGAACGCCGCGATCGAGAAGGCCCCGGAGCTCGCGAGCTGGGACCTCGAGACGCTCTGCCGCGACATCGCGAAGGTGCCGGAGTCGGTGCGCGCCGCGGTGCGCAACAATGGTGGTGGCCACTGGAACCACTCGCTCTTTTGGGCGACGATGGCCCCGAATGCTGGCGGTGAGCCGACCGGCGAACTCGGCGCTGCCGTCTCCAAGGCGTTTGGCGATTTCTCCAAGTTCCGCGATGCCTACAAGGCGGCCGCGGTCGGCCGCTTTGGTTCCGGCTGGGCCTGGCTCGTCGCCGCGAAGGACGGCACCGTCACCATCGAGTCGTCGCCGAATCAGGACAACCCGCTCATGGAAGGCAAACATGCCCTCCTCGGCCTCGATGTCTGGGAGCACGCCTACTACCTCAAGTATCAGAACCGCCGTCCCGATTACATCGACGCCTGGTGGAATGTCGTGAATTGGGCCGCCGTCTCGGCGCGCTACACCGCCCGCTAGTTCGCTAGGCTCGTGGAGAAGGCCCCGTCGGCATTGCCGACGGGGCCTTCTCGATTTCAATCACAGCGACCGGCAGCGCAATCAGCGCGCCGCCTCGCCCTCGAGATACGTGTAGCCCTCGAGGCCCGCCACATACTCGGCGATGAACATATTCGCCTCCTCGCGCGAGAGTCCACGCGCGCCCTGCACCTTCCGACGGAAGGTCGCCAGCAAGTCCGACGCGCGGAACTGTACGTAGTTCAGCACTTCCGTCACAGTGTCGCCGTGCACGAGATGCGTCACTTCGTAGGCATCGCCGAGCAGGCGGATGTGCACTGCGTTCGTATCGCCAAAGAGATTGTGCAGGTCGCCGAGGATCTCCTGGTACGCCCCCGTCAGGAAAATGCCGAGGATATACGCGTCGCCGTCCTTGAAGATGTGCAACGGCAACGACGGCTCGCCGTCGCGCCCGCCGATGAAGCGATCGATCTTGCCGTCGGAGTCGCAGGTCACGTCCTGAATGGTGCCCTGACGCGTCGGCTCTTCATCGAGGCGATGAATGGGCATGATCGGGAACAGCTGATCGATGGCCCAGTTGTCCGGCAGCGACTGAAAGAGCGAGAAGTTCGCGAAGTAGCGGTCCACCAGCGCGGCATCGAGGTCGGTGATGATGTCCTCGAAATGGTCGCGCTTGCCCGCCGCCATCTTGGCCACGGCGTTCAACGTGCAGAGATACAGCTGCTCGGCGGCGGCGCGCTCGCGAAGCGAGAGCACGCCCGAACTGAAGAGCTGCTGCGCCTTTTCCTTGTCGAACACGGCGTCGTGATAGATCTCGCGAATGCGCCGCATCGAGACGTTCTTGCGGGAGACCGTCTTGAGGTCGTCCGCCATCTCGTGCACGAGGGCGTGATCGTCCTCGCTCACCGCCGGCGCCACCGGCTCATGCGCCGTCTCGACGTCAATGACGCTGATCAGCATCAGCGCATGATGCGCCGTGAGCGCGCGTCCCGACTCCGAAATGATATGCGGATGCGGCAGCTCAAGCTCGCGACAGGTTTCGGCGAGCGTATACACGATGTCGTTCGCGTACTCCTGCGCCGAATAATTCACGGAGGCCTGCGCCGTGCTGCCCGACCCGTCGTAGTCCACACCCAATCCGCCGCCGACGTCCACGTAGGTAATGTCGAGACCGAGGCGACGCAATTCAACGTAGAACCGACTGACTTCCTGCAGGCCGCGCTTGATGAAGCGGATGTCGGTGATCTGCGAGCCGAGATGGAAGTGGATCAGCTTGAGCCAGTGGCTCTTGTCGGTGGACTTCAACCGCTCAATGACCTGCATGAGCTGCGCGGAGTTGAGCCCGAACTTCGACTTCTCGCCGCCGGACTGTGCCCAACGCCCCGACCCCTCGCTGGAGAGCTTGATGCGCACGCCGATGGTCGGCTCGATTCCCATGTCCGCCGCGACCGCGAACAACACTTCGAGTTCAGAGACCTGCTCGATGACGAGGATGACCGTATGGCCAAGGCGCTGCCCCATGAGGGCGAGGCGCATGAACTCCTCGTCCTTGTAGCCGTTGCAGATGATCAGATGATCGGTGCGATCGCTCATCGCGAGCACGGCCTGAAGCTCTGGCTTGGAACCGCACTCGAGCCCCACACCGGTCGCCTGGCCGAACTCGACAATCTCCTCAACGACGTGGCGCTGCTGATTGACCTTGATCGGATAGACCGTCGTGTATTGCCCTTCGTACTGGAACTCGGAAATGGCGCTCGCGAAGCGCTCGTGCAGCATCTCGATGCGTGCCTTGAGGATCTCGGAGAAGCGCAGGAGGACCGGCAGCCCCACGCCCTGCGCCTCGAGATCGTGCGCGAGTTCGTAGAGGTCGAGCGTCTTCTCGGGCTGACCCTTGTCCGGGCGCACCACCACGCGTCCCTTCTCATTCACATCGAAGAAGCCATCGCCCCAGCCCTCGATGTTGTAGAGGGCCTTGGCCCGCTCAATGGACCACGGAGCGCTGACAGGCGCCTCGGGAGCGGGCTTGGCCGGCGCGGGAGCCGGATCGGGACGGGACGTGGAGGTCATAGCAGAGAAGAATACGGGCGTGGAGGCGGCAAGGGTACTTCCGGCGGGGCCCGACGCGGCCAGTGGACTTGCTGACACCTCGGAGTTGGGCGCAACGTAATGCTGCGCAGATTCCCTTCCCGCGGAGGTAGTGCACGATGCTCAGGATACTGAAGTTCGGCGCGAAAGCGCTGGCCGTCGTCCTCGTGCTGGCCGTTGTCAGCGGCTTTGGACTCTACACGTGGTCGAACGGCGAGCTCTCGGCCACTGTTCCCGTCCCCACGCACGAGTTCATCGCGCCGACTGGCGACTCCGCCGTCGCGCGCGGCGAGCACGTGACCAAGGCGCTCGCCAAGTGCGCCGACTGCCACGGCGACGATTACGGCGGCAGGGTGATTGTGGCGGACCCGGCTATTGGCACCATCTCCGGGCCGAATCTCACGACCGGCCGCGGTGGTCGCCTCGGCTCGATGTCGGACGCCGACATCGAACGCGCGGTACGGCATGGCGTCACGAAGGAGGGGCGTCGGCTGTTTATCATGCCGTCAAACGAGTACCAGAATCTCTCGGACGACGACATGGGGGTGATCATCGCCTATCTGCGCACCGTGCCCCCGGTGGACCGCGAGCCGGCGCCAATCGCCGTGGGGCCTTTGGCCCGCGCGCTCCACCTGGCGGGCAAGATGCCGTGGTTCCCCTCGGACGGCGTCACGCATCGTGCCGAAGTGGTGGGTGCCGTGGTCGCGGATTCCACCATCGACTACGGGCGCTATCTGGTGACCGGCGGCTGCGCGGGGTGCCACGGCCCGAATCTCTCGGGTGGTGCCATCCATGGCGCGCCACCGGACTGGCCGCACTCATCGAACCTCACGCCAACTGGGCTCGCATCGTACGACTACGCGGCATTCCAGAAGGCACTCACCGATGGCGTGCGCCCCGACGGCACCAAGCTCCACCCGGTGATGCCGGTGCAGGCCACGAAGCTGATGACTCCGCTAGAGATGACGGCGATTTGGAAGTACCTCGGCACCGTGGCCGCAGCGGAGACTGGGGTGAGATAGCACCGGCTTCGGCATTACCACGGAGACACGGAGACACAAAGCACCACAAGAACGAGGGGGGCGCACAACTGTCTTGTGCGCGCCCCTCGTCTACCGCCTGCTCCGTGTCTCGGTGTCTCCGTGGTAATCCCCGCCGTTAGCGGTTGATCTGATCCCGCCCACGCTCGATGAACGGAATGCCGCGCCGCATCCACTCCGGGGAAGGCTCGCCGAGCAGGTGGTGGGCAAAGAACTCCTGCATGCGACGATCGATGTCCTTTTGGTTCGCGTACTTCCGCGGGTTGTGCGCATCGCCGTTGTAGTTGAGCATGTAGGCCTCCTTGCCCAAGCGACGCATGGCGACGAAGAACTCGATCCCCTGATACCAAGGCACCGCGCCGTCGGCGTCATTCGCCATGAAGAGCACCGGCGTCTGCACGCGGTCGAGATAGAACAACGGCGAGTTCTCGATGTAGCGCTCCGGATACTCCCAGAGCGATCCACCGATCCGGCTCTGCCCCTGCTCGTAGTTGACGATGGCGCGCTCGACGCCACTTTCCCACCGGATGCCGCCGTATGCGGACGTCATGTTGACGACCGTCGCATTCGGCACCGCCGCGGCAAAGAGATTTGTCTGGGTGATGATATAGGCGGTCTGGTAGCCGCCCCACGATTGCCCGCTGATGCCGATGCGCTTGGGGTCCACAAAGCCCGCGGCGATCAACGACTGCACTCCCGGCACGATGCTCTTCACCGCACTCGGCCCGGGATAGCCCGGCGTGTAGTGGATGTTTGGCATGAACACGAGGTAGCCGAGCGAGGTGTAGACAATCGGGTTGATCGTGTTACGACCAGCGGGGCGCGTGTAGTTGTGCAGGCCGTCGGAGAGCTGCTCGTAAAAGTAGGTGAGCATCGGGTACTGCTTGGTGCGGTCGAAACCCTCAGGCGTGTAGAGCAGGCCTTCCATCGGTACGCCATCGGCATTCATCCACTTCACGAGCTCGACGTTGCCCCAGCGGTATGCGGCCTGCTCGGGCATGGCGTCGGAAATCTGCGTGAGGCGGTCGACCGACGGGCCGGTCCAGAGATTCGGATACTCGCGATGATCCGCGCGCGCGAGGAGGTACTGCTCCGCCTTGCGCGCCTTCTGCAGCACGGGCCACGACTTCGGCGCCATCACGATGCGCTCCGGTGTCATGGCGGCGTTGGCGACACGATCCCGATAGAGCCCCGACTCCTTGGTGGCGTTGTTGAAGGTGCGCAGCAGCAGCGGCTGCGTCGGGTCGATAAAGCGCTCCTCGGGATCAAGGTCGGCAACGCGGAACGTGAGGTTCTCGCGGCGGCCAGCGCCATCGGTGAGGTTGCGCGCCGCACGCGTACCGAGCGGATCAATCTCCCAGATGTCATAGCGATCGTACACAAGCACGTGCGCGTCGTCGCGCGTCCAGCCGGCGATGCCCCACGCCTGCGGCGGGCTCGGCGTGTCGTGCGTCTCGCGCGCGAAGGACACGCCGGCGACTCCTTCCGTGAGCTCGCGCGTGCGGTTGGCGGCGATGTCATGGATCTGCCACTTCCCGTCGTGCCACCACGCAACGAACTTCGCCGCCGGCGACAGCTGCCCAGTCGATTGCACATTCGTCGCGATTTGGCGCACGACGCCGGTCACCGTATTGATGACGTGGATGTCGTTGCCGTCCTCGCCCATCGGAACGAGCAGTTCGTATGCCACACTCGTCGTGGCGATGGCCGTGCGCCCGTCGTCCGAGAGGGTGACCAGCGGCAAGCGCTCGTTGGCAATCTGACGGAACTGCTTGGTCGCGATGTGATAAACCGCGGTGTACTGGCGCCCGCGATCCTGCGCGACTTGCAGCCGCTGCATCGGCTGCGGGCGCGCGTCCTGCCAATGCCAGAGATCAACCACGGCCTTGTCGGCGAGCGAATCGGCAGGAATGGAATCGGGCTGTACCTTCGCGACGCCCACCTGCACCACGCCACCGGACTTCACGAACTCCACGCGGGCGCGCTCGGCGATCTGCATCCCGGGGGCGACGTCCGTGGAGGACACGACGCGCGTGGCCCCCTGCGGCCCGCGAGCGCGGGCGCTGCCCAGCAACGCATGATAGAGCGCGTAACGCACGGTGTCCTGCCCCCAGCGATCGGCGTCGGTGATGAACGCGACTTGCGTCGCGGCGTCATCGAAGGCGAGGCTGCGGTAGTTGCCCGTTCCCTTCTTCAGCGTGGTCACCGTGCCCGTGGCGAGTTCGCGAGCGTACACGCCGTCGACGCCGAGGCTATCCGCCCCCGCAACGCTGTACACGAGCCACCGCTCACTCTTGTCCACGGCATAGTTGGTCACGCCCTCGACGCGCACTTCGGTCCCGGTGGCGAGCTCACGAATCACCATCGCGGCGCCGCTGTCCTTGCGTCGCGCGGCGGGGCGCGCGGAATCGCCAGCCGTGGCGGCCGCCGCAGCACCTGCGCCCGCGCCTCCGCGACCGGTGCGCCCCGCGGCCCCAGCCCCACTCGCCGCGGCCGAGTCCACTTCGACCTGATACACAACGAAGCGACCACCATCACGTGCGACCTGAAAACCGCGCACCTTCTCGATGCCCGTCACACGCCCGTCCGTCAGCGACAGGATCGCGAGTCCCGGCTTGGGCTGGTCGGCCGGCCGCGCGCGACGCGCGCGCGCGGAGTCGAGCGCACCCTGTGTCGGATACTGCAGGAAGATCACGTGCTTGGAATCGCCCGTCACCGAAGCCGCCTGCGCTGTGAAAGGCGTCCCACTGACCGACTGGAGCGGCCGCCCCGTGGAACCACGTGGCACGCGGTGCTCCACCGTCCCCGACGTCGCGCGCGCGACCAGGGTGCCATCGCCGACTGTCGGAGAAAGGGTGTAGACCGCCCAGCGTCCGTCGGGTGACAGCGCCGGCTGCAGGATCGTGCGCCACAGATCGTAGGTGTCCTGGCTCAACTGTCTCCGTTCGCTCTGCGCGAGCGCAATCGTCGGGAGCAGCAGTGCGAGCGCGACGGCCCGACCAATGAAGCGAATGAGTTGACGCGAAGGCGAGCATTCGGCGGAGCGACGAAGCATCGGGACGACCGGTTCAGGGTTATCTTCTGGACGTATCTCTGAGTAACGCCCTTCCCCCCGCTGCCGTTGCCCACCAACCCATGAAGCGACTCGCGACCTACTTCCTGCGCGGCGTGGTCCTCACCGTCCCCCTCGCGGTGACGGTTTGGATCTGCTGGGTGATTCTGCGCACGATTGACGGCTGGCTGGGCATCGACATTCCCGGTGCGGGCTTTGTCGTGACGATTGTCGGCATCACCGTGGTCGGGTTCCTCGGCACCAACCTGCTCTGGAACAGTCTGGTCGAGCGGCTCGAGCAGTTGCTCGACCGGTTGCCCTTCGTACGCATTCTCTACAACTCGACGAAGGACCTGCTCGACGCCTTCGTGGGCGAGAAGCGCCGCTTCGACCGCCCGGTGATGGTGGCGATGTCCGCCGATGGTGCGGTGCGCACGTTCGGATTCATCACGCAGCAGTCGCTCGAGAAACTTGGACTGCCGGATGACGTGGCGGTGTACTTCCCGCAGTCGTACAACTTTGCGGGCCAGCTCGTGGTGGTACCAGCATCGCGCATCACGCGACTCGATGCAGTGAGCTCGGATGTGCTCGCCTTTATTGTGTCGGGCGGCGTGACGGATGTGCCGCACGCGCGGAAGCCGGACGGTACGCCGCACTGACGCGTACGGCGCGACATGAATGGATGCACGAGAGGGGTGCCCACTGCGCGGGCACCCCTCTCGTCTTCTACTTAACCAATCGGTGCCGACTTACGGGCCGAAGCCCGGGGGCGCCTTCTCGTCGGCGGG
>JANLTT010000169.1:0-3741 GCA_031363115.1 Gemmatimonas sp.
CTCGTGAGAATGCCCGACTCCGCGTACAGCGTGCGGTGCATGCGGGAGAGCAATACGGCGCGCACGTGGTCGCTGAACGCGGCGGCGAGCATCGGTCGCGCCGCGAGGAGCGCAATGAGCCCCTCGATTGGCGCCGATGCCTCGGACGCGCTGTGCATCCGCGTCGGACGCAGGAACGCCACCAATCGCCCCAGAAACTCGCCGGAGAGGTCTTCGGGTGATTGGGCGACTTCTCCGAGAAGGGATTCGATTCCCTCCAGGTCGTGCCGCAGCGCGTGGGTGCTCACCCCCGAAATGTGGGCGGCGGCGATGCCCAGCGGCACCCGCGAGGGGCTTCGTGTCCTCGCTATTGTTGGAGAATGCCCGCACGCGCCGAGATCGCCCTCCTCACCGAGCACCGCTACGCCGGTATGCAGGCGCCAGATGGAGATTGGTATCATGCCAACATTCTTCGCGATGACGCCCTCCTCATGGAGGCGCTCGCGGAGCATGGACTGACCGCGCGTCGCGTGGACTGGGCAGATGCCACGGTAGACTGGTCACAGTTCCGCGCCGCGGTCTTTCGCACCACCTGGGACTACTTCGTGCGCTACGAGGAGTTCACGGCCTGGCTCCGCCGCGTGGAGCGCGAGACGCAGCTGATCAATGCGTCGGAGACGATCTGGTGGAATCTCGACAAGCACTACCTCGCCGATCTCGAGGCCCGCGGCATCCCGACGGTGCCCTCCGTCTACCTCGAGGCGGGAGACGCACGCATGCTACACGACCTCTTCGCGCAGACGGGTTGGAGCGAAGCGGTCATCAAGCCCTGCGTATCCGGGGCCGCACGCAATACGTATCGCGTCACGGTTGCCAATGCCGCTGAAGTTGACGATGCGCTCGCCGAGTTTCGTGCGCGCGAGGCCTTCATGTTCCAGCCCTTCATCTCCGACATCGTCGCCGGCGGGGAACTCACGCTCGTGGTGATTGATGGCGTCGTCACGCATGGCGTGCGCAAAGTGCCCAAGTCGGGCGACTTCCGCGTGCAGGATGATCATGGCGGATCGTGGACTGAGTATGTCCCAAGTCAGGAGGAGATTGCCTTCGCTGAACGCGCGGTCGCGGCTTGCTCGCCGCGTCCGCTCTACGGCCGCGTGGATGTCGTCCGCGCCGCCGACGGGTCGCTGCAAACGATGGAGCTGGAGTTGATTGAGCCCGAGCTCTGGCTCCGCACGCACCCTGCCGCCGCAAAGCGAATGGGCCGAGCGATCGCAGAAGCGGTCGCTCGGCCCTAGGGTCGCTCGGCGGACTCCCGCGCGACGCTACTTCACGTACGTCAGCCAGCCGCGCGTATCCTCGACGCGCCCGTTCACGATGTCCAAGAAGAGCGACTGCAACTTCTTGGTGATGGGGCCAACCTTGCCATCGCCCACGGGGAGCTTGTCCACGCTGCGCACCGGCGTGATTTCGCTCGCGGTGCCGCACACGAAGAGTTCGTCGCAGGTGTAGAGCACTTCGCGCGCGAGGGGGCCGACCACAATCTTGATGCCGAGTTCCTCGGCGAGTGCAATCACGGTGCTGCGTGTGATGCCGGGCAGGAGTGTGCCGTCGAGTGCCGGCGTGTAGAGCACGCCGCCGTCGACCACGAACACATTCTGCCCTGAGCCTTCGCTCACCATGCCATCGGGGCCGAGCGCGATGGCCTCATCGTAACCATTGGCGAGCGCTTCCATCTTGATGAGCTGCCCGCCGAGATAGTTGCCGGCAATCTTAGCCATGGCGGGAATGGTGTTCGGTGCCACGCGATGCCAGCTGGCGACGCAGGCATCAACGCCCTTCTCGAGCGCGTCGGCACCCAGGTAGGCGCCCCATGGCCAGCACGGGAGATAGACCTCCACGGGACTGTCGAAGGGGACCATGCCAGCCGCGCCGTAGCCGCGGAGGACCATCGGGCGGAGATAGCAGGACTCCACGCCGTTCCGACGCACGAGCTCGCGATTCGCCTCCACGAGTTCGTCAATCGTGTAGGTCACCGGCATGCGGTAGATCTTGCACGAGTTGAGCATGCGCTTGAGATGCTCGCGCAGCCGGAAGATTGCGGGGCCCTTCGGAGTGGCGTAGCAACGGATGCCTTCGAAGACCGCCGATCCGAACTGGACGGAGTGCGCGAGCACGTGGATGTTGGCGTCCTTCCAGTCGATGAACGTGCCATCGCGCCAGATGAATGGGGTCTCGCCGATCTTGGCCACAGGTATTGGGTCGTGAGTGTGCGTATCAGGGAACTACAGAAGACTGCGAATCCAACCACCATCCACGGCAATGTTCTGCGCCGTGATGTAACTCGCGCGCTCGCTGGCAAGGAAGGCGGCGAGGGCGGCAAACTCGTGCGGTTCGCCGACGCGTCCCATCGGAATCTGCTGTTCCCACGCCGCGAAGGCTGCGTCTCGCGTGGTGCCCTTGGCGGTCGCGTTGGACGCCGCGAGCTGCTCGAGGCGTTCGGTGCGCGTGTAGCCCGGCAGCAGGTTGTTCACCGTCACGTTGAAGGGCGCGACTTCATTCGCCAGCGTGCGCGCAAAGCCGGTGACGGCGGCACGGACGCTGTTGGAGAGAATGAGTCCGTCCACTGGTTGCTTTACCGCGATGGAGGTGACGTTGAGAATGCGTCCCCAGCGACGCGTCTTCATTCCCGGCAGCAACGCACGCGTCAGGTTGATAACGCTATCGAGATTGAGCGCAATCGCGCGCTGCCAGGCTTCAGGGGCGTGACTCTCGAATGGCCCGGGCGGTGGGCCGCCGGCATTCGTGACGAGAATGTCCACTTGGCCAAAGCGCTCGATCGCTGCCGCCGTTGCGCGTGTGACATCGGCGGGACTGGAGACATCGGCTTCAATGCCGAGTGTCTCGACGCCATAGCGCGACGCGAGGGCGGCCGCGCGTTCGTGGATCTCCGGCGTGCGCGCGCAGCAGGCAATCTTCGCCCCTTCCGCGGCGAGTGCTTCGGCGATGGCAGCCCCGAGCCCGCGGCTGGCCGCCGCGACAAAGGCGACGCGCCCCTTGAGTCCGAGATCCATGACTACTTCTGGTGGAAGTAGGCGTCGGTCTTGTCGAGCCAATCCTGCCGCGGCGGATTGAACACATCCACGTCGAGCGTGTCCTCCAGCGCCTCGGCCTTGTGCCAGACATTCGAGGGGATGTGCAGGACTTCACCAGCGTGCACGTCCATCGTTTTCTCGCCGTGCTCGCCAATCCAGAAGCGCAGGGCCCCTTCGAGGATGTAGGTGAGCTGCTCGTTGTGGTGCTGGTGCTTGGGGACGATGGCCCCCTTCGCGAGATAGACGTGCGCGAGCATCATCCCCTGGCCGGTGACGAGGCGGCGGGAGATCTGATCCGTCACGACCTCCTTTGGCATGTCGGACCAGCGATGGAAGGTGACGTCGGTGGTGCTGGTGTTGATGGCGGACATCGCGGTCTCGGGGCTTGGAAGTGGAGGCGACCGAAAATATGTGGCCGGGCTACTCCCCAAGCTACGCGAATCGGGGCTTACGCGCCCCTGACCACATCCTCGACAATCACGCCAATGTCGAGCGCACCCTTTCGCTGGGCGATCTTCGCATCCATCCGCGCCGCCAGCCCCGGCAGCATCGTGAGCGGGAGATCGCCGGCCGTCTCCATCATGAGCCGCACATCCTTCCGCGCCATCGTCAGCTCGAAGGTCGCGTCGTAGTTCTCCGCCGCGAGCTTTCGCCCGCGCGAGGCGAGCAC
>JANLTT010000249.1:0-9622 GCA_031363115.1 Gemmatimonas sp.
GCAACGAGTGCATCGCCCTCTGCAATGAGATTCTCGCCGAGGATGAGGAGCGGGAGGTTACGGAGACCGTCACGACGGTCCCCGTGCCGCAGGAGATCAAGAACGTCCTCGACCAGTACGTCATTGGGCAGGAAGGGGCCAAGAAGGCGCTCGCCGTGGCGGTCTACAACCACTACAAGCGCATCAACTCCGGAGCGAAGCGCGAGGGCGATGTCGAGCTCGACAAGTCGAACATCCTCCTCCTCGGCCCCACCGGCGTCGGCAAGACGCTGCTCGCGCAGACGCTGGCGCGCATCCTCGATGTGCCGTTCACCATCGCCGATGCCACCACGCTGACCGAGGCCGGCTACGTCGGCGAAGATGTCGAGAACATTCTCGTGCGTCTCCTCCAGGCCGGCGATTTCAATGTGGCCGAGTGCGAGCGCGGCATCGTCTACATCGACGAGATCGACAAAATCGCGCGCAAGAGTGAGAACCCGAGCATCACACGCGATGTGTCTGGTGAGGGCGTGCAGCAGGCCCTGCTGAAGATCCTCGAGGGCACGGTTGCGTCGGTCCCGCCGCAGGGCGGCCGCAAGCACCCGCAGCAGGAATACATCCAGATCAACACGAAGGACATCCTGTTCATCTGCGGCGGCGCCTTCGACGGCCTCGAGAAGATCATCGAGGCGCGACTCGGCAAGCGGCAGATTGGCTTTGGCACGGAGTCCACGGCCACGAAAGTCGAGTCGTCGAAGACAAACATCTTCGGGGCCATCGAGCCGGAAGATCTCCTGCGCTTCGGGCTCATCCCCGAACTCGTCGGCCGTCTCCCTGTCGCCGTCCCGCTCGAAGGCCTCGACGAAGAAGCCCTGGTGACGATTCTTCGCGAACCGAAGAACGCGCTCATCAAGCAGTACAAGAAGCTCTTTGAGCTCGAGGACGTGCAGCTCACCTTCGACGAGCCGGCGCTTCGCGCGGTGGCCAAGAAGGCGATCCAGCGCGGCACCGGCGCGCGCGGCCTGCGGGCGATTCTCGAGGAGGTCCTGCTCGAGACGATGTTCGACCTTCCGTCGCGCGATGATGTACTTGAAGTGCGCGTGACCGAAGCGACCATCACGCAGAAGCAGCCGCCCCTGCTCGAGATCACGACGTCGCGTCAGAAGAAGGAGGCGTGAGCGGAGATTCCGCCACGCCGCCGGCCCCTGTGAAGACCACGGCCACGCCCGACCCACTTCCGATTCGTTCGCTCGAATTCCTCGGCCCGATGGCGACGGCCGAGGGCTGGCGTCCCACGCATAACTATCCCGAAGTGGCCTTCGCGGGCCGCTCGAATGTCGGGAAGTCCTCGCTGCTGAATGCGTTGGTCCGCCGCAAGGCGTTTGCGCGCGTCTCCAAGACACCGGGGCGCACGCGCGAGATCAACTTCTTTGCCGTGAATGGGCTCTTTGTGCTCGCCGACCTTCCGGGGTACGGCTACGCGAAGATCTCCAAGACGCGTCAGGCCGAATGGCGTCCTCTGATTGAGGGCTTCCTCAAGAAGTCCCCGCGCATGCGCGGCGTGGTGCAACTCTTGGATATTCGTCGCGATCCCTCGGATGACGACAAGCAGATGCTGGACATGCTGGCCGAGTTGGAGCTGCCGACGCTGATTTGCGTGACGAAGATCGATAAGCTTTCGAAGGGTGCCGTCGCCGCACGCGTGAAGGATCTGGCGGGTTCGTTAGCGCTGGATCCGGAGCAGATCATTCCGTTCTCGGCGGTGACTGGCGAGGGGCGTGATGAGCTGGCGGAGGCGGTGGTGTCGCTGGTGTCCATGGTGCCGGAGGCTGAGGAGCCTGAGTCCGAGCCTTCGGACAAGGGCTGAACGGCTTTCACAGGAAGGCACGAAGGGAGCCGAGTGTGGTACAGTATTTTGGGGGACCTTGGATTCCGTAGATCCGACGGTCCCCTTTATTTTTTTGCTTAGGGTTCGCTGGAACCTCCCGCTACCGGGAACCCTTCGCGCCTTCCTGTGAACACCCCCGCACAGAATCAGGAGCCCGCTCCAATGCCGCTCATCCCGCTTCGCCCCACTCCCCCGCGTCCAACGGAGCAGCTCGAGGACACGTGGATTGCGCACCTGCAAACGAAGTTGGCGGACCCCGCGACCGACTGGGCGCATCTCTGTCGCGACACGTTGCTGGAACTCGCGTATCCGCAGTATGCCGGGCGGTACGAAGCGGTGATGGCGGACCTGCACACCCCCCTCGGCACGCAGCTCGCGCTTGCGGCATTGGATCCGCGCAACGTGACACTCGAGCCGGAGTACTACGGCGATTGCGACCAGCCGCGCTTCCAGCGCGTGAAGCCGTTGCTCTGGCTCTGGTATTCGTTTGACCGCCTGCCGATCGGGGGTCAGGCCGTGCAGCTCGGCGTGAAGCTTCGCCGCGCCCTGGCGCCGTACATCTTCAAGAAGGTCGGCAAGAACTTCAAGTGCTTCCAGCACGTGGAGTTCACCTTCGGCTACAACCTGGAAGTCGGTGACGACGTGGTCGTACATCGCCATGTGCTGCTCGATGATCGCGGCGGGATTCGGATGGGGAACAAGGTCTCGATTTCCGACTACGCCAACATCTATTCACACACGCACAGCATCGTGGAGCAAGCGGATGTCACGAACGCGCTGACGGTGTTGAGCGATGGTGTGCGCATCACATATCACGCAACGGTGCTGGCCGGCGTGCATGTCGCCGAGCAGGGAATGGTGGGGGCGCTCGCGGTGGCGACGAAGGATGTGCGGCCGTACCACGTGAACGTGGGGATCCCCGCGAAGTCGGTGCGCGTGAAGCCGAATGCGCCTCCGGAAGGGGATCGGTTGCGCACTTCTACCGAGCGCTCGATTCAGCCTTGAACTGCTTTTCACAGGAAGGACCTTCCTGTGAACATTTCTTCTTATTCGGGCGGAATGATCAGTACGTCGTGCACGGCCGGAGTGCGCAGCAAAGTGAACGCATCATCGAGATGCCGGCGCTCGTGCGGCCACGAGAAGCGACGACGCGCCGCGGCGACCGTGACCCAGCCATGCTTGTCGTGTTCCTCGCTGCGCACCACGGGCGCATCGCCGGGGACCACTGCCGCGAAGACCGCGGCAATCTGCACCGTCTGGCGCGCCACGAGATAAAACGGATGCATGGTGATGGAGAACAGCGACTCGGCGGTGAGCCCCGTTTCTTCGTGCAATTCACGACGCGCGGCGACCTCGAGGGCTTCCCCTTCGTTCACCTTGCCGTGCACCATCTCCCAACTGCCGGGGCAACGGGTGCCGGCGGCGCGGCGGAGGACGAGGACTTGCCACCCCTTCTGCACGCGTCGGAAGACGACCACATCAACGACACGCACCTCGATGGGGACCGCAGGCACTAGGGCTTCGCCTTGCGATCGATCAGCGAGTGAATGCGCGCGGAGAGCGCGCGGGCGCGGAATGGCTTGGTGAGATAGTCGCTGGCTCCGTACTCGAAGACGCGCACCTCGCTCTCTTCATCGCCCTTCGCCGTCAGGACAATCACGGGGAGCTTCTGCGTGGCAGGACGCGCACGCAGGTGACTCAACACGCCGTACCCATCGAGTCGCGGGAGGTTGAGATCGAGTACGACGAGATCGGGGGCGAGGCGATCAACTTCGTCGAGGGCAATCACGCCATCGCCGGCCTCGAAGACGACGAAGCCTTCGCGCTCGAGGAGATCCTTCATCACGCGGCGAAGCGATTCCTCGTCTTCCACGAGCAGGACGCGCTTGGCGGCCGGTCGCTTGACCTTCTCTTCGTCGGCGAGCTCGAACGCCTCACCGGAGAAGGTGGAGGGCACCGCGTGGCGGGTGCCTGAGCGCCGACGCTGGCCGCCATCCACCGTTGCCTGCGCCGACGAGCCTTCTTCGTCCTCGTTGATCTGCTGGACGCTACGCGAACCGCGCGGCTCGGCCGGACGAACCGTGTTCACCTCTTCGGTCGTGACGCGCGCCGAGACCCCAGAGCGCGCACTCCCCTCCTGCGGGGCCTCGAGCACACGGAGCAGTTCCTCAATCGTGGTCTCGCCCTGACGCACATGCTGCACCGCCGATTCCCAGAGGGACTTCATCCCCCCTTCACGCGCGCCATCGTTGATGCGCTCGACACTCTCGTTGCCGGCGATGCGACGCTCGACCTCCTCGGTGACGAAGAGGACTTCGTCAATCGCCAGACGCCCGCGGTAGCCCGTCATCGAGCATTCGGGGCACCCGACGGCGCGATACAGCGTGCCCTGATCGGGGAAGTACCGCGTCAGGCGATCGGGAACCTGACCGACGGAGAGCTCGCGGCAGTGCGAACAGATGCGACGCATAAGGCGCTGCGCGACGACACCCTTCAGTGCAGCGGCGATCTTGTACGTCTCGATGCCGATGTCCACGAGACGCGTCACCGAGCTGGCGGCGTCATTCGTATGGAGTGTTGAGAGCACCAAGTGGCCCGTCAGGGAGGCCTGAATCGCGATGTTCGCCGTTTCCTTGTCGCGGATTTCGCCGACGAGGATGACGTCAGGGTCCTGGCGGAGGATCGAGCGCAGCGCCGCCGGGAAGGTGAGCCCCGCCTTCTCGTTCACCTGCACCTGCACGATCCCCTGCAGGCGATACTCGACCGGGTCTTCGACGGTGACGATGTTGACGCCACGTGCCTGCACCGTGCGGAGCATGGAGTAGAGCGTCGTCGTCTTGCCGGAGCCGGTGGGGCCAGTCACGAGCACGATACCCTCACGCGCCTGCAACAGCTCCATGATGCGATTGAGCTCATCGGGGAGGAGGCCAAGCGAGTCGAGCGAAAGAATCGTCGTGCGCTGGTCGAGCACGCGAATCACGACCTTCTCGCCCTGCGAGGCGGGCAGCGTCGAGACGCGCAGGTCCACGCGATTGCCGCTCACGGCGACGCGCGCACGGCCGTCCTGCGGTCGGAGGCGATCGGCGATGTCGAGTTGCGCCATGATCTTCACGCGCGACACGAGCGGAATGCCCGCGGCCTTTGGCAGCACCATCGCCTGGCGAAGCACGCCGTCAATGCGATAGCGCACGGCGACGCCGCTTTCTTCCGGCTCCAAGTGAATATCCGACGCGCGCGACGCGATGCCTTCGGCGAGAATGCGGTCCACGAGCTGAATGACCGGGCGCTCACCCGCACGCGACGCATTGATATCGAGATCTGCTTCCTCAACCGTCTCGTTGATGTTCTCGACGTCGTAGCTGCCCTGCACGTTCTCGAGGATCTTCTCGATCACGTTCTCGGGGCGGTACACCTCATCAATTCGATCGGCGATGCGCTTCGGGGCCGCGATACTCATGCGCACGGTGCGGCCAAGCGCGAAGGCGAGCGTGCGCTCGCAATCGAGATCGAGCGGATCGGAGGTCGCGATGTCGAGGACGGAATCGGAGATCGACAATGGCAGCACGCGAAACTTCCGGGCCAGTGCCTCCGGCACGAGCTCACGCGCCTGCTGACTGACACTGCTCAGGTCCGCGACTTTGAAACGGAAGCGCGCGGCCAACGCCTTCACGACGGCATCGTCCGTCAGCCAGCCGCGGCGAACGGTCTCCTCCCACAGGCTGTCCGGGGGGCTGGTGCGAAGCGCATCCAACTGCGACGCCTCCAACAACCCCTCGAGCGTCGCCATCAGCCATTCGTCCTTTGCCGACTTCGGGGGGCTCGCCATTCACTTCCTCATAGGTAGTGCGGAACCGACAACACGATGGAAAGATACCGCGTGGGACTCAGGGGGCCAGCATTATCAGCGGATTCGTGCGGCGTTCAGAGAATGGGCCAAAGGTCTCGGGAGATGTCCAACGAAAAGGTCCAGCGCCCGTCCCGCAGTCCGCGGGCGACATCGACGCGAAGGAGGTCGAAAAAGCCAATCGTTCCAATCCCGATAGCTGGATGCCAGCCCCCGGTCGAAGCCTGTGCACGGTCAATCCACACGGCGTGCAGATACGGAGCGAGCACAAGCGTCGCCGGTACGCGACCGAAACGGCCGAGGTCGAGCGGGATGAAGGGGATTCTTCCCTGCCACTCGAGCCGCTGGCTCACCCCGGCTCCGCCCACGAGGCCATGAAAGTCATAGCCGGGGCCGGTGACTGGACCGCCGAAACGGACCGCGTCCTGGAACGGCGTCGCCCCGCGGGAGAGGCCCGCCGCGACGGTTCGGGTGATGAACTTCCCCGAGGCAAGTGGGATGGCAAGCTCGAACTCCCCGCCGAAGCGCGCGATCCGCGAGGCCCACTCGCCACTCCCAGGGACCCCGATTTCGCTCCCCGTGACGCGAAGTGCTGCGCGGCGCTTCCCGGTGCCATTTGCCAGGAGCTGGGACGACTCCCACCCGAGGGTCAGCGCGCGCCGATCAAGTTCCTGCGCCGCGACCGTGGGCTTGAAGGTCCCCCAGGCACTTGTGGCCTCGACGACCAGCGCCCCTTCGCGACGCACGGCCGCCTCGGCCATCAGGCGGCGCCCACGGCCATTCACCTGCTCCACCCGAAGCGCCCCGCCGCGCGCGGAAATCGGGTTGGTCCAGTCACTACCAAATTCCTGCGACGCGATGGAGTTGCGAATCCCGCTGACTTCGGGGACCTCGCCGAGCTGGAGCCAGTCGTCGCTGCCGGTGAGGGCAACCGAGAGACCGCTGGCCCGACGCCAGGCAATCGTGCCGCGCCCCTTCACGCGATGATCTCCCGTCCCGTACCGCCCGCCAACCGTCGTGCTGAACCCGCCGCCGAGTCGCTGCGCGAAGCCGGCGCCGATGGCGAGGCCTTCGACGCGATCACTCCGTACGAAATCGCTGATGCTCCGGGCCGAGAGATTGCTCGAGCGGACGCGCGCCAGTGCGCCCGCCTGCACGAGACGGCGCGCCTCGTCCTGCACGGCACGTACCTCTTCGGCGTCGAGGGCGCGGACGTCGTCGGTGAGCGCGCTCAGCACATCGCCCTCGAAGGCATAGGCGCGCAGTTGTTCCCGCGTGCCGGCCTCCACAATCTCGGCGCCGCGGAAGGTCTCCGGGCGCACATTCGCGTTGGCCTGGATGCAACAGATTTCCCAGCGCCCTCGGATGATGCCGCGTACCGGAAAGTCCATCCAGCTGGCCGAGCGCTGAATCTCGATTTCCTGTCGTCGCGGCAACCAGAAGCGTCCCTCCACCAACCCATTCTCGAGAATGACAGAGACATCCTCAAGCCGCGGGTCGCGGAGCGCCGCGCGCGTGAACGAGAAGGTCATGCGCACGACGCTCCCAGTGGCGCGATCGAGATAGACCGCGCCCACAGCCGCGGGCACGCGCGGGTCCTTTGGCCGCACGCTGATCATCATCACATCCACGGAGACGCCCGTGCCGCGAATCGCGAGGGAATCGGCAAGACGATAGTCGTAGACCGACTCACCGGTGGGCGACAGCGGGTGCGGGACGTCGAGGACTTCGTCGCCGTCACCGAGTCGAATGATGTCCGGGAAATTGTTCTGAATGACGCCGAGGTGGTCACGATGGTACTCCTGATCGGTCGGCAACAGCAGCGTGTCGCGCCGCCCGATGATGCGTTGCTTGCTCTGGTTGGGCGCGCCCCAATAGACTTCGAGCACGAGTTGGTCGCTCTTGATGAGAGCGGGCGACTCGAGGAATCCGTCGCCGAGTTGGGCTAGAAAGGTGAGGGTTCCGGTCGCGCGCGCGGTGTAGTCCCGCAACCCCGTGTCAGCGAGTTGCACGGCACGGCGTGCGGCGGCGGCTCGCACGAGCTCAAGCGAACGCGAATCGTTCCACGTCTCCTGCGCCGCCGCGGGCAGGGATACCGTGAACGCACCAAGCAGAATCACTCCGACCGCGGTCAAAGCCGCGCGAAAGGCATGCATACGCAAAAGATCGTGGGACGACCCGAGCGAAACAACATCCGCGTGACGCCAATTGGCGCAATTTGGCGCGGGGCCATGGTTACCAGCGGCACGGCGCGCCCATGAGCTTCGATGCGTTTGTCGCGCGCGCGCGCGCTGGCATGCTGGTACCGGTTTGGCGCGACTGCCTGCTCGATGCCGAGACGGCGGTCGGGGCCTTTCATCGCCTGCGGCAGGGCCCGTTCGCGTTCCTGCTCGAATCCGCCCCCGCGGGAAGCGAGATGTGGGCGCGCTACACCTTCATGGGGACCGCGCCGCGTGCCGCGTGGCGACTCACCGATGGTGTGGTGGAGGATTGGACCGCGTCTGCGGGCTGGCACGGTGCGCGTACCGTGGACGACCCGTTCGCCGATCTGCGCGCGAAGCTCACGCGGAATGCCCCGGTGGAGGCCCCAGAGTTGGGGGCCTTTTGGGGCGGAGCGGTGGGCTTTTTCAGCTACGATGTGGTGCGGCACATCGAGCGGCTCCCGCAGGCGCCCCCGAGGGCCATTCCCTGCCCCGACGCGCTCTTCCTGCTCACGGGAACGGTCGTGATCGTGGACAATCTCCGCTCGCAGGCGCGGGTGGTGGCGAGCGTCGTGATTCCGGAGGACGTCTCGACGGCGTCGTTGCGGCAGGTATGGGACGAAGCGCAACGCGAGATTGACGCATCGATTGATCGCCTGCGGACGGGCCCCGCGTTGCCGCCGCTGACACTCGATGCGGCAGCCGCGCCAGCCATCGGCGTGTCGAGCTACCGTCGCGAGGATTTTCTCGCGCACGTGGCGCGCATCAAGGAGCACATTCTTGCGGGCGATGTCTTCCAGGCCCTGCTCGCGCGCCGCATCCGCGTGCCGCGCGACTTCGACGGCACCTCGCTCTACCGCGCGATCCGCGCGCTGAACCCGTCGCCGTACATGTTCCACCTCGTGCTCGAGGATGTCGAGCTGGTGGGGAGCTCTCCTGAACTGCTGGTACGCGTCGCAGACGGGAAGGTCGTCGTGCGCCCGATTGCCGGGACGCGACCGCGTGGCGCGACCCTCGAGGAAGATGAGGCGATGGCCGCCGAACTCCTGGCTGACCCCAAGGAACGGGCCGAACACATCATGCTTGTGGACCTCGGCCGCAACGATGTAGGGCGTGTCGCACGCTACGGCACGGTGCAGGTGCGCGAGCTCATGGTCGTCGAGCGCTATTCGCATGTGCTGCACATCGTGAGCGCAGTCGAGGGGATGCTGCGCGAGCGCAGTTCGTCGCTCGAGGTATTTCGCGCGGTCTTCCCGGCGGGCACGATGACCGGGGCGCCCAAAGTGCGGGCGATGGAGATCATTGACTCGCTGGAGCCGGAGCGACGCGGGCCCTACGCGGGTGCGGTCGGGCACATTGGGTGGGGCGACCAGCGAATGGACCTCTGCATCACCATACGCACCTGCGTGCTGGCCGGAGACGAGGCCAACGTGCAGGCGGGAGCCGGCATCGTTGCCGATTCGGACCCGGTCAAGGAGTGGGAGGAGACGGAGACCAAGGCGCGGGCGATGCTCACCGCGATTGGTCGGGTGCGCGGCGCCTCGTCATCGGCAGGGAACACCGGCACGGCCTAGGTCGCGCCAGTCCGTGTTTTCGTCCATATTTCACGGATGCATTATCGGCTGATTGGGATCGGCAACGACTTCAAGTTTGAACTCAAGGGAACGGGCGTCCACAACGTGGGCCGCGCGGTCACCAGTGAGTGCGCCG
>JANLTT010000250.1:0-3270 GCA_031363115.1 Gemmatimonas sp.
GGGGACTGACAGCGGACAATATGATGTGGTCCGCGTTGGAATGATGACGTGTAAAGCGTTAATGGGAATACACTTGAGCTCACAGGATCAGCATTTAATGCTTTGACATCACCCTGTTGATGCGTTAGCATCAATGCATGCGGACTACCGTGGATATCAACCAAGACCTCCTCGCACGCCTTCGGAAGCTCGCCGATGACGAGGGCATCTCGTTTAAGGATGCCCTGAATCGGGCGCTTACCCGCGGGCTCACGCCGGTACCAGCAGCGGCGCGCGAGCCGTACCGCCTGCCAACCTTCAACCTCGGCCGGAACTGGGACGCGAAAACCATCAAGGAGTTTCTTCACGAAGAAGAGATGGAGCGCTATCTAAAGACGCAACGTCCGAGGCCGAGCGAGTGAGGATTCTCGACGTCAACATCTTGGTCGGCGCCTTTAGCGCGGAGACCCCGAACTACGCGAGGCTGCGCGCATTCCTCGAACGCATCCTCAATGAGGATGAAGTCGTCGCGCTCCCTTGGCACTCCCTCCTCGGCTTCCTTCGCATCACAACGAATCGGCACTTCAAGCCATATCTCGAGCCGCGCGAAGCTGTGGAGGTAATTGACGGCTGGCTTGCGCGCCCGAACGTGCGGATTCTGCATCCCGGCGAACGCCACTGGGCAATCCTTCGCGAGTTGGTAGAGGTGGTGCCGGCCGCAGGACAACTGGTACCCGACGCGCATCTCGCCGCCCTCGCCATCGAAAACGGCGCCGAGCTCTGCTCGGCGGATACCGACTTCTCGCGCTTCCCGCGATTGAAGTGGACGGATCCCACGCGCGCCGCATAGGCTTCACTCCGCGTTAACGCGCGACTGTCAGTCCCCACGCGTATCGTAGTGCGCATGCATCGCGCACTCCCGCTCCTTCTCCTCGCACTCGCCTGCTCCGCGCCCACACCGGAGCCAACGCCGAGCCCTGTCGCGCTCGCGCCTTACACGTACTATCTGATGATCGGTCGCGAGCGATTCCGGTTCGGCGACCACTGGATGGACTCGGTCACGAAGGTCGCGAACGTCTACTACCAGGGCTCACGCTATCCCGGCGATCCGCACGGCCCCGACCTCTACATCAGCTTCTACTTCGCCGGCATCTGGCGCGAAGGGCAAGTCACGGTGCGCGACCTTGAGAGCACGCTGATGGCGAACTACGACGACTCGGTGCTCGTGTCGATCGAACCGCCGGCGAATGACCCGAGCGGCCACTACTACGTGATTGCACGCCCATCCACCGGGCCGCGGACGCACCATCTCACCCTGATGCGCGTGGGGGCCGATGGGCCAGATCTCTTCAACCTCGTGCTCACCGTGTCTTACTGGGGGGACGAAACGGAGCGGAAGCGGATGCACGAGCGGTGGCTGCGGGATAGCTCGAGGTACTGGGCGGGGGAGCTGGGGCGGTTGAAGCTGGACCGGCGGTGGCGGGGGCGGTTTTTGACGCCGGACGCGATGGAGTGATGCCGGCGCGCGAGGGGCGGAGCCCCATCGTGCGGGATGACTTCGAACCGATTGAATCCGCAGGGGGCGGCTTGTGCGTGTGGTAGCACTGTGCTACCATATTTGGGTAGGCCGCGATGAGCACTTCGCCGACCTACTCGCTCGACGTGGTCCGCCAGCTGCTTCGGCGTGGCTCGTTCCGACTTACGGAACGAGCACGCCTTGATGGACTTGCACTGGGATTCGACGACGCGCAAATCGCTGCCATCGTCGAGGCGCTTCGCCCAGGCGATTTCTACAAGACGATGCCCGCTCGCCAAATGCCGGGACTCATGCAGGACGTGTATCGCCCAACCGTGGGCTCGCTGAAACTGTACGTGAAGATTCAGATCAGGCTCGGCACGCGTGGCGAGCTGATGGCGATCATTTCGTTCAAGGAGCTCTGATGCGAAACGACCTACTGACCTGTGTTGAATGCGAGGGGCCAGTTCCGCGCGGACTCTACGAGGTGAGCGTCGCCTTTCCTGGCCGTGAGCCAATCGCGGTGTTGCGCGACTTGCAGCGCTGCGCTGTGTGTGGCGAGACCTACTACGCCCCGGGCGACATGGATGCCGTGCATCGCGCCGCCGCCGACGTCGTGCGCAAGAGCGAGGGGCTGCTCTCCCCCGAAGAGATCCGAGAGCTGCGTGAATCACTACAGCTCTCACAAGCCGCCTTCGAACGCCTCATCGGCGCCGGCGCCAAAACCGTCGTGCGCTGGGAACGCGGCACGATCTTCCAAAGCAAAGTGACCGACACACTCATGCGCGTGTTGCGCGCAGTGCCTGAGGCGCGAGAGTTTCTCTCGGCTCACGCAAAGGTGCCGGCCTAGCCTACCGCATCATCGACGGCAGGTCCACCGTCCACACATCCGCGCGTCGATCAGACGAGACGCACACCGCTCGCCCCGCGCGCGCCGCAATCGGCGTCTCATCCGGACGGCATATGTCCGGCACCCGCATCCGCCGCTCCGGCTGCGCACTCCCGGGCCGCAACTCCCACAGCCAAGACGCCAGCTCCCCGCGCGGCCGCTCGCGATACCACACACTCCCATCGGCGCGCCACGTCAGCGAGACCACCGTGCCCGCTACGCGCGCACGCGGCGTGAATGCGCCGTCAGAGAGTCGGAGCGAGCCAATCGACGTCTCACGCCGGTTCGCATCGGTCGACGAGCGCTCCGCGACAACAGCCATCACCTCCGTCTCGCTCGGCCCCGGGGCCATCATCACCAGCGTCTTCCCCGTCAGCATCGCGATTCGTCGCGGAGTCGCACTCAGCGAGTCCGCCACATAGAACGCCCCGTCATTCGTCAGATACACCAGGGCGCGCGCACCAACGGCGTAGATGTTGCTTTGGACATCTGGCCACCCATCCGCATGCCGCACCTCGCGTGACGGCAGGAGCAACTCACTCACCCGCGAACCGTTCGGCATCGCATGCCCGTACACCACGCGACGACCGTCAAGCGAAACGCTCGGCACGACGACCAGGGCGGGATAGCGCTCCGTGGACGCCGCTTCCTCGCGGCCATCCATCGTAACGCTGTAGAGATTATCGCCCAGCCCATCGCCACGAATGTACCATCCTTGCGTTCCATCTGGTGAGATCGTGGCGCGACTGTACCACGCCGTGCCCGACGTCAGACGACGCGCCGATTGCGTATCGCCCAGCTCGAAGGTCCAGAGGTCCGAGATGCTGCTCCCCATCTTCAGCGCGATGCGCCCCGTCTCGCGCGCCACGGAGAACTCGCCCTCGAG
>JANLTT010000206.1:0-20545 GCA_031363115.1 Gemmatimonas sp.
GATTGCCTTGCCCACCGTCGTCCAACGCGTCGGGTCTTCCTTGATCGTCTTGCGAAGCAACTCAAGGATGACGCCCCACTCTTCGGGCTCGTTCGCCGCGTCGAAGGCCGGCACGACGCCGGTGGCCTCGTACTCGGTGCCCTTGTGGACGAGCATCGTGGCGTCGCCACCGTCATCAAGGATGAGGTTCGGGCCGCCGCCATCGGGCCACATCAGCGCCTGCTCGGTGCACCACCAGTATTCCTCGAGCGACTCGCCCTTCCAAGCGAATACGGGGATACCGCGCGGCTGCGCGATCGAGCCGTCCTTGCCCACGACGACCGCCGAGGCCGAATGATCCTGCGTCGAGAAGATGTTGCACGAGACCCAACGCACATCGGCGCCGAGCTCGGCCAGCGTCTCGATGAGGACGGCGGTCTGGATGGTCATGTGCAGCGAGCCCATGATGCGCGCGCCGGCGAGGGGCTTCTTGCCCTTGTACTCGTTGCGCAGCGCCATGAGGCCCGGCATCTCGTACTCGGCAAGACGAATTTCCTGACGGCCCCAATCGGCGAGGTTGATGTCAGCGACCTTGAACGGGGGACGGCCGGTGGCCTTCACGGCGTCGAAGGGGTGCAACACGGGAGCAACAGCGGTCATGTTGGCCTGCTTGATGGAGGATGGAGGATGGAGGATGAAAGCTTCGGAGCGGACGGAAGAGACATCCTCCATCCTCCTGCCTTCATCTGACAACGATTACATCTGCAACACTGCAGCGAACAACGAAGGCCCCTTCACCTGCGACGCAGCCGGAAGTGCATGCGCTCGTACCGAGCCGAACCCGGCCTCCAAACCCCACTGCACAATCTGCTCCGTATCAAAACCCAGCCAGACATGTCCCATCGTCTGCCGATACTCGGCGCGGTCGTGCGGCAGCATGTCCACGAGCAGCAACTTGCCCGCTCGCGGGTCGAGCGCGCGTCGGATACCGGCCAGTACTGCCACCGGCTCCGCCACGTAGTGCAACACCAGCGACATCACGGCCACATCGAGTCGGCCATCTTCGATCGGCAACGCTTCGATACTGCCAGCGCGGAGTTCAACATTCTCCACCGCCGCGAGCCGCGCGCGCGCCGCCTTCAACATTGCCGCCGATTCATCCACCGCGATCACGTGGCGAACAAAGGGCGCCATCACTTCCGAGAGCTGACCCGTTCCGCACCCGAGGTCACCGACCACGGCATCAGCGTCGAGCAAGCCAACCATCGCAAATAACTCCGTGCGCGTACCAAACAGTTCCGCACGCACCTTGTCCCACTGCGCCGCCGAGCTGGCAAAGAACTGCTGCGATCGCGTGTGACGCTCCGCGAGCACTCCCTTCACCCGCTGCACATCGCGCGCCGCGGCCGGCAACCGCTCCGCTTCTTCCCGTACCGAGGTCCACAGCTTTCGCGTGCCGGCATCGAGCGACTTCGCATCGAGCCGATACCGATTGCTGGTGCCATCTTCTCGAGCGCTGATCCATCCGGCATCGGTCAGCACCTTCAAATGGCGGCTCACCGTGGACTGCGGCAACTGCACCACCGACCTGAGCTCCGACACCGTGAGCTCGTGCCGCTCCAACAACAGGAGGAGGCGCGAGCGAATCGGGTCGGCCAGTGCCGACAACCGGTCGAAGAGGGGAAGTCGCTTCATCCGTATATCCGGATGAAAGGTTACACCACAACCGCCCCGCGTCAAGTCAGGGCGCGTGCTCCGGAAATGAAGGCAGCAAGCCGAACAGGGTCCAGCGCGCCCTGCACGCGCACCCCGGAGCAGATGTCCAACCCCTGTGGCTGCACCGCGGCAATCGCCTCGCGGACATTCTCGGCGCGAAGGCCGCCGGCGAGCCAGACGGGCTTCCCCGCCCGCTCGACAATCTGACGGCTCAGTCGCCAGTCATGCGTGCGCCCGGTGCCGCCAAGTTCACGCACCGCGGCGTTCGGATTCCCCGAATCAAGCAGCAGTTCATCCACGAGTGGCGCGACCGCGAGGGCGTCCGCGACGTCGGCCTCGCTGCGCACGTGGATCACCTGCACCAAAGGCGTGCGCGGAATGAGCCGACGCAGCGTCTCGTGCGCACCAGGCCCGAGGGCGTCCACGAGTTGCACCGTCTCAGGCGCGAGCGCCTCTACCTGCGCGGCGATTTTGAACGGATCGGTCTGCGATGTGAGCAGGAACGTGCGTACCCTCCCCCGGGCCCACCGCGCAACCTCGGCAATCACGGACTCTTCGATCACCCCCGGTCCGCTTGGCATCGCACTCACGAGGCCGAGCGCGTTGGCGCCGAGCGAGAGGGCGAGTTCCGCTTCGGCGATTCCCGCGATACAACAGATCTTGATCTGCACCATCTGCACCGCGCTCACGCGCCTCGCTCCAGCGACGCCGTCGATTCCTTCAGCGCGCCGCCCACATAGCAATGCATTCCCACCGACAGCAGCCCCGCCGCGCGAAACCGCTTGCGATACTCCGCCGTCGAACGCTCGTGCCACGCCGTGCGATCGCCTTCGATTTGATCTTCGGTCGTGTACGCCTCGAGATACGTCACGCCGCCGAGCAGGCGCGCCACTTCCTTGAGACCGGGGGCAAGTTCATCGTCGGGGACGTACTGCAGCACGTCGCAGACGACAATGAGATCGTACGGTCCATCAAGCGGCGCGTCGTTCAGGGTACCGAAGCTGCCACGGAGGATGTTGCGCGTCTTTCCGAAGCGCTCGAGCGCGTACTCGCTCGACTCCACTCCCGTGTACTGCAGATTGGGCCGTTCGCGCCGCAAATGTTCGCGCCACGCACCTTCGCCGCAGCCCACGTCGAGCACCGTCCGCACCGGGCGCTCCAGCAGGAGCTCGGCGACCCCCAACGCGAGCCGCACCTTGCGGGCGACGGCCGCCGGCGTGATGACGCGCCGGTCGGGGTCGTGGTACCACTGCTCAAAGTACGCGCGGTCGTAGGTTTTCTGGGGAGCGGTCATCACCAGAAGCTAGCGCCGCTCGCGGCAGCGGCAATCGGAACCCGCGGCGTCATCGTTATGTTGAATCACCATGACGCCGCAACACGATGTGATCATCATCGGGGCCGGGCTCGCCGGACTCGCCGCCGCGCGCACCTGCGTGCAGGCCGGGCTCACCCCACTCGTTCTGGAGTCGTCCCCCGACGTTGGCGGACGACTCACCACCGAGAGCGTGGACGGGTTCCTCCTCGACCGCGGCTTCCAGGTAATGCTCGACTCGTATCCCGAGGCGCGTGCGGTGCTCGACTTCGACGCGTTGCACCTCGGACGCTTCGCCCCGGGCGCACTGGTCTGGCGCGGCGAAGGGTTTGGGCGCGTGGCGGACCCGTGGCGCGCGCCGATTGCAGGAGTCGGCTCGCTCCTCTCCGGCGTCTTCACGGTGGGCGATGCGTTGCGGATGCTGCGTCTGCGCTCCGATGCGATGCTTTCGCTCGAAGGCGAACCGGTGAAGCATGGCGAGGTCACTGCCGCGCGCGCCCTGCATGCGCGTGGGTTCTCTGATCGGGCCGTCAATCGGTTCTTCCGCCCCTTCTTTGGCGGCGTCTTTCTCGACCCCCAGCTGACGGCCTCGCAGGAATGGTTCGAGTTCCTCTTCGGCATGTTTGCCACTGGCAGCGCCACCTTGCCGGCCAACGGCATGCAGGCAATTCCGCGCCAACTCGCGGCGGCGCTGCCGGCTGGAACGGTGCGCACAAAAGCGCAGGTGCGTGCACTGTACGAAGGAACAGTGGAGCTCGCCGACGGCGAACGGCTCGCGGCGCGCGCCATCATCGTGGCAACCGATGCACGCCACGCCGCGGTGCTCATTCCGAGCATGCGTCCGCCGGCGTGGAATGCCTGTGCGACGCTTTACTACGCCGCGCCGGAGTCCCCGCTCAAGTCGCCGCTGCTCGCACTCGATGGCGAGGGACGACGCGGCCCGGTGAACCATGTCTGTGTGCCGAGCGATATTGCGCCGAGCTACGCGCCGCCGGGGCAGGCGCTGATTTCAGCGACCGTGGTGGGCACGCCGCCAAGCGAGGGTCCCGCGCTTGATCGCGATGCACGGACCCAGCTCACCCGCTGGTTCGGCAATCAGGTAAAGGGGTGGCGCCTGCTGAAGATTGCGCACGTCCCGTACTCACTCCCGCGCGCCTCGCCCCGGCCTGATGCCCGCGATGCCGCCGTGCGAGCGGGCACCGGCCTCTATGCGTGCGGCGATTATCTCGAGACCCCGTCCATCAACGGCGCGCTTCGCAGCGGACGGCGCGCCGGCGAGGCGGTCATCGCGGATCTGACCCAGCGCTAAACCCGGCCAGTCCGCGTCACATCGCGTGGCGCCTGTCGGCTTCGAGTTACACCGCGTTCAGCACACCGCAGCCAAGCTGCTGCGCGTGGCAGGTGCCCCAGACGCCCGTCGGCACCTTGTAGATGCCCGGAATCAGGTTGTCCATCACCAGCGTGCGCGCGTCGGGGCGCGGAATCTTACGATTCGCGGCGATGCGTCCCGCAAAGTTGTTCAGCGCCAAGTCGCAGGCGAGCACAATCACGCCGCGCGAGATCAACGTGTCGAGCGCACCGTCCGGCCAGGTCAGCGAATGACGCGAGCCCGGCGCGATGTTGATGAACGGATTCCGCTTGGTCGGCTCGCCGGTCGCGGGATCCTTGAGCTCGGTCCCCTCGGTCAAAAAACCATCGGCCCAGAGGCTGTCATTCATCACCATCGGCACGGCAGAGTGGCGAATGATCAGCACCGCGCTGACATCGGCGTCCGTCAGGCCCATCACCGAGGCGTAGCCCGCGATGAACGACCGCGCCTGATGCAGGCAGACGCCCTCGGAGATCTCGTGTGCGTCGAACGCCATGCGGTACTTGCCCGTGACCCGATTGACCCACGAGAGGTCGTACGCATTCTGCGCGAACAGCGACTCAGCGGACGTCTCGCTGGCCGAGCCAATCGTGGCAGCCTCGGCGACAAAGGGCGAGGCGGCCATCGTGCCCGCGGCGAGGAGAGAGGCCTGACGGAGGAAATCGCGGCGCTGGGTCATGGCTCGGAACTCGGTGTCGGAGAAGCGGTGGAGGCGGCGTCCTGCTTGAGGGTACTCATCGCTCGTTCATCGCGCCACATGAGCAGCGCGAGGAGCACGGCGCCGACCGTCACACCCATGTCGGCGACGTTGAAGGTCCAGAAGCGCCAGCCCTCTGTACCCACATCAATAAAGTCCACCACGCCCTTCGTGTGGCGGACGCGATCCAGCAGGTTGCCAAAGGCGCCCGCGGCAATCAGGGCGAGCGCGAGTGGGGTGGCCTTCTCGCTGCGATGCGACTGCCGATACAGATAGAAGAGGTAGCCGAGCATCACGACAGCGATCGTGCTGAAGACGACGCGCGAGGCCGACCCCACGGAGAGGTTCATCGCCGCCCCCGTGTTGTACGTGAGGGTCCAGCGCAGCCAATGCCCGATCACCTCTTCGGGATAGTGCAGCGTCAGCGCGCGCTCGGCCCATCGCTTGGAAACGACGTCGGCGACGGCGACCACAAGCAGCACGGACCAAAAAATGCGGTCGCGTGCGCCAAGGCCGGTCGCGGGAGTGCTGGGTTGGGTCTGGTCTGGATTCGTCATGCGAAAGAAAGAGGCGTCCCGGTGATGCCGCTCCTAACTTACGCGGGACGCACCTCAAGGTGTACGCGCCGCCCCGATTCCCGTTCCACCCGTGTCACCGTTGTCACCCGTGCCCCTCCTTCGCGGCGCCCCGCCGCTCCCCATTGATGCGATTCTCCCCGCCGCGCTCGACGCGTTGGCGGCGGGCGGAAGTGCGGTCGTCGTGGCGCCGCCGGGCGCGGGAAAAACGACCCGGCTCCCCCTCGCCCTGCTCGACGCCCCCTGGCGCGGGGACGGCCGGATCCTCGTCCTGGAGCCGCGGCGCATCGCGGCCCGCGCCGCCGCCCAGCAGATGGCCGCCCTCCTCGGCGAGCCGGTGGGAGAGACGGTCGGCTATCGCGTCCGATTGGAGTCGCGCGTCAGTGCGCGCACCCGCGTCGAGGTCGTCACCGAGGGCATCCTCACGCGGATGGTGCAAGACGACCCTTCCCTCGAGGGAATCGCCGCACTCTGTTTCGACGAGTTCCATGAGCGCCATCTCCCGAGCGACCTTGGGCTCGCGCTCGCGCTGGAATCACGCGCGGTGCTCCGCCCCGATCTCCGGCTCGTCGTGATGTCCGCGACGCTCGAGGCCGCGCCGGTCGCGCGACTCCTCGCAGCGGACCACATCGACGCGCCCGTCATCGTCAGCGAAGGACGCGCGTATCCCGTGGTGACGCACTACCGTCCGCTACGCGATGGTGTGCCAATGGCCCGGGGCGTGGCGCAGGCGGTGCAGCGCGCCCTCAGTGAATCCGACGGCGACGCGCTCGTCTTTCTTCCGGGAATCGGCGAACTCTCCCGCGTACGCGAGGCCTTGATGGAGTCAGCCGACCTCGGCGCCACCGTGCAGTTGTTGCACGGCACGCTGACGCTCGCCGAACAGGACGCGGTGCTGCGACCGCGCGAGCCGGGCCGACGCGTGGTGCTCTCGACGGCAATCGCCGAGTCGTCGGTCACGCTCGACGGCGTTCGCATCGTGGTGGATGCCGGTCGCGCGCGCGCGCCGCGCTACGATCCGCGCAGTGGGATGATGCGACTCGAAACCGTGCGCGTCTCACAGGCCTCGGCCGATCAACGTCGCGGTCGCGCGGGGCGCACCGCTCCCGGCGTCTGCATTCGTCTGTGGGATGAAGCGACGCAGGGGTCGCTACCGGCGCGCGCAATTCCCGAACTCTTGGAATCCGATCTCACGCCGCTCGCACTCGAGCTCGCCTGCGCCGGCATCGCCGATGCGAGCGACCTGCGATGGCTCGATGCGCCACCGGCTGGTGCCCTCGCGCAGGGCCGTGCACTGCTACACGACTTGGGGGCGATTGATCATGCGGGACGCGTCACGCCACATGGTCGCGCGATGGCCGCGCTGGGCATCGCCCCGCGACTCGCGCATCTCGTGTTGATGGGTGCGGCGCGCGGCGACGCGACACTCGCGTGCGAGGTGGCCGCGTTGCTGGCCGAACGCGACATCCTGCGACGCGACGCCGCCGAGCAGGATTCCGACTTGCGCACGCGGGTCGAAGCCGTGCGGGGCGATGTGCGCGGCGTGGCCGATGGCGCGCGCGTGCAGCGCGTACGCGCCGAAGCAAAGGCGTTGCGCCAATCACTCCCGCGTGAGCTGCGGGATCGTGCGCCGAACGCCGCCGACGATGATCCACTCGGGCAGTTGGGCGCGCTCGTGGCGTTGGCGTATCCTGATCGCCTCGCACGTCGGCGCTCGGGCGAAGCGCCGCGGTATCAGCTCCGGAATGGACGCGGCGCGCGCTTCGCGCTGCCGCAGCCACTCGGGCATGCACCATTTCTCGCGATTGCCGATCTCGATGGCGATCCCGCGGAGAGCCGCATCTGGCTTGCGTCGCCGTTGAGCGAGACGGAACTCCGCGAGGCCGCTGGACCCGCTCTCGTCACGGAACAGGTCGTCGGGTGGGATGACGACAGCGACGAAGTGATTGCCGTCGAACGCGAGCGTATTGGCGCGATCATTCTGCGCGAGCGTCCGCTGCGCAACGTGGATGCCGAGGCCGTGGCCACCGCGCTCATGGAATCACTGCGACGGCGCGGACTCGACGCGCTCACCTGGAGCGATGCCGCACTCGCGATGCGACGTCGACTGGCGTTCGCGCATCAGGTGGATCCGACGGCGTACCCAGCCGTTGATGATGCCGCGCTCACGGCCTCGCTCGCGATCTGGCTGCTCCCTGCCCTGCACCAGGTGCGGCGTCGCGCCGAGTTGGCACGGGTGGATCTGGGTGCCGCGCTCCTCGCGCGCATCGAGTGGGGGGCGCGTGCACGCTTGGACCGACTCGCGCCGACACATCTCGAAGTACCGAGCGGGTCGCGCATCACGATTGACTACACCGACCCAACGCAGCCCGTGCTTGCGGTGAAGCTGCAGGAATTGTTTGGCTTGCTCGAGACGCCGCGGATTGGCGAGGGGCGCTCGCCAATCACGCTGCATCTGCTGTCACCCGCCGGACGCCCCGTGCAAGTGACGCGCGACCTCGCGAGTTTCTGGCGCTCGGGGTACTTCGAGGTGCGAAAGGACCTGAAGGGACGCTATCCGCGGCATCCCTGGCCGGACGATCCCCTCGCCGCCCTGCCCACGCGGCGGGTGAAGCCGCGCGGGACCTGACGACGCGCCACGCCGCTGCGATTGGCGCGTCGTCAGCCGTTGTTCAGCCGTTGTTCAGCCGTTGTTCAGCGGTTGTTCAGCGCACCCAGCTCGGCCGCGTGATGCTGGCCCACTTCGACTCGCCGTGGGAGTACCCGAACCAGGCGGTGTCCCCCGCGGTGCCCGTCGGGAAGCCGCGCACGAGCTGGTCGCCGCCGCCAAATCCAAAGCGATCGCGCCCGGCGTAGCCCATGAGCTGCGTCGAATCGAGCGCGGCGAGTGGGAAGCGCTCAATTCCGCCTGTGGCATCGGTGTAGGCGTAAAGCATCCCCGTTGCGGCGGAATCAGTGGAGAAGGTCGCCACGAAGAACTCGCCGCGGCCATCGCCGTTCACGTCGGAAGTGCCAATGAAGCCCACCGTGCCGACGCGCGTCTCCTCCAGGGAGGCGAGGGTGTCGGATCCGCGCGCGAAGATGAGCCGGAAGCTGCCATTGGCGCAGCTCTCGCCTTCGGGAATCATCACCTCGGCGGTGACGTCCTGAAAGGAAAGCACGCGGGTGCCGAAGCAGGCTGGGTCCGGCGGGACGGTGGCCACTGCGGGGGGTTCGCCGGCGCAACCGGCAGCAAGCAGGGCGAGGGCAGCAACGCACACGAGGGCAACTGGACGCATCGGGACTTCCTCCTAAGAGCAACTCGGGGGTGAGACGGGTAGAGTAATATTAGGAACACGCGCGCGTTCTGCTTGGCGCGGTCCAAAATCGCCTCTAATCCGCTGCAATGCCCTTGCCCGAAACGCGTATGGCTCGATGCGTGCGCGCCGTCCTTCGCTTGCTGCCGCTCCTGCTGCTCGGCCTCGCGACTGAGGTGCAGGCGCAGGATCGCGGGTGCACGACGCGGCGCCCACGGGTCGAGGCGATGCGGATCACGGGGAATCGCTCCATCGCGACGGTGGACCTGCGGCTGATCCTGTACACCGAGCGCGCCGGACGGCTGCGCCGCTGGTTCGGCTGGAACGTCGGGCCGACCGCCTGTCTCGACTCACTCGAACTGCTGCGTGACACGCGACGCATCGCCGCCTGGTACGCGATGCGCGGATACCCGGGCACGAGTGCGACGGCCGGCACCGTCCCGTCCTCCCCGCGTACCGTCGAAGTGCGCTTCCGCGTGCGCGAGGCCCCGCCGGTCCTGATTGACACCGTGCGCCTCGTCGGCTTGCCGCCGCGCCTGATTGACCAGCCTCGCCTGATTGCCTCGCTGCGCGGTGGCCCCCTCGACGATTCGTTGATTGTCGCGACGCTCGACTCCATCCAACAAGTGCTGCGCGGCGAAGGCTACGCGCGCGCGCGACCACCCAGCCGCACCGTCTCGCTCGACACCGCCGCGCGTCGGGCCCGCGTCACGCTGGAGTTCCGTCCCGGCTCGCTGATTCGCGTCGGGTCGGTGGAAGTGGCGATGACGGCCAACGACTCCGGCAAGCCTGCGCTGCAGGATGACGATATTCGCGAGTTGCTGCGGTTCCGCTCAGGCGATGTGTACAGCTCGCGTGCCGTCGGCTCCAGCCAACAGCTGCTCTACTCGTACGAGCTTTATCGTACGGTGGCGATCGACACGCTCAGCAGTGGCGGCACCTCCGACACGATTCCCGTGCGCGTGCGCTTGATTGAGGGGCGCCACAACGCCCTCCGCGTCGGGGGTGGCTGGGGCACGATTGACTGCTACCGCACGCAGTCGCGCTATGTCGAACAGAACTTCATTCGTCGCGGCCATCGCCTCCAGTTGGACCTCCGGCTCTCGAAAATCGGCGTCGGGGCCCCACTCGACGGATTTCCGGGCCTCTGCGCCCCCGCCGTACGCGCCGACACCTTTAGCGCGCGACTCAACTACTACGTCGGTGCCTCGGTCGTCGTGCGCGGCGTCCTCGGCGACAAGTGGCATCCGCAGGGGACGCTCTACTCCGAGCGGCGCACGGAATTCCAGAGCTATGTGCGTGAGACAGTGCTCGGCGGCGTGGGGTCATTCGACCGCCCGCTGATTCCGCGCGTCAACACGACCTTCTCGTATCGCTTTGATATCGGACGCACGACCTCCGACGCCGCGGTCTCCTGCGCGACCTTTGGTCTCTGCCGATTCAACGATCGTTTCCTGCTCAACTCACGCAGCGTACTCAACGCCGCCGGCGTGACCTGGTCGCGTTCGGCCCCCTCCATCACCACCCTCGCCACGAATGACGAGCGCTGGGCGATCGAGACGCGCATCGGCACCGTGAACGTCGGCAGTCCCGCCACCCGCATCAACTTCAATCGCACGCAGCTCGAGTACGCGTTTTATCGTCCGCTGACGCGCGGGTGGATCGGCGCGGCGCGCGTCTCTGGGGGATTCATTGCGACGGCGCGCTCCAAGGGTGGGCTCGTCCCCCCGCAAGAGCGCTTTTACTCGGGCGGACAGAACACGGTACGCGGCTTCAACCAAGGCCAGCTCGGTCCCGTCGTCTACATCGTCAGCGCACCGACTGATACGCAGACCATCGGCGGCGCCGCGGTCGGCATCGCCGACGCCGCACGGGGGTTTGATCGCGTGGCACCGGCCGGCGGCACCGCACAGGCGCTGGTGAATCTCGAACTCCGCTCGCGATTCGGGTGGCCGAGCGATCTCTTGCGTTGGGTGATTTTCCTCGATGCGGGCCGCGTCTGGAACAACTCGGGCAATTACGCCGTGACCGGGTTGCGCGCGACGCCGGGATTCGGCATCCGACTCGTGACGCCACTGGGTCCCTTCCGCGTGGATGTCGGTTACAACCCGCACGGACTGGAGTCCGGCCCTGCGTTTTATCTGCAGCGCGCCGGGGTCGGAACGGTCGGACGCGCGATCTGCGTGTCGCCCGGCGGCACCGAGCCGCTCAACGATGCGGCCGCCAACGCGCTCGGGCCCGTGCCCTGCCCGTCCACCTTTAGTCCCGCGCGCGCCACCGGCCTGCTGCCGCGACTGACGTTCCACTTCAGCATCGGCGAGGCCTTCTAGCGTGCTGCCACGCCGCCGCATCGCGTTGCTTTCCGCCGCGTGGCTGCTTGGACTCACCCTCCTGGCGCTCGCCGCCGGGAGCCTGTTCCTCCAATCGGACCGTGGCCAGCAGTGGCTGCGCGAACGCATCGAAGTCGCGATTGCCGGTGCGATGGGCGGGCGCGGTGCCGTGACGCTGTATGGCCTGCGACTCGTGCCGGTGGGACGCATCGCCGCCGATTCGATTGTCGTGACCGATCGCGAAGGCACAACGGTGGTGTCCACGGGAGCCTTCAAGGCGCGCTTCGCGATTGGCGCGCTGCTCGATCGCCAGCTCGTGATTGATTCACTGCGGCTCACCGACCCCTCGTTTGAGCTCGTGAAGGACTCCAGCGGCGCGTGGAACATCGCTGGGCTCGTCCCGAAATCAGAGGACACCGAGCAGCCGGGACGTCCGTGGACGCTGCGCATTGAATCCCTCGCGGTGACGGGCGGATCGGTTCGCATGACGCAACCCGACTCGCTCCCCAAGCTTCCGCCGGTCAAGCGCACCATCACCGGCATTGATGTCACGCTCGGCCCCAGCACCTTTGCGCCGAACGACCGGCGCGGCAGCTTCGCGGTCGAGCGGCTCGCCCTTGTGTCCTCCGCTCCCCCGCTCGACATCCGCGATGCCGCGGGGCGCATCGAGGTCTTCGCCGATTCCGCGCAGCTTGATCTGCCTCGCATCGCCATGGGCAACTCGGCCATGGCGATCCGCGGCACGGTCGGCTTCGCGAAGGGCGCACAGGACATCCGGCTCGCGCTCGACCTCGAGGCCAGCCGCGTCGATCTCGCCGACATCGCGTGGATCAACGACCTGATTCCCAAGAGCGGCAGCGGCAGCGCGACGATGCGAATCGAGAACACACCGACACCGGGTGGCATTCGGTATCGCTTCACCGACCTCGCGGTGAGCGCCACGGGCACAGAACTCCGTGGACGCATGCTCATGGACATCGGGCCCGGCGACGATGTTGCCCTGCGCGACTTGGACATGCTGGCCTCGCCGCTTGATCTCCGACTCGTGCGCGAGATCTTCGGCGACTCCTCCCCGCCGCCGCCGTGGGATGGTACGGTGCGCGGACGGCTGCGCGCGCGCGGCGGCCCGCTTACGTCGTGGCGCATTGATCCCACGACGCTGGTGTTCGAGGATCGCCGCGTCGGCAGCGCGCAATCGCGCTTCACGATTGCCGGCACGTTGGACCTGTTGGCTGATCAAGCCATCTTCAAGCCGCTCGACATCCGCATTGATTCGATGGACGTCCGCACCGCCGGTGGCGTGACCGACATCGCCGATTCGCTGCAGGGCTATCTGACGGGGCGCGTGCAGATTGTCGGGCCGCTCGACAACATTGTCTTCCGCGATCTCGACCTGCTGCACATTGACGGCGACCTCCCGCGCTCGCACGTGCGCGGCGAGGGACGAATCTCCGACGACGATGCCAAGCTCTGGCTCGAGGCGCGCCTCACGCTCGACACGGTGGGCGTGGCTTCCCTCGGACGCGCGTTTTCGTCTGAAGAGCTCGCCGGCACGTTGCACGGGTCCGTCGAAGTCGCGGTGACTGGCGACTCGACGGCGCTCTCGCTGGTCCTCGGCGGCGAGGCCGGCGACCTCGTGTTCAACGGCGCCACCTCGATGGACACGACGCTCCTCGTGCTGCAGGGCGAACTCGCGCTCTGGGATTTCGACGCGAGCAAGCTCCTGCCGGCGCTTGTGATGCCGTCGCATTCCATCACGGCGCACGCGACGCTCGGCATCAATGGTCCGTGGGAGGAACCGACCGGGCCCGTGGAGTTCACGCTCGACTCCTCGAGCACCATCGCGACGCTCCACTTCGATGAAGCACGCGGTTCGCTGGCGCTTGAGGCAGGCGGCATGCGCATTGATACGCTCGTCGCCCGCGGGCCGATTGGCGAGTTGAGCGCCCGCGGGCGACTCAGCCGCGATCTGGCTCTCCGCGATACGGTCCGCTTCGCCGTTGACGTAAACGACCTCATGCAACTCCGTGGCCTGCTTCCCGATTCCCTCGCGACGGCGTGGGTGGACTCGTTGCATGGGCATGCGCAGCTCACCGGCACCGCCCTTGGGTCGCTCGACACCATGGACGTGCGGGTCGTGCTCTCGGCAGACTCCATCCAGGTGGGGAGCTACGGCGTGCGCCGCGTTGACGCCGACCTGCTGCTCGACGGCGTACCGAGCGCCACGCACGGACTTGTCACCTTCGACGCCGTGGACGTCGTCGGCGCGGGGCTCCCGGTGCATCGCATCTCCGCCGAAGCCACCGTGCGCGAGGCTGCGTGGGCCGATGCCTCAATGCGTCTGGTTGCCGCCGACACGCTCTTCGCCTCGGCGCGCGCCGACATCCACTACATGGGTGACAGCCTCGAGGTGCGGCTCGATTCGCTCAACGCCCGCACCGAAGATGCGCGATGGAGCCTGTTGCAACCCGCCACGATCTTTAGTGGACCCGACCGCGTGGTTGTGGACTCACTCGAATTGCGCAGTGCGGACGGGGCGCGCTTCGCCATGAATGGCCGCGTGGAAACCGACGGGAAGCTGGCCATGGAGGCGCATGCGCTGCGCATTCCGCTCGCGCACGCGCGCTTCTCCGGACTGATGCCATCGCGCGTCAACGGCGAACTCACCTTCGATGCCCTCGCCGAGGGCACCGTGGACGCGCCCCAGCTCGCGCTGGATGTGCGCCTCGATTCCACTCGCGTTGATGGCCGCATGGCGCCGGAACTCACGATTCAGGGCACCTACGCCGAGCGCGTCGCCGCCCTCACCGTGGGCGCGCGCACGATGCAACGTGATGCCTTCACCCTGACCGCCGAACTGCCGATTGACCTTTCCTTCCGCGGGCAGAGCTTCTCCGAGCGCTGGGTGAAGTCCCCGCTGTTCGTTCGCCTGATTGCCGACGGCTCGCCGCTCGCCGGATTCGAGGCGCTGATGCCGGGCGTCCGCGACCTTCGCGGCGGCTTCGACGCCGACGTGCAGATCACGGGATACTGGGATGCGCTGGAACCGCGCGGCATTCTCCTCGCGCGCGATGGCGCCTTCACCGTCCCCGCGCTCGGCACGGGATTCCAACAACTCGACATGGACGTCGGCCTCGCGCCCGACTCCATCTCGATTTACGTGGCTCGACTCGCCGATGATCGTTCGTCGAGCGACACCGCGTCCGTCACCGGCAGCATCGCGCGTGTCAACGGCATCTGGCGCGCGGACCTGCAGACCGTCGCCCGCGCCCTCCATGTCATCGATGATCCACGGATTGCCGAAGCGGACGTCTCATGGAACATGCGCCTTCACGGCCCGCTCGACTCGCTCTCCCTCGGAGGCGACGTGACGGTCCCCGCCGCGAACTTCTTCATCGGACAGCAGCAGCGCCGCGTGCTGCAACTCGAGGAGGATCTCGCCGCCGATTCGGCCTCGGCGTCATACGCTCCGGTCCTCGAGGGGCTGCGCGTGCGACTCGGCAACGAAGTGCGACTCCGCTCGCCCGAAGCCAATGTGCAACTCACGGGCCAGGTCGCCGTGGTCGGCACCTTGGATGCCCCGGACGTGCGCGGCGAGATCTTCGCCGAACGCGGGTCGTATCGCCTCGACCTCGGCCTTCTGCAGCGCACCTTCCAAGTGGACAGCGGACTCGTGCGCCTCAATGGGCCCCTGAGCATTCCACCCAATCTCGACATCTTCACGTCGTACACCGTGCGTCAGGCGCAGCGCGAAGACGTCCACATCACGGCGCGCATCAACGGCACGACCGACCAACCGCGCCTCACGCTGGGGAGCTCCGATCTCGGCACGACGGCGAGCGATACGGAAATCATCTCGTACCTGCTCTTCGGTGCGCCGACCTTCGTGCTCGACGGCCAGCGAGGCTCGGCGGTGCGCCTCGCAACCGCTGCGCTGATCCCCTCGCTCGGCGGGGCCGCGGAGCGCGCGCTCGGTGCGCGGCTGCCCTTCCTGAGCGAGTTGCAGGTCGTGACGATTGCCGGAGATAGCCCGAGCGACTTCACGCTCAACTCATTTGAAGGGCTCCTCAACAGCTTCGCGCTCACGGCAGGCACGCAGGTGGGGACGGACAGCTACCTGCGCTTCTCCACCGGTGTGTGTCGCGGTGAGAATCGCGCGGCGCAGTCGCTTCCGGCCTGGTTTGGCATCGCCGGCGAGTATCGGCCACGCGAACGGTTGTCGGCGGTGGTCTCGCTCACCCCAGGCTCGGCGCCCTGCAATCGCATTGGTACTTTCTCGCAGATCTACCAGCTCGGTGTGGATATGTATAAGGATTGGCGCTGGTAGCGCTGCGGCCATGCCGGATGCTCGCGGCAGTTAGGGGGACGCCGCTAGCGGTGCCAACGCATTAATTTCCGCGAACCTCATTTCCCGACCTCGCATGTCCAGACTGCTCCGGCTCTTGGCTCCCGCCCTCGTGGTTGCACTTCCCCTCTCCGCGCAGGACGCCACCGCTCCTGTCACCAAGCTCACCGCGGACTTCGGCTATGTCGCGATCAGCGGCAACACCGAAGCGACGACGCTGAGCGTCGGCGAGAAGTGGACCCGCCAGAGCGGGCGCCTCACGCTGGAGCAGAACTTTGGCATCATCCGCGGCTCCGTTGGGGGCGTGGAGAACACCAACCTGCTGCGCACGGGCGTTCGTGCCGAGTACACGATTGGTAGCTACTTCTCGTGGTATGCGGGTGCGGCGTTTGACCGCAATCCCTTTGCCGGTATTGAGCGGCGCTTTGAAGAGCAGGCGGGTCTGCAGTTTCGGCCCGTGGCGATTCCGAGCGACACGTTGCGGTTTGAGGGCGGTGTCAGCGCCACGCAGCAGACCTCGGTGGACGGCACGCGACTCAACTTCCCCGCGGCCCGCGCCGCCGGCGCGTGGCGGCATCAGTTCTCGACCGAGGCCTACTTTGTTCAGAGCGTCGAGCTCCTGCCCAACCTGCAGGACGGTGAGGACTATCGTGTGAACTCCGAGTCGGCAATCATCGCCCCCGTCTCACAGCGCATCGCCCTCCGACTCGGCTACTTGATTCGCTACGACAATCTGCCGGAACCGACGTTCAGAACGACTGACCGTCTTTTCACGACGGCGATTCAGCTGACGTTCTAGTCGGACTCGCTCAGGCGCCACCCCTCTCGTTCGACGCGGGTGGCGCCGCCGCACCGAACTCCTGTCGCAGCGTCTCCGCATCCCACGCCGTGTCGTCGCGCTGGGCCCGAGCCTCATGATCGCTCCGCAGCGAGGCCTCGAGGTCGCGAATCGCCTCACGCGCTTGCGAGAGGTGCGCCTGGCGATCACGGAAGACCGTGGCCAGCCGGTGCAAGGTCTCCTCGTCGCGCCGTCGGAATCCCTGCGCGAGGCGCCAACTCGAATGGCCGCGACGGCCAAGCAGGCGCAGCGCATCAGTCCCGAGCCGCATCGCGGCATCGAGTGACTCGCGATACACATGCGGCACGCCAAGCTCGAGGAGCTCATACGCGGCCAGGCGCCCTGAGGCACGGGCGAGAATGGTCAGATGCGGAAACAGGTGCTTGATGCGCTGCGCCAACGCGAGATTCGCCTCGGCGTTGCCAATGCAGAGAATCACGAGGCGCGCCCGCTCCGCTCCGGCGCTCCGCAACATCTCTTCGCGACCCGCATCGCCGTAATAGACGCGGAGTCCGAGCCGTCGCAGCACCTCCACGCGATCCGAATCGAGATCGAGCACCGTCGTTCCTACGCCGGCGGCATTGAGCAAGCGACCCACCGAGCTTCCGAAGTCGCCGAAGCCCACAATGATGACCGGATGCTCCTCCTCCGGTGTGTCATGCTCGCGTGCCGTTGCTTCACGCGTCCCTGTGCGCGGGGCAATCACGCGTTCCCACACCAGGAGCAGCAACGGGGTGATGGCCATCGAGAGGGCGACCGCCGCGACGAGCAGATCGGCGATGGCCGTTGGCAGCACCGCATTCTGCGTGGCGAACGAGAGGAGCACGAACGCAAACTCGCCACCCTGCGCGAGCGCAAGCGCAAAGAGCAAGTGTTGATCCGTGGACATCCGCGTCACGCGCCCGAGCACCCAGAGCACGGCAAACTTCACAAACACCAGTCCCGCGACGAGCCCAATCACCGCACCCAATCGCGACCCAATCAATCCAAAATCTATACTCGCACCCACCGCAATGAAAAAGAGCCCGAGCAGCAATCCCTTGAACGGTTCCAGGTCGCTCTCGAGTTCGTGCCGGAACTCCGAGTTGGCGAGCACCACGCCGCCGAGGAATGTGCCGAGCGCCGGCGAGAGTCCGACGAACTGCATGAGCACGGCGATGCCAATCACGAAGAGCAACGCGGCCGCCGTGAAGGTCTCGCGCAGCCGCGCACGCGCGATCTGCCGGAAGACCCACGGCACCACCGTGCTCCCAATCGCAACCAACAGCCCCACCGCTCCCAGCGTGACCAGCGTGCGTTGCCACCCCGGAAGCTGCGACGCCCACGCGGCGGGATCATGCGCGTCGGCGGCCGCGCTCGCCGCGGCACTCGACACGGCGCCGGCCGCTCCGCCAACTGACTCCGGCGCAGCAAGCGCGAGCAGGGGCAGCAGGGCGAGAATCGGAATGACCGCGAGATCCTGAAAGAGCAGCACGGCAAATCCCTTCTCGCCGGCATCGGTCTTCATCCATCCCTTCTCCTGCAGCGTCTGCAACACGATTGCCGTGGACGACAGCGCGAGGATCAAGCCAATCGCCAGCGCGGGACGCCAGCTTTGCCCGAGCGCGAGCCCCGCCGCCATCACGAGGAGCGCCGTGAGTGCGACCTGCGACCCACCGAGCCCCATCAGTGCGCCGCGCAGTCTCCAGAGCAACGCCGGCTCAAGCTCAAGTCCAATAACAAAGAGCATCATCACCACGCCAAACTCGGCGGCGTGCATCACGTCCTGGCCTTCGGCCCCAACAAAACCGAGCACCGCGGGACCAATCAAGACACCCGCGATGAGGTAACCGAGGACGGAGCCAAGGCCGAGCCGCTTGGCCAACGGCACACTGATGACGGCGGCCGCGAGATAGACCGTCGCGGAGAGGAGGAAGCCTTGCACCTTAGGGCGCTCCCATGAGGCGCTGAATCAGCGCCGCGTAGTCCGCGGCGGCCTGTTGCGACGCGGCCGGGGTCATCTCGTGGGTCCCGGCGCGCACCCAGGGCTCGCGGAACTCCATGCGGCAGAGGCGCGCCGTCGCTTCGATGGGGATGAGGAACTCGCGGAAGGTGAACCGATTGAATCCCTCCGGGCCGTAGGCCATCTCTCGCCCGCCCGCGGTCATCGCAATCTGCAGGACCTTGCCCTCCAGCGCGCGCCCCGCGGAGCCATAAGCCCAGCCATGCTCCAACACGAGATCCATCCATTGCTTGAGGAGCGGCGGCACCGAATACCAATAGAAGGGATGCTGGAAGACAATCACGTCATGTGCCTCCAACAGGGCCTGCTCGCGTGGGACATCCACGTCCTGATCGGGATAGGCCTCGTAGAGATCATGGAAGGTCACCCCTGGCAGCGAGCGCACCGCCGCCGCGAGCTGACGATGAATCCGTGATTTCTCGTACGCCGGGTGGGCAAAGAGAATGAGGACGCGCGAGGGCATGCGATTAGGGCAACGGGATTTACGAGGGTGGCCGCCTTGAAACTGCGGCGCCGCACGACCCCTCACCAGTACGTCATCCATGGGAAGGTTCCCCACAGCGTCCCGCCGATTCCCTTACGGAACTTCCCCCGCACCCATCGCGGGGAACTCCGCATTGTCGTGCCCTCGCTTGGAGACGACTTTGCTCGAGACGCAGGACGCAGGCACTTCTCGAAGGGGGCAGCGTGATTGATCGGGAATCTCCAAAGGACCGAGCAATGGGAAGCGACGCGGCGGTAGGCGCGCACGCCGGGCTCGTGGTACCAGCGGTCCCTGCGCCCCTGATTCGCGCTTGCGACGTCCCCGGCCCGCGCTACACGAGCTATCCCCCGGTTCCCTCCTGGGACTCCACCTTTGGCGCCGACCGGTGGGCGCAGGCCCTCAAGAGTGTGCCCGCCGGCGACGAGTTCGCGCTCTACGCGCACTTTCCCTTCTGCGCCAAGCGCTGCCTCTATTGCGGTTGCAACGCCATCCCGACGAGCAAGTCGGAAAAGATGGATACCTACCTCGACAATCTTGAGCGCGAACTGGCGCTCGTGACCGCGCACCTCGGCAGAGGACGTCCGGTCCGCCAGATGCATTGGGGGGGTGGCACGCCGAATCTCCTGAACGAGGCGCAGACCAATCGCGCGCTGCGCCTGCTCACCGACAACTTCAACTTCGCCGCCTTCGCCGAACTCTCGGTGGAGTGCGATCCGCGCGTCGTGGAGCCAGGACAGCTCGCGCACTATCGTGCGCTCGGCTTCTCTCGTGTGAGCTTCGGTGTGCAGGATCTTGACGAGCGGGTGCAGCAGGCCATCGGCCGCATCCAGCCGCTGGCGCTCGTACGCGATGTCTGCGACCAGGCGCGCACCGCCGGCTTCGAGCAGATCAATCTCGACCTCATCTATGGACTGCCGCGGCAGACCATGCAGAGCGTAGACGATACGTTGGATGCCGTGCTCGCGCTCGATCCCGATCGCCTGGCGACCTTCTCGTACGCACATCTCCCGGCGCAGCGCCCGCATCAGCGCGCGATTCCCGTTGGTGAACTCCCCGACACCCTGCAGCGCGTCGAGCTCTTCCGGCACATCGTCGAGCGGCTCACGGGCGCCGGCTACGTCTGGATTGGCTTCGATCACTTCGCACGGGCCAATGACCCGCTCGTCTTGGCGCAGCGCGAAGGGCGACTGCACCGCAATTTCATGGGCTACACGCCGTATCCGTCACGCCACCTCCTCGGCGTGGGGATGAGTTCGATCTCCGAAGTCGCGGGGACCTTTGCGCAAAACGCCGCCGACCTCGCGCCCTGGGCCGAGTCGGTGCGCAATGGACAGTTACCGATTGTCCGCGGCCATGTCCTCACGGATGACGACCGCGTGCGTGGCGAGATCATTCGCGACTTGCTCTGCAACCTCGAACTCTCGCTGGATCGGATTCCCGACAGCTTGGCGCCGGCCCTCGAAGCCCTCACCACGTTCGAGAGCGACGGCCTCATCACGCGGGACGCGAAGAAGGTGCGCGTGACCACGCTCGGTCGCTTCTTCCTGCGAAATCTCTGCCTGCCCTTCGATGCGTACCTCCCGGCACGCACCGCCGATCGCG
>JANLTT010000230.1:0-15977 GCA_031363115.1 Gemmatimonas sp.
ACCGCCCTGTCACGTCCCATCTGGAGCACCACGCGCGATGAGCATCTTCGAGTTCGAGGAGACCAACGCCCAGAACGCCCGAATGAAGGTTGTCGGGGTCGGCGGCGGCGGCGGAAATGCGGTCAATCGCATGATCGAAGAGCAGCTCGAGGGCGTGGAGTTCATTTCGGTGAACACGGACGCGCAGGCGCTACTCAGCTCCAAGTCCGATGTGAAGATCCAGATTGGCAAGAAGCTGACGCGCGGGCTTGGCGCCGGCGCACGCCCCGAGATTGGGCGTCAGGCCATCGAGGAGAATCGCGACGAGATCGCCCGCGCCATCGCCGGAGCTGATCTCGTCTTCGTGACCTGCGGCATGGGTGGCGGCACCGGGACCGGTGCCGCACCAATCGTCTGCGAACTGGCGCGCGAAATGGGCGCCCTGACGGTCGGCATCGTCACCAAGCCCTTCCTCTTCGAAGGCCGCAAGCGCATGCGCCAGGCCGACGAGGGCATCGCCGAGATGGCCAAGCACGTGGACACGATGATCGTCGTGCCCAACGAGCGGCTGCTCGCCGTGGTCGGGAAGGGGATTCCGTTCCAGGACGCGCTCAAGAAGGCCGATGAAGTCCTCCTGCAGGCCACGGCGGGCATCTCCAGCATCATCACGAAGACCGGCATGGTCAACGTGGACTTCGCCGATGTGCGCACGGTCATGAAGGACGGCGGCTCGGCGATCATGGGCACGGGCATCGGGCGCGGTGAAGATCGTGCGGTGCAGGCGGCCAAGCAGGCGATTGAGAGCCCGCTGCTCGACAGCGTCTCCATCGCCGGCGCGCGCGGCGTACTGGTGAACATCACCGGCGGCGAGGAGATGACGCTCGGCGATGTCTACATCATCACCGACCTCGTGAAGGAGTCGGTTGGCGAGGAGTGCGAAATCATCTTCGGCGCGGTCACCGAGCCGGCGATGCAGGGCGAACTTCGCGTCACGGTCATTGCGACGGGATTTGCGAAGGCGAAGGCGGCGGGCGCTATCGGCGGTGTAAACGCGCAGCGCACGGGCACCCCGGTAATTCCGATCGATCCCGCGGCGCGCATCCAGCGTCCTTCCGTGGGCGCTCCCGCGATGGGGAATGCCATGGGGAACGCGGTGCCGGCACCGCGTCCGCGTCCCTCGACGGCGCGTCCGATGGAAGATCTCTCCGATCTTGAGATTCCGACGTTCATTCGGAGACAGATGGATTGATGAGCCCCGATTTCCGGCGGTTTCTGACGGGCGCGGTGGTCGCGGGACTCGCGATCGCCGCGCTGCGTCTACCTACGCCGCAAATCGGTGACCCATCAGGAGTGTTGGGTGCCCTCGACCTGAAGCCGTGGACGACGCACGACACGCTGGAGAGCGGGCAGACGCTGAGCGACTTGCTTACGACGGCCGGACTCGATTCGCGCGAAGCGGCCAATGTGATTGCGGCCGCCACCCCGATTGATCCGCTTCGCATTCGCGCCGGCATGGCGATTGAACTCCGCGGCGACACCACCGATGCACGTCCCCGCGAGATTCGCTTCCGCATGGCGGTGGATCGTATCGTGCGCCTCGCACGCGCCGGCGACGATTGGAGCGCGAAGGAAATCGTCCTCCCGTGGCGCGTGGATACCGTGCTCGTGCGCGGCGTCGTGCGGTCGTCGCTGTACGAGGCGATTGGGACCGCGAGTGCTTCCATTCTGACTGGGCGCGCCCGCGACGAACTCGCGTGGAGCATCGCCGACATCTACGAATACAAGATTGACATGTCCCGCGAGCTGCAGGAGGGGGACGAAGTCCGCGCCCTCTTCGAGCGTCGCATCGCGCCGGACGGGACGCAGAAGATTGGCAACGTGCTGGCCGCCGGACTGCAGCGCGCCGGCACCGAGATTCAGGCGTTCCGCCTGGAGAACGAAGAGGGTAAGGTGCGATACTACGACGCCCAGGGGCGTTCGCTCGCGGCCACCTTTCTGCGTGCGCCGGTCTCGTTCCGCCGCATCTCCAGCAACTTCGGTCGGCGTCGCCATCCGATTCTCGGCACCATGCGTCAGCACGCCGGCATTGACTATGCGGCGGGCTCTGGCACGCCGGTGCGCGCCATCGGCGACGGGACCGTCGTCTTCGCGGGGCGTCGTGGCGGCTATGGCGATCTCCTCGAGATTCGCCACCCCAACGGCATGGTCTCGCGCTACGGCCACCTGAAGGGCTTTGCGACCGGTGTGCGTCGCGGCGCGCGCGTCGCCATCGCCGAAACCGTGGCCTACGTCGGATCCACCGGACTCTCGACTGCGCCGCATCTGCACTTTGAGATACTGGTGGGTGGCGTGCATCGCGATCCGCGACGCGCTCTCGCCGCGGCCGAAGCCGGGCCGTCGCTCGGCGGTCGGGCACTCGCGCGCTTCGAACTCGCGCGCGATGCCGTCGCGTTCGCCCTCGAGCAGCCCGCCGGCGTCGTCCGCGCCCTCGGCAACTGAGTCTCGGCGCGTGAGGCCACGCGCTGACCGCCGTCGCAACAGCTGATGCTCTGGTTCCTCTCCCTCGCGGCAGGGCTCGCCCTCGCGTTCGTGACGTACGGGCGTCGGGCGCCACGGGCGGTCTTCGCCCTTCGCACCGTTGCCGGAACGCTGGCGATTGCGTTGCTGCTCGATGCACCGCTCGCGCCCGCGCGACCGCTCGCGCCCTGGATCGCGCTCGATGTCTCGCTGAGTTGGCGCACCGCCGATTCCTCCGCATTCACAAACGCGCGCGCCTCGGCCGACTCCGCGTTGCGGGCGGGCGGTGACTCGTTGCTGCTGTTTGGCACCCGCGTGCGGGGCGATACAGCACCGAGCGTTCCCAGCGACGTCAGCTCGCGCGTGACCGAGCTCGTTGAGGCAGCCCGCTCGCTGGGTCGCCCGGTCACGCTGATCACCGATGGTCGCATCGAAGATGCCGACCGCCTCGCCGATCTCCCCGTGGGTTCCATGCTCGTGGTGCACGAGGGCGAGGCGCGCAGTGATCTGGCGATTGCCGCCTTTGATCCCCCCCGCGCGGCCGTGATCGGCGACTCGCTCGACGTCGTGGTGTTGCTGCGCGCCGGCAGCGGCGGCGCGGCGGAGCGTACCGCAACGCTGATGCTTGGCAATCGCCTTCTGGGCACCGTACGTGTGGACTCGCTCTCAGTGTTCGGCGAACGTGAAGTGACCTGGCGCGTGGCTGTGCCGGCCGTAGAGGGGACACAGCGACTTCGCGTGTCGCTCAGTGCGGGCGATGCCGTGGTGGCCAATGATTCCGCCGATGCGCCGCTGCTCGTGACAGGGACCGCGACCATCGCCTTTGTGAGCACCTCTCCTGACCAGGATGCCCGCTTTGCGCTCGCTGTGCTTCGTGGTACCCAGCGGGGTGCGGTGCGTGCATATCAGCGTGTCGCACCCGGGCAGTGGCGCGAGGGCGATGCCCTGCGCGCCGTCCCGGAGGACGCCGTGCGTCGGGCGGTGGAGCAGGCCGCGCTCGTCGTGCTGCATGGCGATACGTCGTATTTCGGTCCGCCGCGTCGTCGGGCACGCGGCGCCTTGGTGTTGATGCCGCCGAGCGATGGGAACGAGGAGTTCTATGTGCTGAGCGCTGGGGATTCACCGCTGCGCGCCGCGCTGGGTGACCTCCCCTTCGACGCGCTCCCCCCGCTTCGTGTCGGGGCACCCGTGACGGGGGCGTCGCTCCCGGCCTTGCTCGCCCGTCGCGCCCGTCGCGGCGAGGACCGCGCTGTGGTGGCGCTGCAGGAAGGGCCGCCGCGAGTGGCGACAATACCGGCCGCTGGATTCTGGCGTTGGCGCACCCGCGGAGGTCGCCCCGCCGAGGCGTTCGACGCGGTGTGGGGGAGTATATTCGACTGGGTCACGACGACCGCGCGCACGACTGGCGCGGACGCCGAGTCGCCACGGCTCTCCATGGAGCTCGTCCCGGGTCCCGCGACCGTCCGGAGCGGCCCTGTGGGAACCGGTCCGGTTCGCGATCTCGCTCCGCGTGCGCGCGGGGCCTGGTGGCTCGCGGCGCTCGCGCTCCTCGCGTTGTGCGGGGAATGGGTGATGCGCCGGCGAATTGGATGGCGCTGACGGCGCCGCGCCCCACTACGCTTTCTCCCTGACGATGGCCGAACTGCTCAAGAAGCGCTCCCTCTGGCAGCGCATTAAGGAAATCGCTCTCACCGACGTCGTCGTGCTCGCGCGCGGCGGCGTCGATGGGGACACCCTCGAACGACTTGAGCAGACGTTGCTCGAGGCCGATCTCGGCGTGCCGGTGACGATGCGCCTCGTGGATGAAGTTAGAAAGCGCGCAGCGCGGGGCCTGATCAAGACCTCGGACGATTTCCGCGGTGCGCTGCAGGAGATCATCGCCGAGGCACTGCGCAGCGGCAATGCGGAGGCGTCGCTGTCCTTTGCCGCGGAGGGCCCCACCGTCATCCTCGTGCTCGGCGTGAATGGTGCGGGCAAGACGACGACCATCGGCAAGCTTGCGGCTCGTCTTCGGGCGCAGGGGAAGTCGGTGCTCGTTGGCGCCGGGGACACTTTTCGCGCAGGGGCCATTGATCAGTTGCGCGTCTGGGCCGAGCGCACGGGGGCGGAGTTCGTCGGCGCCGCCGCGGGTGCCGACCCGGCAGCAGTCGCCTTTCAATCGATTGATGCCGGCATCGCGCGCGGCGTGGATGTGATCATCATTGATACCGCGGGGCGCTTGCACACGAGCGGTGCCCTGATGGACGAATTGAAGAAGGTGCATCGCGTGGTGATGAAGCGCCTGCCCGGTGCGCCGCATGAATCGTTGCTCGTGCTTGATGGCACGGTGGGGCAGAACGCGGTGCAGCAGGCGAAGCAGTTCGGGGAGGTAGTGCCGATCACGGGCCTCGTGGTGACCAAGCTCGATGGCACGGCACGCGGCGGCGTCGTGGTCGCGGTGCACGAGGCGGTGAATGTGCCGGTGAAGTTTCTCGGCTACGGCGAGCAGGCCGGAGACCTTCAGCCTTTCGATGCGGCGCGCTTCGCCGCGGAGCTACTGGCGGGATGACCGCGCCCGCCGGCGGGGGGCCGCGGCGCACGCTCGAGACGCCCGTGGAATTCCTCACCGGCGTTGGTCCGCGGCGCGCCGAGGCGCTGCGGCGGCTCAACATCTTTACGGCGCGCGACCTGCTCTTTCATGTGCCGCATCGCTACGAGGATGCGAGCACCGTCACGCCGATTGCCAAGCTGAAGGTGGGAGATGATGCCACCGTCATTGGCACCGTGATCTCCAAGGGGGTCCTGCCAACGCGGAAGGGGCTGCGCATCTTCCAGGCCGTGGTGCAGGACAGTTCGGGACTGATTGAAGTCGGGTGGCCCGGTCAGCCCTGGCTTGATCGCCAAATTCAGAAGGGCGATCAACTCCTCCTCAGCGGCCCCGTGCGTTTTTACCACGGCCGGCAACTCGCGCCGCGCGAGTATGTGAACCTCGGCGCCGATGCCGATGCGACCGGAGCGGGGCGTGTGCTCGCGGTCTATCGCGCGACCGAAGGGCTCTCGTTCAAGATGATTCGGCAGCTCGTCGACAAGCATCTCGATGCGTTGCTGCCGCTGGTGACGGAGTATCTCCCGCCGCAGCTCGTGGCGGAGGCGGGACTGCCGCAGCTCCCCGATGCACTGCGTGCGATGCATCGCCCGACGTCGGTGGCGGAAGCGCAGCAGGCGCGGGCGCGGCTCGCCTACGAGGAACTGCTTTTTGTGCACCTGTTGCAGCGTCGGGCGCATGACTTGGCGAAGCAGGCGCGCGACGGCATTCGCTTTGTAAACAAGAAGGAGCTCACTTCGAAGTTCCGCGAGGTGCTGCCCTTTGAGCTCACCAAGGCGCAGGTCCGCGCGGTGCGCGAGATCGTCGCCGATATGTGCACCCCCGAGCGGATGCATCGGCTGTTGCAGGGCGATGTGGGCTCGGGAAAGACCGTTGTCGCCGTCTTTGCCTCGTTGCTCGCGCTGGAGAACGATTACCAAGTCGCCGTGATGGCGCCCACCGAACTCCTGGCCGAACAGCACGCGCGGACCTTCGACAAGTTGCTCGCGCCGCTCGGCATTGTGCCCGTGCTCATCACCGGCAGCCGGAGCGCGAAGGAGCGCAAGCTCGCGGCGACGCGACTCGAAAGTGGCGAGCCGGTGATTGCCATTGGCACACATGCGCTGCAGGTGGAGAGCACCAACTTCGCCAAGCTCGGGCTCGTCATTATTGACGAGCAGCATCGCTTTGGTGTGGAGCATCGGCGGGCGCTGATGGAACGCGGACGCAAAGGCGAGAAGCCCGATGTGCTCCTGATGTCGGCCACGCCTATTCCGCGTTCGCTCGCGCTGACGATGTACGGCGACCTCGACGTCAGTATCCTCGATGAACGCCCGCCCGGTCGTCAGCCCGTCACCACGGCGCTTCGTCCGGAGAGCGCGCGCGGGAAGGTGCTGCACTTCATCGCGCGGCAGTTGGAGGCCGGGCGGCAGGCGTACCTGGTGTATCCGCTGATTGAGGAGTCGGAGAAGAGTCTCCTCAAGGCGGCAACCAAGGCGTTCGAAGAGCTGCAGGTGGGGCCACTCGCGGGTCGTCGGCTCGCGCTGCTGCACGGCAAGATGAAGTCAGAGGAGAAGGACGCGGTGATGCGCGCGTTCCGCGATGGCGACCTCGATGTGCTCGTGGCGACGACGGTCATCGAGGTGGGGATTGACGTGCCCAACGCCACGGTGATGGTCGTGGAGCATCCGGAGCGCTTCGGACTCTCGCAGCTCCACCAATTACGAGGGCGCGTGGGGCGCGGAGCGGAAGAGTCGTATTGTATCCTGCTCGGCGATGTCGGTCCCGAGGTGGCGGAACGTCTCTCGCCCTTCCTCGATACCGAAGACGGATTCGAGATTGCGCGTGCGGACCTGCAGCAGCGCGGGATGGGCGACCTCTTTGGCGAGCGGCAGAGCGGGGTGCCGATGTTCAAGGTCGCCGATCCACTGCGCGACGAGGAGCTCAGTGAAGTCGCGCGCCTTGGCGCGATGCGCCTGCTCGAGCAGGATCCCGAGTTGCGCCGTCCCGAGCACAAGGGACTGCACGAGACGCTGCGCCGTTCGTATGGCCGTGCGATGGAGCTGTTCCGAGTCGGTTGAGGGCGAGCTAGCTTTGCCGGATGCCACTCGCCTTTCGCTCAATCATCGCGCCGCTGGTTGCCCTGTCCCTTGCCGTCGCACCCGCGGCGTCGCTCTCCGCGCAAGCCGCGCAAGCCGCACAAACCGATTCGACGGCGCGCCCCAAGGTGCTCGTGATCGCAACGGGCGGGACTATTGCGGGCGTGCAGCAGGAGCCGGGTGGACTTGGCGAGTATCGCGCGGGGACACTGACCGCCGAACAGATCATCGCGTCCGTGCCGCCGCTGGCGCGCTATGCGCAGGTGGAGTCCGAGCAGTTCAGCAATGTGGCGAGCGCGTTGATCACTCCGGACCAGTGGGTCGCGCTGGCACGCCGCATCAATACGGTGCTCTCGGAGCGCGCGGACATCGCGGGAGTCGTCGTCACGCACGGCACCGACCGGCTCGAGGAGACCGCGTTCTTTCTGTATCTCACCGTACGCTCGGAGAAGCCCGTTGTAGTGGTCGGGGCGCAGCGACCGGCCACGGGGCTGAGCCCCGATGGCCCGGTGAATCTCCTCGCCGCCGTGCGCACCGTGGTGTCGCCGCAGGCCGTGGGGAAGGGTGTCATGGTCGTGATGGACGATCGCATTATCTCGGCGCGCGAAGTCCGCAAGCAGTATCAGCGCGTCGGCGGTTTTGATGGCGGTGAGATGGGGATGCTCGGAATCGTCGGTGGCAACAGCGTCGAGTTTTTCTTTGCGCCGACGCGGCGTCGCGGTCCGGCGAGTGAGTTCGATCTCGTGGGCATCTCGACGCTCCCCGCGGTTGATCTCGTCTTCTCGTATCCCGGCGGCGTGGGACGGACGTACGCCACGAACCCGGCGGGCATCGTCATCTCGAGCACGGGCTTTACCTGCGCTGAGACCGTGGCGTACCAGGAGTTGGCCCGCGCGGGGGTCGTGCTCGTGTCTGCCTTCCCGAGTGGCGATAACAGCACGGGTGGAGGTGGCAATGTTGGGGGCGCTCCGCGCTCGGACAGTCTCTCCACGTTCCTCCGCGAGTCTTGCGCGGAGTTGGTGCGCAGTGGCGTCTTGCGCGGTCCCGAGCGACCGTCCGTCGCGGCGCAGCATCTGACGCCGCAGAAGGCGCGCATTCTGCTGATGCTCGCCCTCACGCGGACTCGCGAGGTGCGTGAGGTGCAGCGCTACTTCAACACCTACTGACCCTGCGTGCCGCCAAGCGGCCGCTTGCCTGTGGCCGCAGCGGAGCCGCGGTCAGCGCAGATAGTCGGCGAGGTAGGCGTCAACGCGACGACGCTGGGCCGGCGTCAGGTGCTGCGCCCCGCGCACCAGTCCCACACACGACGCGCTGTCGCAATGGCAATCGAAGGGCGACGCCATCGACGACTCGGTGGTGTTGTAATCAAAGGTCACACCCTCGCCCGGGGCGATGTCGCGCAGCGCCGTCACAGTGAAGTCTCGCACCTGCGCGCTCGGCTCGCAGTGGTGATTCAAGTACATCCAGTACCGGCTGCGCACCCGCTGCATTGGGTACTCCATGTCATCGGGGTCGAGGTGTTCCCCCAGCCCGACCTGAATGGAGTAGCGCGTCGGAATCGTCGTGCGACGTCCGGCGAGGCGAAAGATCGGGGCCCCCTTCGCAATGGCTTCGAGGGCGATCAGGCGGCGCTGATCGTGCTCCACGAGCACCCCGACGAGCGGTGAATCGGTGTCGAGGATGACGCCAGGAGCGTGCGGAACATCGGCGTGCGGTGCGTTGAGTCGTTCTGGGGCAGTGGACATGGCGGTGGAAGGTGATGCAATGAAGGCGTTTGCGCCACTGAGGGCCTCCAATGCGTGATGAAAGGTTTGCAATGTGCTGGCGCCCCCGTGCGTCCAGTCACATCGTACGTATGTGTCAGATGCTCCCGCGACCGTCCGCAGGTCCGACGCGCAATCGCCTTGGCGATCAGCGGCCGCCAGAGGCGTGATGCTCGCCGGACTCGTCGCTACGCTCGGGGCCATCGCAGTGGACGTGACGTTGCGCCGGTATCGCCTCACCGAGGAGCGGGCGCGGGTCGCGCGTGTGGCGGCGCCGACCGCGGAGGCGCTCCGGGCCGCAGTTGATCGCCGGGTCGCCCTGCTGGAGGGAATGCGCTCCTTCGTCAACTCGCGAGGCTCGCGCGCGTTCCTTGATGCCGAGTTTCGGGTCTTCTCGCAGGGACTCGTCGCCTCCGCCACCGGGGTGCGTGCACTTCAGCTGGTGGAGAACGGCCGCATCGTTGCCACATGGCCGATCGTTGGAAATGAGGCCGCGCTTGGCTATGACCTGCTCTCGGATCCGCGTCCCGTCCTCGCGAGGGATGTCCAGCGCGCGCTCGCGGACAGCTTCGTGGTCATCACCGGCCCAATCAAGCTGGTCCAAGGCGGCGATGGACTGCTGGTGCGCAAGCGTGTGACGCCGCGCTCGGGCTTCCCGCAGTTGGTCGCCATCATCCTTGATGTGCCAGAAGTGGTGCGGGATGCCGGGCTTCCAGATCTGAGAACGGGGCTGAAGCTGGAGGTGCGCGATCGCGGTGGGAACTGGTTCGGAGGAGATCCCGAGAATTCGGCCGTCGAGCCAGAGACGCTCTCGGTCCGCGTCCCCGACGGCAACTGGACACTGCTCGCGGCGCCCGTCGAGGGGTGGAATGCCGCGATTGCCTCACAGATGGCGAACTCGCGGAGCGCGGCCATCTCCATCATCGCCGCCCTCATGCTGGTGGGCTATCTGCTTGGCGAGCGCGTGGACCGGGCGGCGCGCGAGGCGCAGGATTCGCGCGCCCAGCTGGGGGTCGCCCTGCGTGCGGCGCGAATGGGCACGTGGGATTGGGATATCACGCGCAATGTGCTGCAGTGGAGCGAGGGGGCGGCCGAGGTGCTCGGGCGACGGCGCGAGGAGGTGAACGGGTCGGGCATCGACTTCCTCTCGCACGTGCATCCGGAGGATCGTGAATTCGTGATGCGCTGCCTTGATGAGGTGCTCGCCTCCGACCGCCACGACTACCTTCTCGAGTACCGCGTGACTGGCACAAGCGGGAACGAGCGTTGGGTCTTCGCCATGGGGGAGATCGAACGGGCCCCAAACGGGCGCGCGGTGCGTGCACACGGCGTGATCTCGGACTCCACGGGGCGGCGCGCCCTCGAGGCTCGTGTGCGGCATACGGAGCGGCTCGAGACCATGGGCACACTCGCGGGCGGCGTGGCCCACGACTTCAACAATCTCTTGACCGCGATGATCAGCTTTGCCGAACTGGCCATAGAGGAGCTCGGCGACGCCGGCGATGGGGCTGCGGTGGTGGCGGCGCGCGAAGACCTGCTTGAACTCCTCGCGGTCGCGGCACGCGCGAGCGCGCTGACAGGCCAAATCCTCGCCTTCAGTCGCCGGGCGAATACCGTGGCCCCGGGCGCGCTGGATTCGGCGCAACTCGTGCGCGAACTTGCGCCGATGCTCCGTCGGATTCTCGGGAAGCAGATCGCGCTGGAGCTGGAGATTGCCGATGGCCCGCAAACGATCTGGATGGATTCGGGCCAGCTCACACAGGTCTTGTTGAATCTCGTGACGAACGCGCGGGATGCGACGGAGGGCTCGGGACGGGTCACGATTCGGGTCGCACCGGTCGGGGCGACGATTGGCGCCGAGGAGATGGTGTCCGCAGACTGGGTCCGCTTGGAGGTCGAGGACACGGGCCACGGCATGGATGCCGCCACGCAGGAACGCATCTTCGAGCCCTACTTCACCACCAAGGGGTCGGCGCAGGGGACCGGACTCGGGCTCGCCGTGCTGATGGGGGCGATGAAAAGTGCGGGCGGCGAGGTGCGTGTGCAGTCCGAGGTCGGGCGGGGAAGTCGCTTTCGCATCATGCTTCCGCCCTCGGAGCCGACGCGGGTCGGGGTCAGGGCCTTGTCGATGGGCTGAGCGCCTGCGGGCGGCCTACGCTTCCGTGCCCCTCGCGCCGGGCCTAACTTGCAGGTATCTCCGCGGGCGCCCGGCATTCCGGTGCGCCCGCGCGCTGTCCCCTCCTGCGTCAGCCCCGCATCGCGATGTCCTCCGTGCCCTCCGTCGATCCCACGCGCGTCTCTGATCTCCCCGGCCTCGTCGGGTCCACCGTCACCGTCAGCGGATGGGTGGCGCACATCCGCTCCTCGGGGAAGGTGGCCTTCGTCGTCATGCGCGACGGTACGGGGCTGCTGCAGTGCGTGATTGCGAAGAAGGAAGTCCCCGAGGCGACCTGGGATGCCTTCGGCACCCTGACCCTTGAGAGTTCCTTCTCGGTCACGGGAGAGGTCCGCGCCGATGCGCGTCAGGCGGGTGGCGTTGAGTTGGGCGTTGCTTCGCTCACCGTGCTTGGCGTGAGCGGACTCGACTATCCGATTCAGCCCAAGGAGCACGGCGTCGATTTCCTGATGGACAACCGCCACTTCTGGCTGCGCACGCCGCGCCAAGTGGCGATTATGCGTATCCGAAATGAAATCGAGCAGGCGATTCACGATTTCTACTACGAGCGTGGCTTTCTGCGCGTCGACACGCCCATTCTCACCGCGGCAATCGGCGAGCGCGCCGGGCTCTTCGCCACGGAGTACTTCGACGAGGGGAACGCCTACCTCGCGCAGACGGGCCAGCTCTACGGCGAAGCCGCCGCGGCCGCCTTCGGGAAGATCTACACCTTCGGCCCGACCTTCCGCGCCGAGAAGTCCAAGACACGTCGTCACCTGACCGAGTTCTGGATGATCGAGCCCGAGGTGGCGTTCAACGACACGCACGCGAACATGCGACTGCAGGAAGACTTCGTGTCGTTCCTCGTGCAGCGCGTGTTGGAGCGCCGTCCGGCCGAGCTCAAGGAGTTGGAGCGCGACATCACCAAGCTGGAGAAGGTGAAGGCGCCCTTCCCGCGCATTGATTACACCGACGCGGTGGCGACGCTACAGAAGAAGGGCTCTTCCGTGCAGTGGGGCGATGACCTCGGCGCAGAGGACGAAGCGTTGCTCGTGGAGGATTACGAGACGCCGATTTTCATCTGCAACTATCCAAAGGAAGCGAAGGCGTTTTACATGAAGGAGAATCCGGCCGATCCGCGCACGGTGCTCTGCAATGACTGCCTCGCCCCCGAGGGCTACGGCGAAATCATCGGCGGATCGCAGCGCGAGGATGACTACGACAAGCTCCTGCATCGCATCCACGAGGAGAAACTGCCGGTGGAGGCGTACTCGTGGTATCTCGATCTGCGAAAGTACGGGACCTTTGTGCATTCGGGCTTCGGGCTTGGGCTCGAGCGTACGGTGGCGTGGATCTGTGGCTCACCGCACATCCGTGAGTGCATTCCATTCCCACGCCTTATGAACCGGTTGCACCCATAGGACTGACTCCTCGAGGATTCATGCAAACGATTGCGCGCGATACCGTCCCACCGATCACGTGAGCCACTCCGAGCTGCCGCGAAATGCCGGCCAGCCGCTCGACCTCGATGTCGTGCGTGCGATTCGCGTGAACAAGAGCGCGGCCGAGCGACGTGCGGCGACGATTCCCACGCGTCGCACGGTGAAGAAGGAGTGGCAGGCCGCCTGGTTGCTCAAGGCCATCACGCTGATGGATCTCACGACCCTGTCCGGCGATGACACGCCGGGAAACGTGAAGCGACTCTGCGCGAAGGCGCGTCGCCCGTTGCGCGATGACATCGTCGAGAAGCTCGGTGCCGCCGAGCTCGGCATCACGGTCGGGGCGGTGTGCGTGTACCACCAACTCGTGCCGACTGCGGTCGCCGCACTCGAAGGCTCCGGGATTCCCGTGGCGGCGGTCTCCACCGGATTTCCCGCCGGCCTCTCGCCCTTCGAGCAGCGCGTCGAGGAGATTCATCAGTCGGTGCGCGCGGGAGCGAAGGAGATCGACATCGTCATCACGCGCGCGCATGTGCTCACCGGCAACTGGGAAGCGCTCTACGACGAAGTGAAGGCCTTCCGGGTCGCCTGTGGCGACGCGCACATGAAGGCGATTCTCGCGACCGGCGAACTCGCCACGCTCACCAATGTGGCCCGCGCCAGCTGGGTGGCGATGCAGGCCGGCGCTGATTTCATCAAGACGTCCACGGGCAAGGAAGGGACCAACGCGACCTTGCCTGTCTCGCTGGCGATGGTGCGGCAGATTCGCGAATACGAGCGCGCAAGCGGATTCAAGGTGGGCTACAAGCCCGCCGGTGGCATCCGCACCGCGAAGCAGTCGCTCGACTACCTGTTGCTGATGAAGGAAGAACTCGGCGACCGTTGGTTGCAGCCCGATCTCTTCCGCTTCGGCGCCTCGAGTCTTCTCACCGATATCGAACGCCAGCTCGAACACTTCGTGACGGGTCGCTACGCCGCGGCCCATCGCCACCCGATGCCCTGACCTGGAACACCGATGCCCAGTGTAGCTGAAATCTTCCAGACGATGGACTACGGGCCCGCCCCCGAGAGCGACGCCGAGGCGCGTGCCTGGCTCGCCAAGCACGGCGGCAAGTTCGGACACTTCGTCAACGGCGCGTACGCCAAGGCCGGGACGACCTTCGAGGTGTTCGATCCGAGCACGTCGCAGACCCTTGCCATGGTGACGCAGGGGACCACGAAGGACGTGGACGCGGCCGTGGCCTCGGCGCGGAAGGCGTACGTGAAGTGGTCGAAGCTGGCGCCGCACGCGCGGGCGCGACACCTGTACGCGTTGGCGCGCATGGTGCAGAAGCATGCACGCTTGTTCGCCGTGGTGGAGTCACTCGACAACGGGAAGTCGATTCGCGAGACGCGTGATCTCGATATCCCGCTCGTGGCGCGGCACTTTTATCATCACGCCGGGTGGGCGCAACTGCTGCCGACCGAGTTCCCGGGCTATGGCTCGGTGGGCGTGGTGGGGCAGATCATCCCGTGGAACTTCCCGCTGCTGATGCTGGCGTGGAAAATCGCGCCCGCGTTGGCGGCAGGGAACACGGTGGTGCTCAAGCCGGCGGAGTTCACGCCGCTGAGTGCTTTGCTCTTCGCCGAGCTCGCACACGAGTCAGGGCTCCCGCCGGGTGTGATCAACATCATCACGGGCGATGGCCGTACCGGCGCCGCGCTCGTCGAGCACAAGGGCGTGGACAAGATCGCCTTCACCGGCTCCACGGATGTCGGCCGCATCATTCGGAAGGCAACGGCGGGGAGCGGAAAGAAGCTCTCGCTCGAGCTCGGCGGGAAGTCGCCGTTCATTGTCTACGACGATGCCGATCTCGATGGCGTTGTTGAGGGCGTGGTGGACGCGATCTGGTTCAACCAGGGGCAGGTCTGCTGCGCGGGGTCGCGCTTGCTCGTGCAGGAAGGCATTCACGATCGGTTGATTGAGAAGCTGCGGACGCGGATGGAGAAGCTCCGCGTCGGCAATCCGCTCGATAAAGCCGTGGACATGGGCGCGATTGTCGCGCCGGAGCAGCTCGAGCGCATCACCGCGCTCGTGAAGCAAGGCCAGGACGAAGGCGCGACGATGTGGCAGCCGAGCTGGAGCGTCCCGAAGAAGGGATGCTTCTATCCGCCAACGCTGTTCACGAATGTGGAGCCAGCGAGCACGATTGCGCAGGTCGAGATCTTCGGCCCGGTCTTGGTTGCGATGACCTTCCGCACGCCGGAAGAGTCGGTCGCGTTGGCGAACAACACGCCGTTTGGTCTGGCAGCGAGCGTGTGGAGCGAGAACATCAATCTCGCGCTGGACATCGCGCCGAAGCTGAAGGCGGGCGTGGTGTGGATCAACGCGACGAATCTGTTTGATGCGGCCGCAGGGTTTGGTGGGTATCGCGAGAGTGGCTTTGGGCGCGAGGGTGGAAGGGAGGGGATGTACGAATATTTGAAGCGGATGAAGGAAGAAGGTGGGAGGATGAAAGCCTCCGGGAAGCCTTCGAGGGTCGTCGCTTCCATCCTTCAGCCTTCATCCTCCATCGAAGTCCCGATCGACCGCACCCCAAAGCTTTTCATCGGCGGCAAGCAGGCGCGTCCGGACTCCGGCTATTCGCGCGTCATCGTGGACCCCAAGGGGAAGCGCGTCGCCGAAGTGGGCGAGGGGAACCGCAAGGACATTCGCAATGCCGTCGAGGCCGCGCATGCGGGCGCGAAGGGCTGGAGCAAGTCCACCGCGCATCTGCGCGCGCAGATTCTCTACTACATCGGGGAGAACCTCGACTCCCGTGCGGACGAGTTCATGTCGCGGCTGCGCTGGATGACGGGCGCGTCGGCGTCGCAGGCCAAGGCGGAGTTCCAGGCCAGTGTCTCGCGACTCTTCACCTACGCCGCGTGGGCGGACAAGCATGACGGGGCGGTGCACAGCGTGCCGATTCGCGGTGTCGCGCTCCAGATGAACGAGCCGATTGGCGTCGTGGCCGTCGCCGCACCGGACGAGGCGCCGTTGCTCTGCTTCATCTCCAGCGTCGCGCCGCTAATCGCCACGGGCAACACCGTCGTCGTGGTCCCGAGCGAACGGCACCCGCTCAGCGCGACCGATCTCTACACCGTGCTTGAGAGTTCCGACGTGCCCGCGGGCGTCGTGAACATCGTCACCGGCGCGAAGGATGCGCTCGTGAAGACGCTCGCCGAACACGATGACGTGGACGGGATCTGGTACTGGGGCTCCAAGGAGGGCGTGAAGGCCGTGGAACTTGCCTCCGCGTCGAACATGAAGCGGACCTGGTGCCACGCAGGGCTCACCGATTGGCTGAACACGGCCGAGGGTGAAGGGCGCGAGTATCTCCGCGAGGCGACGCAGGTGAAGAACATTTGGATTCCATACGGGGAGTAGAATCCCAACAGCGTTTCACAGGAAGGCACGAAGGGAGCCGCGATCTCGAATAGGTC
>JANLTT010000061.1:0-13629 GCA_031363115.1 Gemmatimonas sp.
AGCCGGACAATCGCTACTGCCTCGTCTCGCTCTCCGATGGCGGCAAGGATGCCGTCAGCGTGCGCGAGTACGACGTGCAGGAGAAGCGCTGGATCGAGAACGGTTTCAGTTTTCCCGAAGGCAAGCAGAACATCACCTGGGTGGATCGCAACACGCTCCTCGTCGCGCGCGAGTGGTCCGCGGGGGAGATGACGAACTCCGGCTACGCCTATGTGGTGAAGCGCGTCACTCGTGGCCAGCCGCTGGATCGCGCGCGCGAGGTATTTCGCGGTGAGCGCACCGATGTGTCATCCTCGGCGTTCACGCTGACCGATGCTGATGGCATGGTGCGCGCCACCATGCTCGCGCGCGGCCGCACCTTCTGGGAGAGCGATTACTTCCTGCTCACGAACACAGGAACGGTGCCGATGCCGTTTCCCGCGAAGACAGAGATGCACGGCCTCATTGATGGCCGCGTGATCTTCACGACCAATCAGGACTGGAACGGCTTCAAGGCGGGCGATATCCTCGCCTACGAACTCTCCGCATTGCTCACTAAGCCTGGTGAGGCGCGCGCGGAGTTGATCCTGCATCCCGGGGCACGCGAAGCGGTCGAAGGGGTGACGCTGACGCGCAATCGGTTGGTCGTTGCGCTCTACGAGAATGTGCGTGGTGCGGCGTATGCGTATCAGCGCGGGGCGAGTGGCTGGACGCGCACGCGTCTCCCGCTCCCGGAGAATCTCACCGTCTCGCTCGGCTCGGCATCACGCCGCTCCGACCAGCTCTTTATCAACGTGTCCGGCTTCCTGACGCCGCAGACCTTGATGCTTGCTGATGCCGCCGCTGGAACGGTAGAGACGGTGCGCGCGGCCCCGGCGAAATTCAATGCCGCAGGGTTGGTGGTCGAGCAGTACGAGGCCACGAGCGCGGACGGCACGAAGATTCCGTACTTCATCGTGCGTCGCGCGGATGCGCCGCGTGATGGCTCCACGCCAACGCTGCTCGGCGGCTACGGCGGCTATCAGATCTCGCAGCTCCCGAGCTATAGCGCGGTGCGCGGCAAGCTCTGGCTCGAGCGGGGCGGGGCCTACGCCGTCGCCAACACGCGTGGTGGTGGTGAGTTCGGGCCGGCCTGGCATCAGGCGGCGATCGGGCCGAATCGCGATCGTGCGCACGAGGACTTCATTGCCGTCGCCGAGGACCTCATTGCAAAGGGCTTCACTTCGCCGCGCCGACTCGGCATTCAGGGCGGTTCGCAGGGTGGGCTCTTCATGGGCGTGGCGATGACGCGCCGTCCTGAACTCTTTCGCGCCGTGGTCATTGGCGTGCCGCTCTTCGACATGATGCGCTTCCACAAGCTGCTCGCCGGTGCCAGCTGGATTGGCGAGTACGGGAATCCCGACATCCCGGAACAGCGCGAATGGATTATGCGTTATTCCCCCTATCAGGCGCTCGCGGCGGGGCGGAATTATCCGACGCCCTTCATCTTCACGAGCACGAAGGACGATCGCGTTCACCCGGGCCACGCACGCAAGGCGGCCGCAAAGCTTGAGTCCTTGGGCTATCCCTACTTCTACTACGAGAACATCGACGGCGGGCACTCGGCGGCGGCGAATCTCGCCGAGTCCGCGCGTCAGTCGGCGTTGACCTACACCTATCTCATGCGACAGCTGGTGGACACGCCGTGATTGAGGGCCATCGATGACCCCGTGGGTAACACGGTTGCTGATTGCGAACGTCGCGCTCTTCGCGTTGCAATCGTTCCTGCCGCCGCTCTTGCTGGAGTACCTCGTCTTTGTGCCGGTGTACGTGCTCACGCGTCCGTGGACGATTGTGACGTACATGTTCCTGCATGGTGGACTGACGCACGTGCTCTTCAACATGCTGGGCCTGTTCTTCTTCGGTGGGCGCGTTGAGGCGCGGCTCGGCGAGCGACGCTTCATCACGCTCTACCTGATCAGCGGCATTGCCGGCGCGCTGGCCTCGCTCGTCTTCACGCCGCGGGCCGCGGTGATTGGCGCGTCAGCCGGTGTGTTCGGCGTGATGCTCGCCTTCGCCTGGTTCTGGCCGAAGGAGAAGATCTACATCTGGGGCGTGATTCCCGTGGAAGCGCGCCTGCTCGTGGTCATCACGACGGCGTTGGCGATCTACTCCGGCTTCGGCGGGCGCGGCGGCAACACGGCGCATTTCGCTCACCTCGGCGGCTACGTGGGCGCGTGGGCGTACCTCTGGTTTGTTGGGCGCAACACCGCACAGCGTCGCTTTCAGCAGCGCATGAATGCCGTGGAGCCGGGGACGGCTCGTCGCATTGTGACGCTGCGGAAGGAACAGCTCAACCTCGATGGCGTGCACGCGCTGACCCGCGAGGAGGTGGATCGCATTCTTGACAAGATCAGCGCGGAGGGCATGCAGAGCCTCACGCCCGAGGAACTGCGCTTCCTCTCGAACTTTGCGCCGATGGATGACAGAAAGCCGCCGGTGAGCTGAGGCTCACCGGCGGCTGTTGTCTCCTGCGGTCTAGCGCGCGACGGGTTCGAGGCGCCAGATCCCGGTCGGCTGTCCCATGCGGTCTTCGATCGCCAGGTAGATCAAGCCGTCGGTACCCTGACGCACATCGCGAATGCGCCCACGCCCGCGAATCAACGTCTCGTCTGCCGTGACGCGCGCGCCATCAAGCGTGAGGCGCACGAACGACTCCCCGATCAGTGACCCGGTAAACACGCTCCCCTTCCACTCAGGGAAGCGATCTCCGGTGTAGGCCATCAGCCCCGACGTCGCGATGCTCGGCACCCAGACCTTCACTGGCTGCTCCATTCCGGCGCGCGTCGTGCCGCTGTGAATCGCCGTGCCTGAGCGGTAGTTCACGCCGAAGCCAATCACCGGCCAGCCGTAGTTTTTCCCCGCCTGCACGAGATTGAACTCGTCGCCACCCTGCGGGCCATGCTCCGTCGCCCACACCTGATTCGTGACCGGGTGCACGATCAAGCCCTGCGGATTGCGATGCCCGTAGCTCCAGATCTGCGGGAGCGCGTCGGCGCGACCGACGAACGGGTTGTCGGTCGGCACACGGCCATCGTCATGCAAACGGATCACCTTGCCGTTGTGCACCATCAGGTCCTGTGCGGGATGCTTCTCCAGCTCACCCGCTGGTGGCACCTGACGATCGCCGACCGTGATGAAGAGATAATTGTCCTTGTCGAAGGCAAGGCGCGAGCCGTAGTGGCCCATCCCCTGCGACCACGCGTTGGCCTCGAAGATCTCCTGCACATCGTTGAGGCGATCGTTCGCAAGGCGCGCGCGAATCACCGCGGTCGTGTTGCGCGTGCCATCGGCACTCGGCTTGGAGTACGAGAGGTAGACCATCTGATTGCGCGCGAAGTTCGGATGCAGCACGACGTCGAGCAGCCCGCCCTGATTGCCGACCGTCACCGTCGGGACACCGGCGACCGGCGTGGGGAGCAGCTTCCCGCCGCGCACGATGCGCAGGCGCCCCGGCCGCTCGGTGACGAGCATGTCGCCGTTCGGGAGGAAGGCCATCGACCACGGGTTCACGAGCGAGTCCACCACCCTCACCATGCGGAAGTTGTGGTAGGCCGAGCGCATCACATCACTCTGTGCTTCCACGAGAGCGGGGAGCACGAGCATTGCGCCGAGCGCGACGAGGGAACGCAAACGTAGGGACATCGGGGTGCTCCGGATGACGGGGTGCTGGACGACTGCTCGAAAGTTGGCGGGAGCGGACGCGATGGCAAGCACTCACGCGGAATGAAATGGTGGCAGTCGAGGGCGCACGGAAGCGTAGAATCGCGCGTTCGCCGTCGCGTCACCGGGAGCGCGATTCCCTGTCATCCCATCCGGAGGCTTCCATGAGATACGCTCCACGACTGCTCCCTGTTGGACTTCTGACGCTGTCCGCTCTGGTGGCCTGTACGGACCAGCTCGAGGCGCCCACGGCGGCGCTGCGCACGGCCCCCCCGCTCGCGGCGCGCGGCCCGCTCCGCGATGCGGAGATCGATCGCACCGACACGCACTTTGGTGCGCGGGTGGTTACCACGACCGAGCGGCACGATGGTGCCGCGCTGCGTGCGGCCGGTGACCCGATGCTCACGGCCTCGGAGGATGAGGTCTACCTGGAGGGCGGGTACGGCACGGACGGGCGCATCCGCTTCACGGTGTACTTCGAGTCGGAGGCCGAGTCGCCGCGCATCGGGTCCGTGCGGCTCGTGGGGAATGAGCTGCAGACCTTTGACAGACGCGGCGTGCGCACGCGCACTCAGCTGTCCGACGATGCCATGGCGAACGCGGGATTGCCGAGTGGCGATCATGCGATGGCGTATTTCTCGTCCACGCCACCGACGTGCCCGCCGGAGGCGCCGGAGTGCGCGGTGTACGCGGCGAGTGCGCAGACAGCGGTGCGTGCCGATGCGAGCCCGAGTGCGCGCGTGGACGTGCGCGTGGACGTGCGCGCGGACGCGCGCGCTGATGGCGATGACGACATTCGCGTGATGCGTCTGCGTCCGCGGGCTGGGCGCAGGGCCGGTGCCGCCGACGACGCGGAGATCGAGCAGCGCTTCGAGCGTGTGCGCCGCGCGACGGAAAGCACGCCGGAGGCGTGGCGTCTCACGGAGATTCGCCGCACGCAGCGCACGCAGATGACCGGGCGCGAGGAGGAGACGGTGGTCGTGACGAAGCTCAGCTACCGGACATGGGATCGGAACGAGGCGAAGGAGGAGGGGCGCGCTCGCGTGCGGGAGGCGCGGCCGACCGTACAGCCTCAGCGGCAAGCGCCCATTGCCGAGGACGCGCGGGCCAGCCTGATGTCGCCTCCGGCGACTGACGATGCGCAATTCCTCGGGCTGATCTGTGCGCAGGGGTCGGCGACCTTCGACCGCATTCGCCCGGAAGTCACTCGGGGATATAACGCCGTGTACCAGCACGGCTTCTGCAGCGATGCCAGCGTCTTCTTCCGCTTCGACGAGCGACTGGCGCAGAACATTACCATTCGGCGCTCGCGGGCATTCAGTCTCGCGTCGACTGATCGCATCGAGGCGCAGGCGGTTGATCTGCGGAGCCGGATTGCGTCGAAAGTCACGCAGCGCCATCTGTTCATCGCCCACAGCCAGGGCGGCCTCGTCGTTCGCCGACTCGGTCAGCTTTCGCCGGAGTACGTTGGCGGCATCGTGACGGTCGGGTCGCCGCACGGGGGAGCGCATCTGGCGGCGTATGGCCCCGAAGCGGCGGAGGAGTATCTCGAGCGCGTGATTCGTCGCGACTGCTTCAACAAGATCATCTGCGGGTGGGTCGAGGATATCGTGACGGACTTCACGAGTGGCCTCCTTCTGTTCGGCCGCGACGGCGGGGCACCCGCCCTTCAGGATTTGGCACCCGGCTCCCCGTTCCTCACGACCCTCAACAGCACGTATGAGGCGTTTCCGCGGGTCAGCATCGATGTGGATGCTGGACGCCGGTGGGCATTGGCGCGTATGGTCGGCGACGCTCGGTCCTCCCAGGACCGGCTGCTGCGATCGGAACGCCCCGGCGGTGACGCCCGGGTGACGGAGGTGGAGAATGCTTACGCGGTCGCCAAGTTCCTGCACTATTTCGCCGCCACTTCAATTTTCACGACCTACGTACACTCACGCGGCGTGTCGTGCGATCGCTCGGGCTACTCCACCATGTGGCCGGGTTGCACGGACCCCACACGGGATTTCAGCCAGCAGTTCAACACGATGTTGTGGCTCTACTTGGTCTACGACGCTACCGGGAGGATCATCGACATCATGGACGGTATTGATCGGACGTGGGACGACCTGACCACGCGTCGGGCGGACGAGACCGATGGCCTGATTCATCTCTCGTCGCAACGGTATCCGAATGTGCCGGGTGCCTTCACTCCGCAGCGCGTCTCGGTGAGCCGACTGGTTGGCGACAGTCATGTGGGTCAGATGAAGAGTCCTGGTGTGTTTAGTGCCATGCTCGAGTCCATCGGCCGTATTGAGGGGAGGACACCGTGACGTTTGTTTCGCGCCTCGGGCAGCGCCACTTGCCGAGCTTCCTGCTGCTCTGCCTCCTTCCGCTGGCCGCCTGCGATCTCTTCTCGCGGGCGCCACTCGGCGCCGATGACGCGGCGCAGTCCGGCGGCGTGCAGTTGGTATTCCGCACGGAACCGGGAGGGCTCTTCCGCTTCCATCGGCTAACCACGGGAGGCAATCGGATCTATGCCGCTACTGAGGACAACCTCCTGCTCGCGCTCGACATGGCGACGGGGGGCGTCGCGTGGCGCGTGGACGGTGGCAACGAGGAACTGCTTGGTGAGGCGACGTACGGCGACGGGCGCGTCTTCACGGCCGCAAAGTTCGCCCGTGGCTGGGATGCCGCCACCGGAGCGCCGCTCTGGCAAACCGACCTGCAGTCGAACGCGTTTCGACACATCGGGCATGCGGCGGATGGGATGTTTTATATCGGGACGGACACGAGTGTCTTCGCCCTCGAGGGCGCCACCGGAGCAATCCGGTGGCGCACCTCGGTCGGGGCCGATTGGGCGTACGATGGACGGGTGCGATCGATTGCCGGGGACGGAGAACTCCTCTACGTCTGTGCCGGCGAGCCGCTGGCGTCCAATGCCTTTCAGATTCGCGGGCATATCGTCGCGCTGGACGCCGCCACGGGTGCAATCCGTTGGCGCCATGTCATGGCGTACGAAACCAACTACAACTTCTGCATGGGTGAGCCGACGGTCGCCGGAGACCTCGTGGTCGTTGGCGATGCCGGAGGCAACAACTTCGTCGCGGTCGATCGCGCGACGGGGGAGTTCCGCTGGCGGAGCGCGGGCGATCCCGAGTGGGTAGGGCCGTACGCCTCCCCCGAGGCCTTCGGCGACACGCTCTATGCCGCGTCCAATGACAAGCGCATCGTGGCCCTTGACCGGGCGACGGGCAGAACCCTGTGGACGACGGAAACGGATGGCAGCGCGTGGTACGCCACGCGCTGCGGGCGTGTGGTGCTCGCGTCGGACATGTCCATGTGGGTGCTCGACCCACAGACCGGCAAGATCCTCGGGAGCCACGTGCAGATCGCCTATAGCCGCGATGATCTCATCACGTCGCGATTCCTCGTTCGCAACAACTATGCGTACGCCGTGGGCAACGGGCGTTTCTACAAATGGCGCTGCCCGACCTAGCGCTCGACGAACGCGCACGCTGCCGCGGACGCCGCACCAGGCGCGCCCAAAACCAACGCGCCGCCACGGGCTTTCCGTGGCGGCGCGTTGGTTTTTTCAACTCTGCTCGGTCGGGCTAGTTGCCGCCCCGTCCGCGACCGCTCGAACTGCCGCGGCTCGAGCCACCGCTCCGGCTCGACCCACCACTGCGGCTCGGGCTTCCGCCGCTACGCCCAGCACTCGGGCTGGACGACGCCCTCGGCGCCGAACGTTCCGCGCGCGGGGCACTGCGTTCCGCCCGTGGTGCACTTCGCTCGGCGCGGGGCGCACTCGGCTCCGAACGCGGCCGCGAGAGCGTGGAGGATCCCGGGCGTGCCTCTCGCGTCCGTCGCACGGCATCGGGGATGCTGCCGCCGGATGTGTGCTCCGGTGAGCGCTCGGAGGTGCGTTCTGACGCGCGGGGCGTGCCGCGCCCTGACCCGGTCATCGGGCCAGAGAGCGATCCGCGGGTCGGCGACGTGGCACGCGAGCGTGTCCCGTTCAACGCGCCAGACTGCGCGCCCGTCTGCGCACCCGTCCGCGCACCACGCCCATTCCACGTGCCGCCGCTGCGCGGCTCACTTGCCTTGTCCGCGCCCGTTGAGATCGGACGTACCCGATTGCTCGACGCCACGCCACGGCCACCGACCGGCACGGGAGCGATACGGCGCCCAGTCGCGTCGCTGCGGTTCAGGCCACCACGCTCGTTGCCACCCTCGTTCCCCTTGCTGCGGTTCATGTCGCGACGTTCATCGCCACGACCTGGGTTCGCACGGTCATTCCCGCGGCCGTTCCCACGATCCTCCACACGATCGTTTCTGGCCACGCCCCGCCCCGGGCGACCATGACGGTCGAAGGTCGTCGTGCGGTGCACCACGGTGTAGCGGCGCAGCGGACGCGGGTCGAACGAGCGGCGCAGGACGTGACGGTTCACGATCACACGCGAATGGCGCGTCGAGACATAAATGGGCGAGATCACCACCCACGGGCGCGAGACCACGACCCAGCTCGGGCCGCTCGCATACCAGCCGTGGTAATAGACGCCCGGGCCCCACCAATCGAAGTCGTAGCTGAGCCACGAGCCGATCGGGTAGCCAACGCCCCACGACCAGTACGCCGGATGCGCGCGCGACACATAGACCGGGCGGAAGTAGACCACCGCCGGATCGTAGGTCGGCACGTACACGACGCGCGGCTGCGCGGGTTCAATGCGAATCACCTCGCGCTCCTCGACGACCTTCTGCTGCTCCGTGCTCACGAGGTTGCCCTGCGCCTGCGCCATCTGGCGCAGCTGCTGGACCGCGGCCATCACGTCCTTGGGCTGCTCCACGTAGGCCTGGCCCAGGGCGATGGTCCACTCTTCGCCTTCGGCCATCAGGTTGAGCACCGGGGCGTAATGCGCGACTGCGCGGACGCTGATGTTCCACGGCTGGTCGTCGAGCCCGTCCGTCCCGTTGCGTCGCACATAGGCGGCCGCAGCGGCGATTTCTTCTGGATAGGTCGCCGCAACGAGGACCTGTGCAAGAATCGGGTCGGGATACAGTGCGATGGGTGCAAGGAGATTCTCGAGCTCCTCCGGGGTCCACGCCTCCGCCGCGGCCTTGATCTCCGTCGGCTCCTGCGCGCCGAGCTGGCGGGCAGTGCCGAGGGTGCCACTCGCGAGGGCGAGGGCAATGCTGAGTCCGACGAGGTGCCGCATGGGATACTCCTCTTGGGGGCGCGATCACGCTGCCGCGCGTTGGTCCATCGTACCCGCAGTGTGGCACTTGTTCCACGGCCGATTCAGCGATCTTTCCATAGGGAAACTGGCCCTGTGACACTCCGACACGCTAGTGTCCGTAGGGAAGGACAGAACCCCCACCGGGAGCGGTCCATGGAAGAGATCAAGGTCAGTGGTGCGAAGCTGGTTGAGCAGCTGAAGTCGCTCATCAAGGAGGGGAATGTTCGTCGCGTCGTGCTGCGGAATCCGCAGGGACGGGTCCTCCTCGATGTACCGCTGAACGCCGGGCTCGCCGCCTCGGTACTGCTGCCATTCTGGGCGGCGGTGGCGAGTGTGGCTGTGCTGGCGACGGACTTTACGATCCAAGTTGAGCGCGACCCGGGCACGAACGTCACCAAGTAGGACGCGGCGCTCGCTGGCGGAACGGGGTCCGCTCCGCCATCGTACCCGTATGCGCATGGCCACCAGATTTCGTCCGCGTGCCGCAATCGGCGCGCTCTGCCTCGCCCTAACGACTTCGGGGTGCGAGGTCGTTGAGCTCTCCACGACGCTCGACACCATCGGAACGCAGGTCGATGTCGCAACAACGCAGGCGGGCTTTAACCTGACCGCTGTGCGGAGCTTCGGCGCGATGGGGCCACGTATTGAAGTCGCATTGGGATCGTACGGTGCCACGCTCCGCACCACGCTTCGCACCACGGGATCGACGGCGAGCCTCCTGCCGCTGCTCGCATGGAACAAGACCTTCGTATGGGATGTCGCCACCTTGGCGTACGTCGAGTCGGCGCGGACGGGAGCGCCGGCGTCCGGGGCGCGCTTCATTCTGTACAGCGTCACCGGCGTGGCGGCGCTCCCAGCGGTGCCGCTGGTTGAGCAGGGCTATGTGGACATCACCCGGGCTGGGAACACCGCCACGGTGACGATTGTGCAGAGCAACGGGACCGAGGTCATGCGCTATGATCTCACCACGGGGGGCACGGCGGTCGCAGCGACCTACGCCGTGGAAGGGACCGTGGGCACGGGGACCTCGTTGACGAGCTTTTCGCTGGACCAGGGTGCGTCCACCACCCCTGGCACGCTGACGCAGCTGTGGCGCAGTTCGACGGCCTCGCGCGGGCTGGCGACCACGGTCCAATACGCCAAGGGTCCCTCCAGCTCGACCGTCGCCGCGGTCATGCGGGCCGGCATCCGGAAAATGGAAATTGGCGGGACACTAGGCTCCACAGGGGCGGGGGCGCTTCCCGTCAAAGTCGGAGGTAAACTCTACGGCCGGGTGCTGCTCTCCGGCGGAACCTTGGGCACCACCACGATCACGAGTCCGCTCGGGGCACCTCTGGGAGCCGCGGAGACGACCGCCATTTCCGCCACGTATGCGTGGTTTGCGAGCTCGTACGCGAGGCTCAACCTCTTCCTCGCACCGCTGTACACCGTCCTGGACGTTTCTCCGCCGGCGTGACGGGCGCGGGTGCGGCGGAGTCTGTCTGTCAGAAGCCGTCACGAGCTGTAACAACCGGTCGCGAGATGTCACACTGTAATAACGCGTGACAAAGGTCACACCACTTTCCCGCGCCGTTGTCGCATCTTGTACGTATGCATCACGCACTCGGCGCCGATTGCCGATGGCACGCCTTCGCACCCCTTAGACCAGGTGGATCTATGTTGAATTTTCCCCGACTCCGTTCGTTTACCGCGCTGATGGCTACAGCCATCGCCCTCGGTGCCTGCGCCGAGACCACCTCGCTCCCGACCACGCTCGAGCCCGTGGAGATGCAGGGCGATATCGCGGCGCAGCAGGCGGCGTTCGACACCCCGGCCACCAACTCCTTCTCGGAGATGGGCTACGAAATTGACAATGCGCTCGCCTCAATCGGCGGCTTTGCCATCAACCTGCCGATGCAGATGCTCCGCGACGGTGCGCAGCGTCCGGTCATGCAGGAGCGCGATCGCATCATCTCGATGCTCGACGACGAGACGATTGCGCCAAACGCGATTCCGCTTTCTGCGCTCGGCAAGACCTTTGTGTGGAATGCGACCACGGACGTCTACGAGGTCTCGGCGCGCACCGGTGCGCCGGCGAACGGCGTGCGTTTTGTGCTGTACGCGTACGACTACGAGACCTTCTCGTTTGCCGAGCCGCTGGTTGAAGTCGGGTACGTGCAGTTGACCCGCTCGGCCAACACCGCGACGGCCACCGTCTTCAACGGCAGCACCAAGGTGGTGGAGTACACGGTGACGGTCGGTGGCACCGCGAACTTCCCGACCGTGTCGATGGCGGGCTTCGCCGGTACGGGCGCGAATCTTACGAACTTCACCTTGGTCTTCGGCGTCTCGGCGACCACGCAGAACGTGACGACCACCTGGCGCACCGACATGCCATCGCGTGGCCTGACGACCCGCGTGGCGATGGCGATTGGCGAGACGAGCATGAGCTTCAGCGCCGTGATTCGTCGCGGTGTCCGCAAGGTCGAGATGACCGGCAATTTCAGCGGGTTCCAGGATTCCGAGAGCCTCGGGACCGCGACGCTGAACGTGAAGGTCGGCGACAAGCTCTTCGCGCGTCTCACCTTCGGCTTGAATGGCGTCACAGTGACCGATCCGGATGGCGCGCCGCTGACCCCGGAAGACGAAGAGACGCTCCAGCGCATCTTCGAGTGGTTCGAGTCCTCGATGTCGGCGCCTGAGGTGCTCCTCGCGCCCATGTTCACGCTGCTGGACTTCACCTTCTAGTGGATGTGATTCCCGCGTAGTTGCGGCGAAGGACCGGGGGGGCGCATCTTCGCAGTCGCGAAGGTGCGCCCCCCTTTTTTCGTCGAGGTGTTCGGATGGTCCGCGCGTGGCGTCGTTGCTCTCTCGTTCTCCTGTCCGGCGTGGCGCTGTTCCACGCATCGCCCGCGAACGCGCAGCGGCTCATTCCACCGAGCGCAGCGGCGCAGAGCGAGCTCCGCGATTCCCTCTCGCTCTATTCGGCGGACCGCGGTGCCTTGCTGCGACGCTGGAGCGTACCGTACTCGCCCGCCCGCGGCGCGCGGCTCAAGGACTTCTACGCCATTTGGCGGGCGCGGCTTGCGCGCATGGATTTCGAGGGGCTCTCGCAGGAGGGGCGCATTGACTACGTCCTTCTCGACAGTCGGTTGCGGCAGGAGTTGGACCAACTGCAGCGCGACGAGCGCCTCGCGACGGAGATGCGCCCCTACGTGCCCTTCGCGCCGGTGATTGCCGGCTTTGAGGAGGCACGCCGGCGCTTCGAGACCCCCGATGGGCAGACGACGGCCCGTGCGCTCGCTGACTTGGCGAAGCAGATTGACTCTCTCACGAAAGCCGTGCGCGCGCGCGCGCCGCAGACGGCGCAAATGCCGCGCGCCGAGCGCATCGTTGGCCTGCGCACGCTCGAGTTCCTTGGCGACTTGCAGACCCAGATGCGCAACTGGTACCGCTTCTCGTCCGGATACGATCCCGCCTTCTCGTGGTGGACGGAGGATCCGTATCGCCGCGTGAACGACGGCTTGGCGAACTACACGAAGGCCATTCGCGAGGTCATTGTCGGGCAGAAGGCAGGCGAGGAGGAGCCAATCATCGGTGATCCAATCGGTGCCTCTGGCGTCACCGCCGACCTTGGCTTTGAGTTTATTAGCTACACGCCGCAGGAGTTGCTGGCCATTGCCGAGCGGGAATTCGCGTGGATCGAGGCGGAGCAGAAGAAAGCCGCGCGCGAGATGGGATTTGGCGACGATTGGCGCGCCGCGCTCGAGAAGGTCAAGCAGGCCTTCGTGCCGCCGGGCCAGCAGCCGGCGATGGTGCGCGACCTGGCGCGCTACTCGGTGAAGTTCGTCACCGATCGCGATCTCGTCACCGTGCCGCCGCTCGCCGACGAAGTCTGGCGCATGGAGATGATGCCGCCGCGGCAGCAGTTGGTGTCACCGTTCTTCCTCGGCGGTGAGATCATTCAGGTCGCGTACCCGACCGACTCGATGCAGCACGACGACAAGCTGATGGCGATGCGCGGCAACAATCCGCACTTCTCGCTGGCGACGGTGCATCACGAGTTGATTCCCGGGCATCATCTACAGGGCTTCATGACGCAGCGGTACAATCCGCATCGTGGGATGTTCGGCACGCCGTTCTGGGGCGAAGGCTGGGCCTTGTATTGGGAACTGTTGTTGTGGGAGCGCGGCTTCGCCAAAACGCCCGAAGACAAGCTGGGGATGCTCTTCTGGCGCGCCCATCGTTGCGCGCGCATCGTCTTTTCGCTCAGCTTTCACATGGAACAGATGACGCCGCAGGAATGCATTGATCTGCTGGTCAATCGCGTCGGTCACGAAGTAGACAACGCCACGGCGGAGGTGCGGCGCTCGTTTGCGGGCAGTTATGGCCCGTTGTATCAAGCGGCGTATTTGCTGGGCGGCTTGCAGATTTATTCGTTGCACAAAGAACTGGTGGACGCGGGCAAAATGACCGACCGCGCCTTTCACGACACGATCTTGAAAGAGAACCGCATTCCCATCGAAATGGTGCGGGCGATTCTGACCAAACAGCAACTCACGCGCGCTTTAAAAACGCAGTGGAAGTTTTATGGCCCCATCACGGCGCAGTAAAACCCGTTTGACGCGCAGCGACTTTGGAGTGCGTGCGGCACAGGCCGCCGCTTTGGTATTCCTTCAGCAATAGAAAAAATGAAAAATGAAAGTCCATGTTGCCATGCCGTCTGTTGCTTTCATTGTTCAACAGGCCGAAG
>JANLTT010000270.1:0-24295 GCA_031363115.1 Gemmatimonas sp.
CAATCGCCGGCGGGTCCAATTTCCGTGCCGCGCTGCGCAGCAACGGAGAGGCGTTCGCGCGCATCCTCAAGAATTTGGCGCGTCTGCGCGAGGCGCAGAAGGAGTCGCGGCGGTCGCTCGCGCGGACGGCGACGGCGGCGCTCGAAAATCGTCAGCTGCGCGCGTGCCAGTTCGCGTGCGCGCTCGGCCAGGCGTTCGGTACCGAGCAACTCGCCGCGGATGGGGCCGGCGTACACATCCTCCGCGCTGGGAGGCGGACGTCGCGCCCCTCGCGGTTGCGAGAGGTGGCGCGACTTCCCGAACACTGGAAGGATCGGCAACTGGACTCTGGAGAGGAGACAATGTGAAGCATGGTCTCCTCCCGCCGCGCAGGGTATCGCTCATGCGGACTAACCCTCCCCTGAGACGGAGAGGGTTAGACCCTATGGTGCACGCACTGCGATGGTGTAATGAATCAGCGTCGTCGCCTATTCCACCGCAGGCCACGCGTGCACGGGCTGCTCAGTGTCGTACCGCGCCGCGTACGCCTCCACGAGGCGATCCAGCGCATCGCGTCGCGGCATCTTTGCCCGCAACCTGCGCAGGGCACTCCGTTGCCAGCGCGCGCCCGACTGCCCGCTGTCAATGCGATTCGAAATCACGCCGAGGAGTCGAGCGCGCTCGGCAATGTCCACGCCGAGCGTGGCCAGGCCGCGGTCAGCGAGGGGAAGCAACGACTGCGCAAGCGCGCGCACCGGTCGCGCCTTGGGCGAGGTTCCGACGCCGTCGGGCCAGAGCATGACCGCATCCATCCCGTCCCTGGCGGCCCGATAAAAGCTCATCTCGGCCATGAGAAAGGGACATCCGAAGATGAACCCGTCGATGGAGTCGCGGATGCCCACTGTGAGGCCGATGAGCAACGCGGCGTTCGCCATCATGTCAATGATTGATGGACCGCTGGGGAGAGAGCGAAACTCGATGCGAAGATGGCCGCCATCCGAGGGATCATAGATGGCGCGATTCCAACGCCAGATAGTGCCCTGATGCAGCCGCAGCTCCGGGAGCCGCGGGGCAAGTGCGTCGGGCGCATCGGGGAGATCGTCGTCGCAGACGGGAAAGAGGGGCTCGTGCATTCGCACCCCTTCGGCAAAGAGCTCGGGCGCCCCGCGCCTGACCCATCCGTGCCCAAAGGCGACGCGCGCTGGGCGACGCCATACGAGATCGTCCGCCGTGCGCGCTTCGACGCTCTGTTTAAACACCGCGATGCGCGTCTCGTCCCACAGCAGGTGGTCGAGAAAGACCGGCGAGTTTCCGGCGAGCGCAACGGCAATTGGCGTGGCGAGTTGCGCCGCGTTGTAGGTGTCGGCGAATTGTTCCGCGCTTGTGCGCAGGTGCAGTTGGTACGAGGTGTTCGCTCCTTCGAGCATGACGCCGTCGTACTCGAGCGCGAGCGGTTCCTCGCCATGAATCGCGATGCGCGCGGGACCGCCGCGCAGCCGCCCGACTTGTCGTTCCAGCGCACGGTAGCGCGGGACGTCCGTCATCGCACTCCGCGTGAGGTCTTCGGGAAGGACAGATGGGAGGATGCCCACCGGCAGGAGGCGCGAGCCATGCATCGTGGCCGCCGCATCACCGGCGGCCAGTAACTCTCGCATTTCGTTGCCGATCGCCGTGAAGGGCTGACCGGCGGCGGGAACCGGCGTAAGGTTGAACTCGACGTTGAACCGCGCAATCTCAACCGTGGCGCGCGGGTCACCGAGCGCATTCAGCACATCGAAGTTGCAGGGGCAGGGCCGCTGATTCGGGCCGACAATCGGGACCTCGAGCTCGGCCCCGAGGGTTGTCGGTCCCGCGCCGAAACCCGGCTCGTCGCATATCCGGCTCAGGTGTGCCACCTGATCGATAAGGCGCCCGGCGAACCGGGCGTGATCCTCATCGGAAAAGGTGTCCTGTGTGATTGCGATTGCCACGGCACAGCTCCGTCGTTTATGCCCTTGCGCGCCGCCAGCTCGACGCCGCGTCCACGAACTCCTTGAACAGGTGCCGCGTGTGTGGGTCCGTCAGTTCGAACACCTCCGGGTGCCACTGCACGCCGACAATGAAGGCATCGGCATCGTCCAGCTCGACCGCCTCGACCAGACCGTCCGGGGCCACTGCGGTGGCGAGAAGCCCTCGGCCGATGGTCTTGAATCCCTGGTGGTGCATGGAATTCACGCCAATGCGATCTACCTCGATTGCGTGTCGCAGCCGCGACCCCTTTGCAATCGTGACCTCATGCGCAATGTGGTCGCGCTCGAAGCCAAAGGTCGGGAAGTAATCGTGCTTCATCGCGGTCGAGCACTGCTGCGCCAGGTCCTGCCAGAGCGTGCCGCCCTGTGCCACGTTGAGCACCTGCGCTCCGCGGCAGAGTCCGAGGAACGGCTTCTTTTCCTCGATTGCCCAGCGGCAAAGCATCAGTTCGGTGCGGTCGCGCGCCGGGTCAAGATTCCCGAGCAGGGGATGCGGTTCCTCGCCGTACGTGGCGGGATCCATGTCCACGCCCCCCGGCACGAGAATGCCGTCCACGCGCTCAAAAATCTCCCGCAGCGTGTCTTCGTCGTCGTCGAGCAGTGGCACGAGCACGGGCACTGCGCCCACGAGCGTGACGGCGTGATAGTAGCGTTGGTTCATCACCACCGACTGCGGCAATCCGGCGGGAATCCCGTCAATGGACTGCAGGGTCTGCGTGGTGACGGCGATAAGCGGGCGGTAGCGGGCCATGCGTTGTGATTGGTCTGAGGTCGTCCACACCCGGAGGGGCGTGGCAGCACTACGTAAAGTATCGGGCTTGGAAACGGATTCCGTAGGTCGGGGATTCGCTGATGTGCGGTCCGAACCTACAGCACCCCCTCCTCCGTCTCCCGAATGAGATGATCGACGACCGCCTTGAAGTCGCCGCCCGTCTGGTCGAAGACCTTCAACTGCCGGTCCGCGCTCGTGCCCTCCTCAAGGATGCGGAAGGCGTACTCGACTTCCTTGCGGGTGCCGAGTTCGTCGAGCACGTCACCGAGGAACCACTCGATGAATTCGCGGATGAGCTCGCGCGCCGGCTGCTCGGTCCGCTTGCCGAAGTCAATCAGCTTGCCGTCGAGGCCGTAGCGGACGGCGCGCCACTTGTTCTCGTCAATCAGGTCCGACGGATAAACGCGGAACGTGACATTGTCGCGGCGCATCTTCCACAGCTTGTACACGAGCGCCTGCAGGATCGCGGCAATGCACACCGCTTCGTCCACCCGGGTGCAGACGTCGCAGATGCGGAACTCAAGCGTCGGGTACAGGTGATGCGGGCGCACGTCCCACCAGATCTTTGAGCCGTCGGGAATGCAGCCGGTCTCGACGAGCGTGTCGGAATAGTTCTGAAAGTCGGCCCAGCTCGCGAGCGGGCGGGGGACACCGCTGCGCGGAAACGCGCGGAAGATGACCGACCGATACGACTTGAGTCCGGTGCGACGTCCAATCCAAAACGGCGATGACGTCGAGAGGCAAAGGATGTGCGGGAGGAAGTACCGCGCGACGTTGCACACGTCGATCATCAGCTCGCGGTCCTCGATGCCGATGTGCACATGCGTGCCGAAGATCAACAGCTGTTCGGCGAGCTGCGCCATCGCTTCCTTCGTGCCCACGTAGCGATCGAGCGCCGTGATCGGCTGATCCTTCCAGTGCGAGAACGGATGCGTCCCCGCCGCAGCAATTTTGAGTTCCTTCTTGGCCGCGAGTTCCATGAGACCGCCACGCAGCATGACGAGTTGCGCGCGCACCTCAGCGGGGGTCTGGCAGACGGTCGTGCCGACCTCGACAATTGATTGGTGGAGTTCCGGCTTCACCTGTCGGAGGACCATGTGATCGGACTCCAGGATCTCCGAGATGTACGCCTTGAGTTCCCGGGTCCTCGGGTCGATGATCTGATATTCTTCTTCGACACCGATTGTCAGCGACGGACGCTTGAGCATGACTGTACGCGAGTGAGGGTGGGTCTCAGGGACGGCGATCAACAAGGAAGGTCGGCGTCTGGCTTCCGCCGCCTGCGGTCACGTTGAGCAACTCGGCCGTCGAGAGGCGCGAGAGCGCCCCCTCGATCCAGCGACCTTCCAACACGTACGGAGCCGTATCCACTTGGCGCGCGATCAGCGAGAGCGTGCCGTTCTCGATTGACGGATACTCATCCTTGGGAATGGACACGCGCTGCTGCACGATGGTGGGCGTCTCGACTGCGCCGGCGAGTGCGGCGTTCCACGTGGCGGCGTCCACCGTCCATCCGAGCACAATCCCATGACCACCGTAGCCATCGCTGGGCTTGAGCACGAGTCGCTCCCGGTGCTCGGCGCACCACGGCAAGAGGTCAATGTCAGGACCATCGGGGCCACGCGTCGTGCGCGCCTCCACGACGCGCGTCCACGGGATGTGGGCGCGAATGGCCTCGTGCATCGGCGCATCGAACCACTCGGCGTTGCGCTCATCGCTGAGCACCGCCAGCGATGCCTTCTTGTGCAGCAGCTTGCCGCGAGGCCCATTGACCATCAGGACGGCGCCGGCGCGCATGGCCTGCAGGACCGGCGTGTCGAGTCCGGCGCGTGAGACGAGCTCCTCGAAGAGCACGCGCTTATAGACAACGTCAATGGGCTGGCCGTGCAGGCGCAGGACGCCCCCGGTGAACTCACATTCGCGCGGATCGCCAATTTCGCACGAGATGCCACGCGCGCGGAACTGCGCCTGCGCCAACCGGAATTCCGATTGCGTCGGGACCTCTGGCCAGTCGAGAATGGCCACGCGGGGTAGGGAGTGCACACCACGAAAGCGTTCCCAGGCGTCGAGGAGCGGACGCATGGTCCCCGGCCCCGCAGGGAGCGGACGCAGCCACCACGAGCGCGCCATCACACGCGTGATGGGAAGTTGTTCGAACGCCGCGGCGATGGCGTCGTTGTAGAAGGGACCGGCCGGCGTCTCTCCGTTGTACTCGGTGACGGAGAACCCCTGGCCGTCCGCCGAGGCAAAGGTGTCGAGTCGTCCCAACGGCTCGAAGGGCGCGTCGTCGTGTTGCGCGGCGGAGACGAAGAGTGACTCCTCCCAGTCTTCGAGCAGGAACTGCGCGCGCGCGGCGGGATCGGCTACGGCGCGGGCCTTCGCGGCGCGGAAGGCGCGCAGCAATGCCGACGCCTGTGTGCGATATCGCGCCCACTCGTCGGGGGTAAAGAGCCGCGGACGCAATACCGTGCAGAGCGGACGCCCACCGAACACGATCTCTTGGCGCGCGAGGTCGCCGGACAGCTGGGTCCACGAGGCCTCCGCGAGTCCGGCGTCGGCCACGAGATGCTCGTGCCACTCCGATGCGGCCTGCGCGGCGAGGGACGCGCTCGGGTTCGGGGCGCTCGCGCGCGATGCACTCACTTACGACTCGCCTTGAACATCGCGGCCCAGCCGAGGGCTTCCGCCTGCTTGCGCGGGCTCTTGGCGAGTTCGATCGTGAGGTCCGCCATGTGGCTCACGACCCACTGGAAGTACTCGGGCGTGAGCGAGTTGATGTCGAAGTCGGGCGCGGGATTCATGAAGTCAATCGCGTATGGCACGCCGTCCTTCACCGCGAACTCAATGGAGTTCATGTCGTAGCCGAGCGCCTTCACGATTGTGCGCGCATCCTTGACGACGCGCGTCCGGAGCGTGGGACCCATGTACTCGTTGTCCACGATGTAGGCGCGCTTGCGCGGATCGTAGCGAATCGGAAGGACCTCGTCCTGCCCGAGACAGATGCAGCGCACGAAGTGATCGAAGTCGATGAACTCCTGCAGGATCATCGTCAGCAGGCCGCTCTCGTTGTAATGCTCGATCACGTCCGCCTTGGTGTGGCAGATGTAGACCTCCTTCCAGCCGCCGCCGTGCGCGTCCTTGAGGATGCAGGGGAGGCCGACGTACTCAAGGATGCCGTCCCAGTCGAGCGGATACTGCAGATTGCGCAATGACTCGCTCGGCACGATCCCCGGGACGTAGTCCTTGTTGGGCAGCAATACCGTGCGCGGCGAGACGACGCCGAGCTTCGTGATGAGCGACGCGCCGAAGAACTTGTCGTCGGCGGTCCACATGAAGGGATTGTTGATGACCGTCTTGCCCTGCAGCACGGCGTGCTTGAGGTACGACCGGTAGGTCGGCACTTCGTGCGAGATGCGGTCAATGAGCACGTCATAGGGCACGGGCTCGTCGTGATGCGTGCCGCCAATCGTCGCGAGCTCCGCCGTGACGCCCGCGTCGCGGCCATTCACTTCGTCAATGAACGCGGGGGGGAACGACCATTCGCGGCCCACCACGAGGCCAATCTTCTTCTGTTCCGTGCGCTTCGGCATTGTGCTTCGCTCCTCGGGGGTCAGTCGTGTCCGTCGACGTACAGCGCGATCATCTTTTCCCACCACGGCCAGTCGTGCGCGAAGCCGTTCCATTCGCGCAGCGCGTTGCCGATGCCCTTGCTCCAGAGACGGCGGGAGAATTCCTGGTTGTCCCCAATCGCCGGATCGCCCTTGCCGCAGGCGATGACGATATCCATGCGCTGCATCGCCTCGATGCGGTGGGCTTCCCACTCATTCGGCACGAAGTCGAACGGGTTGCACTTGTAGACCAGTTCGTCGGACGCGCCTCCGGTCATGCCGCGGATGTCGTAGCGCCCGCTCATCCCGATGACGCGATTCACCATCTGCGGATTGCGGAGCGCGAAGCTCATCGCGTGGTAGGCCCCGAAGCTGGCGCCGGCGGCAATGACGAAGGGGTGCGAGTTCACGTGCTGAGTGAACGGGAGCAGCTCGTCGCGAAGGTACGCGTCGTAGCGCAGGTGCCACCAGGCGCGCTCGTGCACCGGGATGCCCTTGTCGTACCAGCTCTGGTCGTGGTTTTGGTCGAGCGTGAAGAGCGTGATCCATCCGCGCTCGATCTTCTCGCGCAGCACATCGGGCATGTAGCGATTGGGCCACTCGTTGTGGTCGCCCATGGTCGTCGGGAAGGCGAGCAGGCGCGCACCGCCGTGCCCGAACCAGCGCACGTGCATGCGACGCCCCGCTGCCGGCGAGAACCAGCTGTGATGGTGCCCCTGTACCCGTGTGCTCATCGTACGTCCTCGAGAAGAAAGGGGAGGGCGCGTTTCAGGCGCCGTCCCCACGCCGCTTCATGATGTTTGCCGGTGGGCTGCTCGAGATAGTGCAACGAGTCCCCCGGCGCGTAGCCTTTTTCGCTCAGTAGATCGCGCATGCGGCGGGCGTTGCGGAGCGTGCCGACCCCTTCTTTCCCCCCGACATCGAGAAAGATGCGGCCCGGTGCCGGTGCCGCGGCCGTCACATAATCGAAGATAGCACCGCCCGCAAACCAGAGCGCGGGGCTCTGGACGGAGGCGCGCCCGAAGACCTCGGGGAACCGGAAGAAGGCGTAGAGCGAAATGAGTCCGCCCAGACTCGCGCCGCCAATCACCGTGTGGTCGCGGTCCGCCTGCGTCCGATACTCGGCGTCAATGCGCGGCTTCAGGGTGCGAATGAGAAACTGGAGGTACCGCTCACCCGCACCGCCCCCGACCTTGGTGTCCACGAAGGGGCTGTACTCGTGTACGCGCGCTTCATTGACGTTGGCGATACCCACGAGGATGGCCTCGTAGCCGAGTCGCGCCGCCGCATCGGCCGCGGCGTCGGCCCCCCAGGCCCCGGCGAATGACAGTCGCGGGTCGAAGAGGTTCTGCCCATCGTGCAGATAGACCACGGGAAAGCGTCCCCCCTCGTCGTACGAGGGCGGCAGGAACACGAAGACATCGCGCCGATTCCCCAACTCCGGCGACCAGACTCCTGGCATGCGCACATGCCGCCCCGGACGGGCACGCCGTCGGGGAAAGCGTGTGAGGGTCAGTCCCGCGTCCGTCACCTCAGTTTGCGAAGAGGCGGAGATCGGTCCCGAAGTCATCGGCAATCGCACAGGCCGTGTCCCAGTCCGGATGGCGCACCACGACATATCCGTCGGAGAGCAGCGTCTGCACCCAATCGCGACGCGGCGCGCCGATCGGCAGGAGATCCACCAATACCACGTGCTCGCCGTGCCGCTCCATGAGCGGCGCCAGTCCCTCGATGCGGCTGATGCGACCTTGCCCGATGGCCCGCTTGAAGAGGTTGATGGCGTTGTAGGCGCGTGGCTTGTCTGCCGTGTACGTCCCCTTCATTTCGGCCTCGCCATAGCCACTGAAGACGTCAATGTCGGCGGTGAAGTTCATGAGGTCCACGGTGTTCGCACCCGGCGGCCGCGCGCCGATCTCACTGAAGACCGCTTCGCCCGATGGCGTCAGGAACCACTCCATATGGGTGAAACCGGTCTGGAGTCCCATCACCTTGAGGACTTCGCGGCCCAGCGTGATGCCGGGCTGCAGATGCGGCTGCGAGAGGTCGCGCACGGCGAGCGTCTGCGGCGAGATCCACTCATTGCTGCGCGAAATGAGCGGCTTGGGACGGTAGAAGCCCATGTTCTCGTAGAGCACCTTGCCATCGGCGCAGATGGTGTCGTAGTGGTACTCCTCGCCAACGATGAACTCCTCGACGTTCACTTCGGCAACGTGCGTGAGCCGCGCGAGCGCCTGCTCCAGTTCCGCCGGCGTGTCCACGCGGAAGGTGTCCATCGAGCCCGCGCCATCAATCGGCTTGATGATGGCTGGGTACCCCACCTGCTCGACGGCGGCGCGCACTTCCGATGACGTACTCGCGCGCGCATGCCGTGCCGTGCGCAGCCCTGCGGCCTGAATCACCTGCTTCATCAGGTCCTTGTCGCGGAAGCGATGCGCCATCTCGAGATCAATCCCGGGCACACCGAGTGCCTCGCGGATGCGCGCCCCGAGGACGACGACCGGCTCCCAGAGGGCGACGACGCGGTCAATCGTGCGGCCGCGCATGAACTTCGTGAGCGCACCAACCACTGCCATCTCGTCGCGCATCGACGCCACCTGCAAGTACTCCGAGAGCTGCTGACGCGCGAGCTCCGGGAGCGCCGAGACCGGTTGGTCCCCCACGCCAATCACGTGGGCGCCATGTTCGGCGAGGCCGCGCACGAAGTGCGGCATCTCCGAGGGATAGCCTGGGGCGAGAAAGACGACGTTCATCGACAGGTCCGGTAAAGTGTTAGCCAAGTTCCACGTGGATGAGCGAGACGATCTGCTCGAGGGCGTCGCTCACCACCGCCGTCTCGGGATGCCGAATGATCACGAAGCCTTCCCCTTCATAACTGCCCGTGCGTCCCATGCCGATGCTTGGGAGCCGAGCATCGCACACCAGTTCGCCGAACAATTGCTTGACCTTCTCGATGCCGTGCACCGCGCGCACGGTACCAGTGCCTTGGCCTCGCAGGAAGGCGGTGCCAACCGCGTACTTCCGCACGGGTGGCCGGAACTCGCCGAAGATGATCGTGCGCGCCCACTCTTGGAGGAAATCAAAGTCATTCGCGCGCGACGCCATCGTCGTGATTTGTGCACCCGGCGGGCGCGCGCCCACCTCACCGATGGCCACACTGCCGTCCTGACGCCGAAACCACTCCATGTGCGTGAGACCCGTCTCCATGCCGAGCGCGGACAGTCCATCGGCCGCCGCCTTCTTGATGTCGTCGAAGGCCGGGTCGTCCACCTCGCGTGGCAACAGGACGCACCACTGAATCCACTGATTGCGTACGACGTCGAGCGGCGTCGGGCGATAGTGCGTGAGCGAATGCCAGACGGCCTTGCCGTCAATCGAGATGGTCTCGAGTGAGTGCTCGGTGCCGACAATGAACTCCTCAAGCAGCACGGGATGCTGCGCGGCGGGCGAAGACGCCGTGAGCGCGACGAGCAGCTGCTCCTCGTTCTCGACGCGGAACGTCCCCACGGAGCCGGCGCCGGCGGGTGGCTTCACCACGAGCGGAAAGCCGATACGCTTCGCTGCCGCACGGCCTTCGTCGAGCGACCGCACCAGCGCATGCCGCGCGCAGGGGATTCCGGCCGCGCGCAGGATGTCCTTCATCTTCGACTTATCGCGGAAGGCGCGCGTGGTCTCGGCGCTCATGCCCGGCACACCGAGTCGCTCGCGGGCCTCGGCAATCGGCACCTGCGCTTCTTCGAGCGAGCCCCAAATCCGGTGAATCGGCTCGCCAACAATGGCGGACATTGCCTGCGCAGCCCGCACCAGTTGCGCGGGATCGAGCACGTCATCCACGCGCCAGTGCGCGGTGAGGCAGCCGCGCAGGTAGTGCGGGGCCTCCTCCTGCGGCTGACGACCAATCACGCCAAGCCGAACCCCGGGGAGCGCGGCAATCGCGGCCATCGTGCGGCTCGCGGGATCGGAAAAAAACGGCGCGACGAAGATTACGAATGGCATCGCCACTCCCGAGCATTCAAGGTCATGTCCACGCCGCCCACTCCGTGAGGAACTCCTCGGCGAAGCCCAGGCGGCGGGCGAGCTCCCAGAAGTGGCCGCGCGCCTCCGGCGGGAGGCCGCGGATGCTGCGCGCGAAGAGCGATTGGACGTCGTACGGCAGGTGGTGCCCGCTCAGTTCGAGCAAGTCCACGAGGTCCGTCGCGCGCGCAATGTTGGCGTCGGCGTGCTGCGTGCTGAGTCCACGCATCTCGGCTTCCAACTCCGCGACCGCCGAGTCAATGAGGCCCGGCGGGGCGAGGGCCATCATCGCGAGTCGTGCATCGCCGAAGAGGCGGTGTGCGAGCTCGCTCTGCCGGGCGCCGCGCACGCCGTGGAGCACCGCATCACGCTCGCGCTCGGGAAAGTCCTGCAGCAAGACGGGCACCGTCCCCTTGATGGCCCCGGCCACGGCGGGTTCGTCGAGGTCGGGGCGGGGATGCACGAACGATTGCGCGTCGGCGACACCCCGTCGCTGCACCGAGACATCAAACACATGCCGCCGTCCGGTACTCCGGTGAAGTAGCTCCACCCGGTTGTCGCGCAGGTCCACGTCAAAGGCGCGCGTCTCCGGCTCCTTCCACCCCGGCACAAAGGCCTGCGCTGCGGCGAGGCCTGCCGCCACGCGCACGAGCGGCGAGACCGTTGGCCACACCTGCTGCGCCCAGATGTCCTCTCCAGTGCCGAGCGCGGGATCGTTGCTCAACGCTTCACGCAGGGCTTTCCGTAACGCGCGCTCCAGTGCCGGGTCGCCGGCAAACTCAATGGCGCGCGCGGCATACTGCAGCACCTGCGTCGTCATGCTGCGGCCGATGTCGTCGTAAAACCATGCGCTCGAGGTGAACATGCGGAGCGCGTCCCGCATCATCTCAAGCAGTTCGCCCGCCCGCACCCTTTGTTCGGTGGAGAGTGCTGGGCGCAACACGCTTTCGAAGAATGCGCTCCGCGCCTGGGCGGGCGCCGCGAGGACGGCGCCGTACGCATCACGCGCGCGCCAGGGGTCCACGAACAGCGCGGTGGCCTCGCGGTCATAGACTTCGTGCAGGGCATCGCGAAGCGCGTCGAGCGCGCGCCGCAGCGGCTCGCGCCACGATTGGTCCGGCGCGCGCACGACGTCCTCGCGACAGCCGCAATCACTGCGCCAGCGGCCGAGTCCGTGCGGACAGCTCCACGAGCTCGGCCCCACGACGGTGACCGTCTCCGTCGGTGGGTGCGCCGCGAGCAACTCGGCAAACGAACAGATTGCCACGTCGGGGGTGGCCTTCAACTCCTGCACCACCCACGCGAGCGCCATCTCGCTGAAGGGGCGGTGATGGCCGAAGGTCTCGCCGACCGTGGCGATGGTGATGGCCTGCGGTTCCGTTTGCGCCTTCTGCCCGTCGAGCAAATCCGCTTTCCAGACGCGCGCGTTGGAGAGCAGGGGACCGAACGACACGTTGTACGAGCGCGGACCATCGTAAAGAAAAATGGCGATCTCGCGTCCACTCGCGGTGACGTATCGGCCGGGCATCCCGTTCGTGGGGACCGACCGCACCTGTGCCGGCGCGAGGACGGTGAAGCGAATTCCCTCCTGCGCGAGGACATCCAGTGTCTCGTCGTCCACCGCGGTCTCGGGGAGCCACATGCCGTCGGGGAGTCGGCCAAAACGCCGATGGAAATCGGCGATGCCCCACCGCACCTCGGTCTCCTTGTCGCGGCGCGTGGCCAGCGGAAGGATCACGTGGTGATACGGGTGCGCCAGTGCCGTCCCGAATCCGCTCCGATGCAGCGCTTGCCGGTCGCCGGCGAGCAAGGCGAGGTAAGTCGCGTGCGCGTGATGCTCAAGCCAGGCGAGAAGCGTCGGCGCAATGTTGTACGACATGTGCGCCGTGAGATTCACGATGCGACTGATCTTCCCTTCGGGATTCAGCACGCGTGCCGAGACGACGGCGCGATAGCACTCGCGTTCGATGCGCTCGTGAAAGTCGTGCCAGGGCGCGGCACGCGGCTCGCGCGGAATCTCCTCGAGCCACGGGTCCTCGCGGGGCGGCTGCGAGAAATGTCCGTGGATGACGATGCGGCGCATTGCGGGGCCAGTCGTCGCGCTCATCCCTCTCTCCGCTCGGCGGCGAAGCGGTAGACATCGCGATACCGCGCCTCCGCATGCTCCCATCCGAAGTCGCGGGCCATCGCGTCACGCTGCATGGCAGCGAAGGTAGCGGGGTCGCGATACGCTTCCATCGCGCGCGCGGCGCCGTGGAGGAAGTCGTCGGAGGTGTAGTCGTTGAAGAGAAAGCCCGTGACGCCGTCCTCGATGGTGTCGGCCAATCCCCCCACGCGTCGTGCGAGCGGGAGGGTGCCGTAGCGCTGCGCGCGCATCTGCGTGAGGCCGCAGGGCTCGTACATGCTCGGCATCAAGCAGAAATCGGCGCCCGCGAGCAGTCGGTGCTCCAAGCGGTCGGTGAAGTTGAGCTGCACGCCGAGGCGCTCGGGTGCACGCCGCGCGAGGTCGAGGAGGGTACGCTCGTAGCGTGGCTCCCCCGACCCGAGGAAGACGAACTGCGCGTCGAGCATGAGGAAGCCCGATCCGAGAATCAGATCGAGCCCCTTCTGGTAGACCATGCGCGCGCTCATGGCGATGAGCGGAGTGTGCGCCCGCTTGGGGAGGCCAAAGAAGCGTTGCAACGAGGCTTTGCAGTTCGCCTTGCCCGTGAGGTCGTCGCGCGAGTAGCGCGCCACGATGTGCTCGTCGGTGGCGGGGTCCCATTCCTCTTGGTCAATGCCGTTCACGATGCCGCCGAAGCGGCCGCCCAGCTCTCGGAAGGAGGAATGCAGGCCAAAGCCACCACCCTCGGTGCGCAGCTCGTCCGCGTGCGTGGGGCTCACCGTCACCACGGCATCGGCGAGGGACATGCCGCCCTTGAGGAGGTTCACGCGCCCGTACCACTCGAGGTAACGCGAGGTGTACAGCGACCACGGAAGGCCGAGATCGGCCATCGTCGCGGTGGGGAAGTGTCCCTGGAAGCCGGCGTTGTGCACCGAGAGCACGGCGCCCACACGCGCGTAGCGTTCATCGCTGCTCAGCAGTCCACGCAGATAGACCGGCACGAGCGCGGCATGCCAGTCGTGTGCATGCACGACGGTGGGGCCCGCGGTGAGGCGCGGCAGCGCTTCGAGGACCGCGATCGAGAAGCACGCGTAGCGTCGTGCGTTATCGCGGAAGTCGCCGTTGGCATCGCCGTAGATGCCGTCGCGTCCGAAGTAGGCGGCGCTCTGCACAAAGATGACGCGTGGCGTCGGGGGCCCAGCGGGCCGGACGAGCTCGAGGAGGGTCACCTCGTCGGAGCGCCCGCCGAGCGTCACCTGGAAGGATGGGCCCAGTGGCTGCACGGGCGGTGCGAGCTTTGCGACGTCGCCGTAGTAGGGCATGACGATGGCGACGTCGATTCCGGCTTGGGCCTGGAAGCGTGCTAAGGTGCGCACCGCCTCGCCCAGTCCGCCGGTGCGGGCGAAGGGGGCCAGCTCGGCGGTGGCATGGACGACGGTGATTGGCGCGCCGATCGCAGTCGCGAGAGGCGGCGGGAGGGCAGTCTTCGGCTTGTTGCCCTTTCGTCGGGTCATCCGGTCAGCTCAAGGTCCGTGTGTGGCGCGTCCTCGAGCGCACCAGAACTTCACGGGCTAATCTAGTGCCGTGGCGGCGGGGATGGCTGTCGGCTATTGCCCGAACCACCAGGCGAACTTCACCAGGAAGACATTGCGTGCCGGCTCGCCAAAGAGGGCGCCGAGCTCTCCCGCGGCGTCGAGATTGGCTCCGGTTTCGAAGGAATCGCGGGTCTGCTGCCAGACGAAAAAGACGGTGGAGCCCGGGCGCAGCTCCCAGCGCAGGACGGCGTTCCCGCGCAGCTCGCGTGCGGTGTAATCGCGCTCGCCAAAGGCAAAGGCGGCGGCCGGGCCGGCGGCGTCGGGGTCAATCGTGACCGTGCTGCCATCGCGGGTGATGGTGCCCTGCGTCTCGCCGTAGGTGGCGAACTCGAACTCGCGCGGGGTGAGGAACTCCTTGTACCGCAGGAACTCACCGGCCGAGGCGAACGGCTGGAGCAGCAGTTGCAGGGAGACGTATGGCGAGAAGGTCCAGTCGAGGCGCGTGTTGAGGCGTGCTTCACGCTGGCGCACATCGGCAAAGACGTAACGGCGTCCGAAGGTCGCAGTTGCCGTGATGTCGTCCGTGGCCGTCACGTATTGATCAACAATCTCGTTGAAGGCGATCTCGGGTTCGACGCGCACGCGAATGGCCGACTGCGGGCGCCAGTCGAATCCGATGGCGTACTCCTGGGCGCGGCTGCCGGCGCTGTTTTGGAAGTGCTCGGCGCCGACGCGCAGGATCAGCGTGCGCCGCGAATCGGTATTGAGCGAGAGCTCCGTACGCGATGAGCGTGGGCGTGCGGCGATTGGTCCCCCACGCAACAAGCGGTCGTTGAAGCGGCCCGTCTCGAGGTTGGCCTCCACATTGATCGTCCAGAAGTTCCGGAACTGCACCTCGTTGAAGGTCGCGATACGTCGCTCGAGATTGTCCCCCGCGGTCGTGGCGGCGACGCTGGCGAAGAAGCCGGTGGACCAGTTCTGGAAGAACCGCGTCTGATTCGGCTGGCGATAGAACGTCCCGGTGCTGATGGCGCGACGGTCGGAGTTCGTTTGAAATCCGAGGTCGTTGGACTCAAAGCCGGGATCGAGTTGTTCCGCTGTGATGGAGCCGGTGAGTCGTCCCGCAGTCTTGGCCGCGGTGAGCGCGTAGTAGCCACCATCCAGGCTCTCACGTGTCGGGTCGTATGCGAGATGCGCCGCATCGGGGCGCTGGAAGGAGCGGTAGTTGGCCAACTGCAACCTCGAGATGGCTGCGGCGTCACCACTGACGCGACTGCGCGCCGCGATGCCAGAGACGGTCCACGTACGATCATCCCATGCATGCTCGAAATCCATGCCGCCCACGAGCGCGCGTTGCGGGAGGACGCTGCGCATGAGCGTGTCGGAGAGGTCACGCTCGACCCACGAGCCGAACGCACCGACGGAGCTGAAGCCGCCGCGCAAAAGCTTGCGCACGCGCGAGACGTGCGAGTTGGTGAGGGGTTCGACTTCTTCGCGCACGATGGCGCCGCCGGGCGCGACGCGACGCCCGATGCCGCGCGCGGTGGTGCTGTTCATCGAGCCAACGGCCCATCCGCCAGACGTGGTGCCGCTCAGCTTCAGTGCGGCGAGGATCGGCGTCTGCGTGGGAACATCAACGAAGTCACCAGAGAGACGCCGCTGCGGCGGGCGACCGATGCGGCGCGTGTAGAAAAAGTTTGGCGGATCGGAACTGTTGAACGAGCGAGTGCCGCCGAACTGAAAGTTGTCGAGGCTCTCGAGAAAGAAGGGGCGCCGCTCCGGAAAGAAGACCTCGAACGCCGAAAGATTCACCACGGCGGGATCGGCCTCGACCTGACCGAAGTCCGGGTTCACGGTCGCCGTCAGCGTCAGTGACTTCGGCAGTCGCATGCGCACATCGAGGCCAATCGCCGTCTCGCCGGATGACGCCGAATGGAATGGATTGCCAGGATCGGGCGGAAGCGTGGCCACCTGCGAACGCACGTATGGAATCACCTCAAGCGGGACCGCGCCGTCGAGTGCACCAAGACCGCTGAGCACGCCAAAGCGAGACGCATCGGCGGGCGTGGTGGCGGGTCGGGGACTCCAGTAGGCATCTTCATTGTTGCGCGCGATTTGGCGAAGGAACTGCACGCCCCAGGTTCGCGCGGAGTCACCTGCGGTGAAGCGCAGTTGCGAGAGCGGAATGCGCAGTTCCACCGTCCATCCAAGCGAATCGACGTTCGCCGCGGACTGCCAGACGGCGTCCCACTGCATGTCGATTTCGCTGTCATTGAAGACGTAGCCATCGCTCTGCGCACCGCGTGGGCTCACGCCGAAGGCAAAGGCGGTGCGGCGATCGCCGTACGTGTCGAAGCCGACCCAGATCCAATCCGTGAAGGTGTCGAGGGCATCACGTCGGGCGAGTTGCGTGCCGATCAGGTCAGGACGGCTGTCGAAGAGGCGAATGCCGACGTAGATGTTGCGTTCGTCGATGAGAATGCGCGCGTCCGTGCGCTCGGAGGCGGGGACGCCGTCGAGTGGGGTGCGCTGGATGAAGTCGGCGGCGGGCATCGCACGCGCCCACGCGGCATCGTCCAGTCGGCCATCGATGGTCACGGGCTCCGTGACGCGGAGGACCTGCAACACCGGGCGCGCGAGGGTGTCGGTCCGCGCGTCCTGTGCGGCGGCTCCCGCAGGGGGAAACGCGGCGAGGGCCACGAGGCAGACGAGGACGAGGCTTGTTTTTGGCACCCTCAATCGTACCGCTCCCGTACCTCCCGAGTCCACCGGCACCGTTCCGGTAGCGGTGGTGCTCGGCTCCCCCTGAGGAGGCGCTGTCTCACTCCGCAGTTTCGCGCTTGCCGACCCTTGCCCCGCGCCCCACATTTTCGGGGACCGTCCCTCACCGCGCGCCCGTCTGACTCAGCGCGCCACAAGGGGCCCAGCCCCTTTCACGAATGGCTTCTGCCACTCGGCCTGCCCTTCGTCGCTCCCTCCTGACGCTTGGCGCCATCGCCCTCTCGCTCCTGAGTTGCGGGCGCGAAATCACCGGCCCGAACGCCCGACTCGTCATGCACGGGTTCTCGTTCGCGCCGCGTTTCGTGGATCTCACGATGGCGAATGGCGTCGCAGGCGATCTCGTCGCGTTCGACCGCGTGCGCGTGCGGATTGTGAACGGCGAGGGGCGCGTGGTGGTGGACCGCGTGGTGGACTTCCCGAGCGCCGCGACGGAAGTCCCGCTGGAGATCACCGTGCCGCTTTCATCGGGCGCGTCCGCCGAGGGTGAGCCGATGGATCTCTCACTCGCCTTCATCAATACGCAGGGGGACACGGTCTTCCGTGGGGGCCCGCTGCCAATCAATGTCGTCCCCAACCAGAGTGGGTCGCAGCCCCCGCCGCCGGTGGATGTGCCGGTCGTCTACAGCGGCACCGGCGCGAATGCGGCGAGTGTGGTCATCACCTCCGCGATTGATACGGTCGTGGCGGGACAGAGCTTCAGCTACGCCGCCGAGGCGCGGGATGCGCAGGGCGCCGTGATTCCGAACACGCCGATCGCGTGGCGGGTGATTACGCCCGGCAAGGCGACGATGTCGGGGTCAGGTGGCGGGTCAGGCACGACGCTTGCCTCACGAGGAGAGGCGCTGATTGTTGCGCAGTTGCTCACGGGGCAGGCCGATACGCTCCCACTCGAGATTCTCCCGCTGGCACAGTCGCTGGCGATTGTCTCGGGCAACAATCAGACGGCCGCGCTGGGCGCGTTGCTCGCCGCGCCGCTCGTGGTGCGCGTCAATGCGACCGATGGTCAACCTCTTCAGGGCATCACCGTCACCTTCGCCGTGACCGCGGGGGGCGGGTCGGTCTCGTCGCTCAGTGGTACGACCGATGGGAGCGGACTCGTCTCGGTGAGCTGGACGACGGGGACTTCGCTCGCGGCGCAGACCGTGACCGCGACGTCCGCAGGACTGACCGGATCGCCGGCGACATTCACCGCGGTGGCGCCGACGCTTTCGTTGGCTTTTGATGTTGCGCCGAGTGCGGTCACCGTGGGTGCATCGATTGCACCGACGGTGCAGGTCGCGGTGCGTGATGGGCAGGGCAACATCGCGACGGTCTTCACGGGCAACGTGGTGCTCAGCCTCGGAGCGGGGAGTCCGGCTGGTGTGCTGAGTGGCACGTTGACCACTGCCGCGGTGGCGGGTGTCGCGACCTTTGCCGATCTCTCGCTGAATGTTGTGGGCGCGGGATACAGCTTGGTGGCGAGCGCGCCGAGTTTGTCGCTCACCAGTGCGCCCTCGGCCAGCTTTGCGGTGACGGCGGGGACGCCGACGCAGTTGGTGTTTACGCAAGCGCCAACGAGTGCGGTGGCGGGCGTGACCATCACGCCGGCGTTGCGGGTGGAAGCGCGTGATGCTTTGGGGAACCTGGTTCCGAGCTTCACCGACGCGGTGACCTTGCAGTTTCAGCAGGGTTCGGGTTCGCTGCTTGGGACCTTGACGGTGAATGCGGTTGGAGGCGTCGCGACCTTCGCCGACATCGCGATTACCGGCGAGAATCTCGCGACGGCACTGCGCGCGTCGGCGACGGGGATGACGGCCGCGGTGTCACCGAACTTCGCGGTGGCCAATGGACCGGCGGCGAAGCTGCTCTTTTTCCCGGCCAACGTCCCGCCGCCGGTGTTGGCGGGTCAGGTAATTCCAACGGTGTCCGTGCAAGCGCTCGATGCCTATGACAACTTCGTCAATGAGTTCACCGGGCCGGTAACGATTGCGCTGGGCAACAATCCGTCCAGCGCCACGCTTGGCGGCACGGTCACCGCGAATGCCGTCGCCGGTTCCGCTGCGTTCACGACTCTCACCGTCTCAGCGCCGGGGGTTGGTTACACCTTTGTCGCGTCATCGCCGGGTCTCGCGAATGACACGACCGATGCCTTCACGGTCGATCCGGTTGTCTTCGCGAACGCGTGGATCAACGCCAGCGGTGGCAATTGGAGTAATCCGGCGAACTGGAGCCTCGGGCGCACGCCGCAGGCTTCGGATACGGTGGTGATTGGCGCCGCCGGCACGTACACGGTGACCATGGATGTGAGTGACACGGTGGCCTTCGCGGTGATTGGTGCAGGCGCTGGCGTGCAGACGCTGTCCGTTGGTACGCGACAACTGCGCGTCGACTCGGCGGCCGTTGTTCAGCCCAATGGCATCGTGAGCGCGACGACGGGGAGTATCGTGGGTGGCTCAGTCGTGCAAAACGCTGGGCAGATCATTCTCACGAGTGGCAGTCATGCCTTCGCGCTCGCGAACTCGGGTCGTCTCACCCTGCGCGGCTCGGAGTCGTATAGTGGGGTGCTGACCACGACGGGATCGTCGGTGATCGAGAGCTTGGCGCAGAACGGCCCCAACGCCGTGGCGGCGACGATCACGAACGGCTTCACGAACAACGGCTTGATCGAGTTGCGGACGCTGGATGCCTTCTTCGGCAATTCGCTGACGGTGGGCGGGACGCTCGTGAACGCGCCCGGGGCGATCATCCGCTCCGTGCCGGGCTTCGGGGGCAAGACGCTGGCGGCGCAGCTCAACAACCAGGGCGCGGTCGAGGTGAACGAGGTGCTGAGCCTCAGTCGCGGGAGTGCCGCGCACGTGAACAGCGGGAGCATCGCGGTGAGCGGCGGGAACCTCAGCATCGGCCAATCGGGGACGACGCCGAGCTTCACGAACACGGGGGCGATCACGCTGGCGGCGGGGCGGGTGCTGGCGGTGGGCGGCGGCACGCTGACCCTGACCGGCGGCACGGTGGCCGGGCCGGGGGCCACGCTCTCGACGAGCGGCGTGACGCTGAACTTCGACCTGCCGAGCGCGCGCACGACGACGCTGACGCTGGCGACGACGACGGTGCCGGGGGCCTTCACGGTGCCGGCGGGGGACTCGCTGGTGCTGACCGACGGGTCGCCGACGATGACGCTGGTGAACGAGGGGCGGCTGGTGCTGCGCGGCAATGTGGTGCTGGGCGGGACGCTGAGCACGGCGGTGGGCTCGGTGCTGGAGAGCCGGGCGCAGAACGGCCCCAACGCCGTGGCGGCGACGATCACGAACGGCTTCACGAACAACGGCTTGATCGAGTTGCGGACGCTGGACGCCTTCTTCGGCCACTCGCTCACCGTCGGCGGGACGCTGGTCAACTCATCACTTGGCATCATCAGGAGCGTGGCGGGCTTCGGCGGCAAGACGCTGGCGGCGCAGCTCAACAACCAGGGCACGGTCGAGGTGAACGAGGCGCTGACGTTGGCTCGCGCGAGTGCTACGCACGTCAATACCGGCAGCATCGTGTTGAGCGGTGGAATTCTCAGCATCAACCAATCGGGGACGACGCCGAGCTTTACCCACGGCTTCGGGGGCGCGATCGACATCCCGCCCGGCGGCAGCGTCGTCTTCTCCGGCGGCGCCGTCGATCTCCGGTCTGGCTCGGTGACTGGAGGGGGCGGTACGGTGCAGAGCAACAGCACCACCTCGTTCCAGCTTGATCCTGCGAGCTTCGAGTCGCGGCTGACGATCACCGGCGCGGCGACCTCACCGTCGGCAATCACCATCGCCGTGGGCGACTCCCTGCGAGTGAACGGCGGCACCTTCGCGCCGAGCGCGCTGACCGTGAACGGCACCCTGATTGTCGAAGGCACGCACTCGCTGAGCACGTCGGGGTTGTCAATCGGCAATGGAGGCCTGCTGTTGGTGCGCAGCAGCAATGCGACCTCCAATGCAGCGCTCACGCTGAATGCGCCGTTCACGACCAATGGTACCGTTCGCCTCACGAGCATTGATGGCAATCGGTCGACGTCGCTGACGATGGGTGCGTCCGCACTGACCGTTGGCGCCACCGGCGCGCTTGAACTGCTGAGCGGGACGGGAGGCACGCGATCGCTTGCGGCAGCATCAATCGATAACAACGGGGCCATCTCGATCACTGGAGCGGCGCTGATCGGCGGCGCCATCGCGCAGCGGAATCAGATGAATGTGTCGGTGGGGGCCACGGCGACGCTGCAGAATCCGATGACGCTGTTTACGGGGTCGGTGACGACGAACCTGGGGACCCTGAATCTGACCGGGGGCTGCGTGGTGAATGGCGTGCCGACCCTCTCGGGGTTTGTCTGTCCGTGATGAAGTGATTGACGTGGAGGCTCCGATGTATATATCGATAGAAGAAAGTATATACGGAGAGACTCGTAGCCCTCAGCATCAAAGACCCCGAAACAGACCGGCTCGCCCGCGCCCTCGCCGACGCCACTGGCGAGTCGATCACTGAGGCGATTCGTCGCGCGCTCGAGGAGCGGCTCGCGCGCGAATCCGAGCGCGTGTCCTATGAGCGAATGCGGTCGGACGTGCGGCGAGTCCAGGAGCGGCTCGCCGGTCTCCCCGTGCTTGATCCACGCAGTCCCGATGATCTGATCGGCTACGACGAGCATGGTTTGCCGGGTCGCCCCTCCCCCCACTCTGATCGCTTGCCCTCATGATGATGAGCCGCCAACTCAGCGCGAACATCTATTCCATCATCACGAGCGCGACGATCGCCTTTCAGCTGGCGCTCGTCGCCGGCGCCCCGTGGGGATCGCTTACGCAGGGCGGGCGAGTGAGCGGGGTCTTGCCGGTCGCCGCGCGAGCGATCGCGGCGTTCTCGGCCGTTCTCTTGCTCTGGTTCGTCGTCATCGTGCGGGCGAATGCCGCGTCGCATGGATCGACTGGCGCTCGAAGGTATCCGCGGGCCATCTGGGGCGTCGTCACCTACAGCGCGCTTGGCATCGTGGCCAACGCCGCGACGCCGAGCGCGGCCGAGCGTGCGATCTGGCTTCCGGTCGTGACGCTGATGTTCATCACCAGTCTGCGCGTCGCTCGGCGCGCGCGTCCCTGAGTATCAGCGCATCCAGCATCAGCGCACGGCGGCGCGAAGTTCGGCCAGCCAGCCCTGCGCGTAAATAATCGGCGCGGCGGCGCTCCTGCGTGGGTCGCGAATCATCAGGAACCGTCCATCCGGCGCGACGTCGTACTGCTGTCGGTTCCGGGCGCTCCGCAATCCCTCAACAGAAAACAGGGCGCGCGGATCGCTGATGTCGAGTGTCGCCCCCTCGCCCACGCTGACGGCCATCATGCGCGAACCGGTTTTGAAGAAGAGCTCGCGTCCGTCGCGCGACCAGCGCGGCTCGACGCCCCCGTCGCGTGAGACGAGTTGACGTGGAGACATCGACGGGAATGGCGCGACGTAGATGTCATAGCGCACCCCCGATCCGTCATCCGACGAATAGGCGAGCCAGCGACCGTTCGGGGAGAGCGCAACCGTCGTGGATTGTCCGGGGTCCACAACGAGCGGCTTCAGCGCCGTATCTCCGGAGAGGGCCCGGTACCGGATGTTGGAATTCGCGCTCTCTTCGTCGGCCCGGACAATCATGAACTGTCCGTCGCGCGAGACTTCGACCTCCCAAAGACCGTAGGGGCCGCGGTAGGCCAACGACTGCTCGGCGCCGAGATCCGCGCGGACCTTGCGCACCACCACGTCATTCGCATCGGACCGCTCGCCAACCGAGACGAAGTAGATCGTGTCACCATTGGCGGTCCAACTCGCGCGCCAGTTCGCCGATCCCGGGGAACTCACCTTCTGGCGCGCGCCATTCGCGCGTCGAATCCACAGGTCGGTCGTCTCACCGCGGACGCTAACCGTCAGCGTTCGCCCATCGGGGGCGAGCGCGGGGTACTCAAACTGCGCACGCCAGGTCGAGTCGAGTGCCGTCACGCGACCGGTGCGATCGACCCACACGAGTTCGGAACCACCCGACGTCGCAGCGTTCAGTGAGTACAAGGCATCACCATTCGGCGAGAGCACAAAACTTCCCGTCGCAACGTCCGCGATGAGTGGAATGGCGCTGCCGGTCGTTTCGCGGCGAGAGAGGTCGAACGCGATCGCGAACAGGCCGCCGTCCCGACCCGTGTACAACAGGTGACCCGTCGGCGCGTACCATCCCCCAGTCGCCCCGCTGACGAGCAGGCGGAGCGAGTCGGCGTCGCGATCAAGTAGATAGAGCGACGTTTCCACCGAGCAATTCCCCGGGCACACGGTGACCAGCAGCCCGCGACTGCCCGGTAATGAGGAGATTCCGATGGCCGCCTGGCTACCGACCGCCGTAAGGGAAGTCGGGGGAACGCTCGGATTGTCGGGGTCGATGCGTCTGATCTTGCTCTGAACGCTCGTGTAATAGATGTACCCGTCGTCGGCCCACGTGCCGGTCTTGTAGTCCACGTTCACGTCGCTGGCGAGGGTGAGCACGCCGCCCCCCGCCACGGGGACCTTGCGGACCTTGCCGTCGGTTGTGAGAAATCCAATCCAAAGGCCATCGGGGGAGAAGAATGGCGACACCCCTCCTTCGGTCCCTGTGATCGGCTCCGCGAGTGCGGCTTCACGACGCTTGCGCATCAGTACATAGCCCTGCGGTGTCGAGTCCACGAAGACGATGGACGACCCGTCGGGGGCAATGGCGGCCTGCTTGGCGATCAGGGGTACCCCCGGAATCAGTGCGTCCGGGAGCTGTTGTTTCCAGAGCACGACCTGCTGCCGACCGAGCGGTGGCGTGGGGAGGCGACGCATCCAACCGATGCCGGCGCCGATGATGGCGAGCGCGAGTGCTGCGGCCAATATGCGCTCGCGCCCCGGCTTCGCCGTCTTGGCGCGTGATCCGACGGAAGTCGTCCGCGTCCCGGCCGTCGCACCCTTGAGCGCCGCGACAAACTCCGCAGCGGTGGCGAAGCGGTCCGCAGGCAGCTTCTCAAGAGCAGTGGCCAATGCATCGGCCACGTGCGGCGGCACCGACTTGCGGCGCGACGTCACCGGCGGCGCGACTTCCGTCACGATCTTCATGATGATGGCCTGCGCCGACGATGCCGTGTGCGGCGGATCGCCCGCGAGCATTTCGTAGCAGACGCTGGCCAAGCTGTAGATGTCCGAGCGCGCGCTGATGTCGCGGTCGGCGGTCGCCTGCTCGGGGCTCATGTAGTGCGGCGTGCCGAGGCTTAGGCCCGTTTCCGTCATGCGTCCACCTGCCGCTGCTGAAACGGCCAACGCGATGCCGAAGTCCATCACCATCGCGCGGCCGTCGTGCAGCAGCAGGTTCTCGGGCTTGATGTCGCGGTGAATCACGCCGTGCCGATGCGCATAGTCGAGCGCGTCGGCAATCTCGCAGGTGATGCGCACGGCTTCGTCTACGCCGAGTTGGTTCTCGCGATTGAGGCGATCACGGATCGTTTCGCCTTCGATGTACGGCATCA
>JANLTT010000277.1:0-16858 GCA_031363115.1 Gemmatimonas sp.
CGATGATGTTCACCTTTATGCGCGCGCAGGGGCGACCCACCGGGCGCTCGCTGGTCGAAGAGGACCGCATCGCCATGGCCGGCGAGGTGCTCGCGGCCGCGAAGGACCGCGGTGTGGAGTTGAAGCTGCCCCTGGACTGCGTGGCGAGCACCGCCGCCGACGGGAGCGCCCCGCACCGGACGGTCGCGGTGGACGCCCTCTCGGCCGATGAGATGGGCGTGGATATCGGCCCCGGGACGCTGCGGGACTTCTCGCACGCGCTCGCCGACGCGCGCACGGTGCTGTGGAACGGGCCGATGGGGATCTTCGAAGTGCCGGCCTTCTCCACCGGGACCCGCGGCATCGCCGAGGCGCTGGCCGAAGCCGGCACGCGCGGGGCGGTCACCGTGGTCGGGGGCGGGGACTCGGTCGCGGCGGTGCAGCAGGCCGGCCTGACCGAACGCATGTCGCACGTCTCGACCGGCGGCGGCGCCTCGCTCGAGTTCCTCGAGGGGAAGGTGCTTCCCGGGGTGGCGGCGCTCGATCAGGTCTGAACGGCTTGTGCACAGGAAGGCACGAAGGGAGCGGCGCGCCGGGCAAGCTTCGGTGCGCCGTTGTCGTTCCTAGCTAGTAGATTTTGTCACTTGGGACAAGCAGTGCACGGACGAGCGAAAGCTCGGCTCCGCCACGGCTCCCTTCGCGCCTTCCTGTGCACGCAGTTCAAAAAACTCGAATCCGCATCAAAACATGAAGTCCCTCGTATTCGCCGCCAATTGGAAGATGAATCAGGCCCCGGCAGACGCCGAGGCCTTCATGCGCACCTTCATCGCGCAGTACGCCCGGCAGCAGGATCGCCGCGTCTTGTTCTTCCCGCCGGCCGTCTCGATGCACGTGGTCGTCACCGCCGCCGAGCGTCGCTCGGACCTCGCCGTTGGCGTGCAGAACATCCACTGGGAAGACAAGGGCGCCTTCACCGGTGAGACCTCCGCCTCGCTCGCGCGTGCGGCCGGGGCGCGGTATGCGCTCGTGGGCCACTCGGAGCGTCGCCATGTCTTCGGCGAGACGGACGAAGAGACGGGGAAGAAGGTCGCCGCCGCGGTGAAGGCGGGCATCATCCCGATGATTTGCGTCGGCGAGACCATCACAGAACGTGAGGCGGGCTCAACGCTGACAGTCGTGGTGCGTCAGCTGCGCGCGGCCGTGGCGTCCATTGACCCGGCGACCATCGCCACGTTCATGATTGCCTACGAGCCAGTGTGGGCGATTGGCACGGGCAAGACGGCCACCCCGGCGGACGCGGCGGAAGTTCATGCCGCCATCCGTCAGGAACTCGTGCGCCTGACCGGCGAACGGGCCGGGGCTGTGCCGATTCTCTATGGCGGCAGCGTGAACCGGAACAACGCCGAGAGCCTCGTGTCGGTCGAGGACGTGGACGGCGTGCTCGTGGGTGGTGCCAGCCTGGACCCCGATCAGTGGCTGACCATCTGCCGAAGTGCCGCCGAGCAGTAAATTCGGCCGGATTCTGCAGTTGACCGGAGTGGCTAACTCCGGTATTCTTCAAGGCTTAACTCGTCTGTCACTCCCTCGGGATCTGCCGTGTATACGTTCCTCCTCGTTCTTCTCATTATTGACGCAATCGTCCTTGGCGCTGCCGTGCTGCTTCAGGCTGGCAAGGGCGGCGGTCTCGCCGCGAGCTTCGGCGGGACGTCGTCGTCGTCCGATTCGCTCCTGGGCACCCGTCAGGCGGGCAACATCCTGACCAAGACGAGCTGGTGGGCTGGCGGCCTCTTCATCGGCCTCGCCTTCGTGCTCCAGATCATGTCGAGCCGCTCGCGCGTCCCGACCTCGATCCTCGATCAGGCGCTGACCCCGGCGGCACAGACTGCGCCCGCCGCGGCACCGTCGCCCGAGTCTGAGGTGCAGTCCGCCGTTCCTCTCCAGAGCGTTCCGACCTCCCCGGTCGTCCCCACGACTCCGCCGCCCCAGCCGTGAGCCTGATGCACTCGCACGACGAACCTGGGTTCCTCCTCCTCGAGGACGGAACCCTTTTTCTTGGGCGTCTGCACGCCCCGCTCCCCGTGGCCGCCGTCGCTGAAGTCGTGTTCACGACCGGCATGAGTGGCTACCAGGAGACTTTCACCGATCCGTCCTTCCGCGGACAGATCGTCGTGATGACATCGCCGATGATCGGCAACTACGGCGTGAATTCCGAGGATCCGGAATCCGACAGGCCGCAGATTGCCGGCACGATTGTGCGCGAACTCTCCGAGTCCTACTCGAATTGGCGGGCTGAGCAGGGGCTTGGGCCCTGGCTCGCCAATGCCAACGTGCCGGTGCTCTCCGAAGTGGATACGCGTCGCCTGACGCGTCACCTGCGCACGGTGGGCGTGATGCGCGGGTTGATTGGTGCGGGCGTTGAGCCCACCGAGGCACACAAGGCGCAGTTGGGCGCTTGCCCGGCGATGGCCGGCCTCGACCTGGCTTCCCGCGTCACGACCAAGGAGACGTACCGCTGGGGCTCGCCGACGGCGTCGCATCACATCGTCGCGTACGACTACGGCATCAAGCGCAACATCCTCCGCATGTTCGAGGCGCGCGATTGCCGTATCACCGTGGTGCCGTCCACGACGCCAGCGAGGGACGTGCTGGCGATGCGGCCTGACGGCGTGTTCCTCTCGAACGGTCCGGGCGATCCGGAAGCCGTGACGTATGCTCCGGCCGCCATTCGTGAGATCGTCGACGCCGGTGTGCCCGTCTTTGGCATCTGCCTCGGCCATCAACTGCTCGGCATCACTTTTGGCGGGCACACGATGAAGCTCCCGTACGGTCATCGCGGCGGTAATCACCCCGTGCAGGACCTGGCGACGGGTGAGGTGCTCATCACCAGCCAGAACCACGGCTTCGCAGTGCAGGGCACGCTGGAGGGGATTCCTGGGGCACCGGAGCTCACGGTGACGCACCTGAACCTCAACGACGGCACGGTGGAGGGGCTCCGCCATCGCTCCAAGGCGGTCTTCGGGGTGCAGTACCACCCTGAGGCAGCCCCGGGACCGCACGATGCCGTCCCGCATTTCGACGAGTTCATCGGGGCGATGAGCACCACGCGTTAAGCTGTGACCGCCGCTTGACACTAACGCGGTAACGTCATAAGCTTTCTGCACTTACGCCGCTTGGGCCGACTCAAAACCCCCTTGTATGTCGATGACTAAAGCCGATCTCGTGGAGCGCGTTGCGGAGGCCATTGCCCAGACTTCTGGGCCGATGATCTCCAAGAAGGACTGCGCCCGCGTGGTGGACACCTTCCTCGACGCTATCAAGGACGCGCTCAAGGAGCAGAAGAACATCGAGGTCCGAGGCTTCGGCACCTTCAAAATTCGGAACCGCAAGACGCGGATGGCGCGGAACCCGCGGACCGGTGCCCCGGTCGAGGTGTCCGCCCGCCCGGTGCCTGTCTTCAAGCCCAGCAAGGAGTTGCGGTCGCTGGTGTCCGATCTGGAGATGATCGAGGACGAAGCGGACTGAGTTCAGCGTTCGCGCGGTGTTTTCGAACGGCGGCGGTGCTTCTCTGGCATCGCCGCCGTTGTATTCTTCCTCCATGAGTTCGCTGAGCCATCGAGTACTGCTCTTCGCGTCGTGGTCCGATGCACTCGGCCCCGAGGTCGAGGTCGAGCTGCCATCCGGCGCCCGCGTGTCGGATCTCTTGACTGCGCTCTCCTCCCGCGCCGATGGGCGCCCGCTGCCGCGCCCGGTCGTGGCCGTCAACCAGCGCTACGCGCGCCCGGAAACCGTGCTCAACGCCTCGGACGAAATCGCGATTATTCCACCGGTGGCGGGGGGCTGAGCGTGCGGACCGCTTTGGTTGAGCATCCGTTGAATCCCGCGGCATTGCTCGCGGAAGTTGCGAGCGTCGCGAGCGGTGCGAGCACGCTCTTTGTGGGCACCGTGCGTCGGACGAATCAGGGGCGCGCCGTTATCGGGATCGACTACTCCGCGTACGCCCCGATGGCGGAGCGCGAGATGGACACCATCGCCGCCGAGGCGAGCGAGAAGTTCGGCACGGCGCACATTGTGGTGGAGCACCGCATCGGGACGCTGATGCTGGGCGAGGCGAGCATTCTCATTGCGGTTTCGCACGAGCGACGCGCCGCGGCGATGGATGCGCAGCGCTACCTGATTGAGGAGATCAAGCGGCGCGTCCCCGTCTGGAAGCGCGAGCACTACGCCGACGGTGAGCGCTCGTGGGTGGATAACCTCGGCGGCGCGGTGGCGGCCTCGCCCGACGCGCTGGAGGCCAAGTGAGTTCGCACGCCCCCGCGCTCAAGGATCAGTACGGCCGGTCGATTGAGTATTTGCGTATCTCGGTCACGGATCGCTGCAATTTTCGGTGTGTGTATTGCATGCCGGAGCAGGGACTCGCCTGGCTCCCGAAGCAGGACATTCTCTCGTACGAGGAGATCACCGAGGTGGTGCGTCAACTCGCGCCGCTCGGGCTGCGTCGCCTGCGCATCACCGGGGGCGAGCCGACCATTCGCCCCGATCTCGTGCGGCTCATTGCGATGCTTAAGGCGATTGACGGCATCGAGGACATCGCGCTTTCGACGAATGGCGTGAAGCTCCCGACCATGGCGGGCGAGCTGAAGGCCGCGGGCCTCGACCGCGTGAACATCTCCGCCGATTCGTTGCAGCATGAGCGCATCGTCGCGATTGCGCGTCGCGACTTCGGTTTTGATCCCGTCGGTGCCATGCGGAGCGCCCTCGACGCGGGCCTCGACCCAGTGAAGGTCAATGTCGTGGTGATGCGCGGCGTGAATGACGATGAGATCGCGGACTTCGCCCGCCTGACCGTGGACCACGCGGTCCATGTGCGGTTCATCGAGCTGATGCCGGTGGGCGAGATGGCGCACCTGACGGACGCGCACATTGTGCCGAGTGCGGAAGTGTTGCAGCGCATTGGGGCGATTGGCGCGTTGGCGCCGTCGGAGGGCCCGTCGCGTGGCAACGGGCCGGCGACGTACTATCGCCTCGCTGGGGCAGCGGGCACGGTGGGGGTCATCACGCCCATGACGCACACCTATTGCGGCACCTGCAACCGCGTGCGACTCACCGCGGACGGCCGCCTCCGGACCTGCCTGTACGGCGACCACGAGGTGAACCTGCGCGATCCGCTTCGCGCCGGGTCCGAACTCGGTCCGCTCTTCGTCAAGGCATTGGCTGAGAAGCCCAAGGAGCATGACCTGTTGCAGTTGAAGGTCGGCGGGCTGCGGGCGCTTTCGCAGGTTGGAGGATGAAGGATGGAGGTAGGAGGATTGCGGCTCACGCGGATCCCGTCATTCCCCCGCGGCGACGCTCTGCAATTCGCCTTCGCATTTCGCTATTTTCCACTCGGTAAGTCACACCCCTCAACTGAGTCCCCCCATGGTCAACAAAATCACGGTCGTCGGCGCCGGAAATGTCGGTGCCACTGCGGCCCAGCGTATCGCTGAGAAGGAACTCGCGCGCACCGTTGTGATGGTCGACGTTGCCGAAGGCATCCCGCAGGGCAAGGGTCTCGATCAGTGGCAGTCCGCGCCGATCGAAGGCTTCGATTCCCGCGTCATCGGCACGAATGGTTACGACGAGTCCGCAGGCTCCGACATCGTCGTCATCACCGCTGGCATCGCGCGCAAGCCGGGCATGTCGCGTGACGACCTGCTCAACACGAACGCCGGCATCGTGAAGTCGGTCGGTGAGCAGGTTAAGAACACCTCGCCGAACGCGATTGTGATTGTCGTGTCGAACCCGCTCGACGAGATGTGCTGGGTAGCGAAGGAAGCGACGGGCTTCCCGCGTGAGCGCGTGATCGGCATGGCCGGTGTACTCGACACGGCGCGCTACCGCGCCTTCCTCGCGACCGAACTCGACGTCTCCGTGCGTGATATCCAGGCGATGGTGCTCGGTGGCCACGGCGACACGATGGTGCCGCTCATCTCGTACACGACCGTCAGCGGCATCCCGATCACGCAGCTGATGGAGAAGGCGACGCTCGACGCCATTGTCGATCGCACGCGCAACGGCGGCGCGGAGATCGTGAAGCACCTCAAGACGGGCTCGGCGTACTATGCGCCCTCGGCGGGTGCGGTGCAGATGGTCGAGGCGATCGTCAACGACCAGAAGCGTATCCTTCCGTGCTCAGTGTGGCTTGAAGGCGAGTACGGCATGAAGGGGCACTTCCTTGGCGTGCCGGTCAAGCTTGGCCGCAACGGTGTCGAGAAGATTCTCGAGGTGACGCTCACGGCCGAGGAGCGCACGGCGCTCGAGAAGAGCGCGCAGGCCGTGCTCGAGCCGATGTCCGTGGTGAAGCTCTAAGCAGTGCACACGGGAGGGGCCGAATGGTCCCTCCCGACCCCCCGCAGAGGATACGCATGGGCTGGTTGCTGCAGTTCTGGGATTCCACGATCGGCAAGAAGGTCGTGATGGCGGTGACGGGGATCAGCCTCGTTCTGTTCACGCTTGGGCACATGCTGGGGAACTTGCAGGTCTTCCTCGGCGCCGAAGCCTTCAACAACTACGCGCACAGCCTGCAGGCGCTCGGGCCGCTCCTCTGGGTGGCCCGCATCGGACTGCTTGTGATGGCGACGCTGCACATCATCTCGGCGGTGCAACTGACGGCGCGTGCCCGCGCGGCTCGCCCGCAGGATTACAAGAAGCGCGAATCGCAGATCTCGACCTTCGCCTCGCGCACGATGCGCATCGGCGGGATCGTCCTCGCGGCGTTCATCATCTTCCATATCCAGCACTTCACGATCGGCAACCTGCACCCCGCGTTCTCCAAGGGTCAGGTCTACGGCAATGTCGTGATTGGCTTTGAGAGCAAGGTCGTGGCGGTGTTCTACATCGTTGCGATGACCTTCCTCGGGCTGCATCTCTTCCATGGCGTCTGGTCTGGCGCGCGTACGCTCGGACTCGTCAAGGCGTCTCCCATGCCGATGGAGCGCAAGCTCGCCCTCGGTGTCGCCATCCTCGTCTGGGCAGGGTTCATCGCCGTTCCGATCGGCGTCCTGTTCGGCATCGTCAACTAAGGCGCGCGACTCATGACACTCAAGCTCGACGCCAAGATCCCCGCCGGCCCACTCTCCGAGAAGTGGGACAAGCACCGCTTCGACATGAAGCTCGTGAACCCGGCCAACAAGCGAAAGTTCAACATCATCGTGGTGGGTTCAGGCCTGGCGGGTGCGGCCGCGTCGGCGACGCTGAGCGAGCTCGGCTACCACGTGAGCTGCTTCTGCTTCCAGGACTCGCCCCGCCGCGCGCACTCGATTGCCGCGCAGGGTGGCATCAATGCGGCGAAGAACTACCGCAATGACGGCGACTCCGTGCAGCGCCTCTTCTACGACACCATCAAGGGCGGAGACTTCCGCGCGCGCGAGGCGAATGTGTATCGCTTGGCGCAGGTGTCGGTGGACATCATCGACCAGTGCGTGGCGCAGGGCGTGCCGTTTGCGCGTGAGTACGGCGGCATGCTGGCCAACCGCTCGTTCGGTGGCGCGCAGGTCTCGCGCACCTTCTACGCGCGCGGCCAGACGGGCCAGCAGTTGCTGCTCGGTGCCTATCAGGCGCTGGAGAAGGAAATCGCCGGTGGGAACGTAAAGATGTACGAGCGTCACGAGATGCTCGAACTCGTGCTCGTCGACGGCAAGGCGCGCGGCAACATCGTGCGCGACATGCTGACCGGCGAGATCGAGTCGCACGCGGCCGATGCGGTGGTGATTGCCACCGGCGGCTACGGCAACGTCTTTTATCTCTCGACCAACGCCAAGGGCTGCAACGTCACGGCGACCTGGCGTGCGCACAAGAAGGGCGCGGCCTTCGCGAATCCTTCGTTCACGCAGATTCACCCGACCTGCATTCCCGTCGCCGGTGATCACCAGTCGAAACTGACGCTGATGTCCGAGTCACTGCGTAACGATGGCCGCGTCTGGGTGCCGAAGAAGCGCGAGGATATCGCGAAGCTTCCGAATGAGATTGCGGAAGAGGACCGTGACTACTTCCTCGAGCGGAAGTATCCTAGCTTCGGCAACTTGGCACCGCGCGACATCTCGTCACGCGCCGCAAAGGAAGCCTGCGATGACGGCCGTGGCGTTGGCCCCGGTGGGCGCGGTGTGTATCTCGATTTCGCCGACAGCATCAAGCGTTTGGGCAAGGCGGCCATCGAGGAGCGCTACGGGAACCTGTTCGACATGTACCAGCGCATCACGGATGAGAATCCGTACGAGCGTCCGATGCGCATCTACCCGGCCGTGCACTATACGATGGGCGGCCTCTGGGTGGACTACAACCTGATGAGCAACGTGGAAGGCCTGCACGTGCTCGGCGAAGCCAACTTCTCCGACCATGGCGCCAACCGGCTCGGTGCCTCGGCGCTGATGCAGGGCCTGGCCGATGGCTACTTCGTGATCCCGTACACGATTGGTAATTACCTCGCGGGCACGAAGCTCGAGAAGGTGACGACCGATCATCCGGAGTTCACGGCCGCCAAGAACGCGGTGGAGGAGCGCACCAAGCGCCTGTTGGGCATCAATGGCAAGCGCACGGTGGATTCGTTCCATCGCGAACTGGGCCTCCTAATGTGGGACAAGTGCGGCATGGCGCGCGACGAGGCGGGGCTCAAGGAAGCGCTGGTGCGCATTCCGAAGCTGCGCGAGGAGTTCTGGCAGAACGTGAAGGTGCCGGGCACCGGTGCTGAGCTCAATCAATCGTTGGAGAAGGCGGGACGCGTCGCCGACTTCCTCGAGTTCGCCGAGTTGATGTGCCTCGATGCCTTGCAGCGCGAGGAAAGCTGCGGCGGGCACTTCCGTACCGAGTATCAGACCCCGGATGGCGAAGCGCTGCGCAACGATGAGAAGTTCGCGTATGTGTCGGCCTGGGAGTACGCCGGCGAGGGCAAGGCGCCGATCCTCAACAAGGAGCCGTTGGTGTTTGAGAATGTCCACCTGAGCACCCGGAGCTACAAGTGAGCACGGGCGCGACGATGAATATCACGCTGAACGTCTGGCGTCAGGCCGGCCCGAACGTGGCCGGCAAGATGGTCGAGTATCCGGCCAAGGGCATCAGCCCCGACATGAGCTTCCTTGAGATGCTCGATGTCGTCAACGAGCGGTTGATTGAGGCCGGTGACCAGCCGATTGCCTTCGATCACGATTGCCGCGAAGGGATCTGCGGCAGCTGCGGAATGATGATCAACGGCGCCGCGCACGGGCCGATGAAGCTGACCACCGCCTGCCAGCTGCACATGCGCAGCTTCAAGGATGGCGATACGATTGCGATTGAGCCGTGGCGCGCCAAGGCGTTCCCTGTGATCAAGGATCTCGTGGTTGATCGCAGCGCCTTTGACCGCATCATTCAGTCTGGCGGTTTCATCTCTGCGCCGACCGGGACGCCGCAGGACGCGAACGCGATTCCGATTCCGAAGCCGGATGCCGATAGCGCGATGGACAATGCGGGTTGCATCGGCTGTGGCGCCTGCGTCGCGGCCTGCCCCAATGCGTCGGCCTCGCTCTTCACGGCGGCGAAGGTGGCGCACCTCGGCTCGCTGCCGCAGGGCCAGCCGGAGCGCAAGAAGCGCGCGATGGACATGGTGGCGCGCATGGACCTCGAGGGCTTTGGCGGCTGCTCGCTCTTTGGCGAATGCATGGCGGCCTGCCCGAAGGGCATTAGCATCGATGCCATTTCGCAGATGAACCGCGATTACGTGCTGGCGATGGCCACCAAGACGGAAGCGAAGGAATGGAGCGGTGGCGCGTGAGCCAGTCTTTGTATCGTGAACTCCCGACGGCGCGCCGCGTGGCGCTGCTGACGAAGCTGATCTCGGAGCGGAAGGAGATTCGCGCGGTCTACATCGCGCGCATGTCCAAGCGCGGTGGATTCCGCGCCGTGACGCTGCAGACCTGGCCGCCGGCGAAGCTCGCGCAGGAAGTCGTTCGGATGAATGCGCAGACGGCTGATGACGAGATTGATCTGCTGCAGGCGTTGTACGTGGACGTCGAGCCGCAGATTCAGGCGGACTTCCTGGAGGCCGCCGGCGTGAAAGCCGACGGTGCGTCCATTGATGAGGCGCTCGAACCGCCGTACACCGACGAGGCCGCAGTCAAGAAGGCGGCCGCACTCGTGCGGGCCAAGCATGGCGACGAAGGCATGCATTACCTGCGCACCATCGCGCGGTACAACCCCGGCGGTTGGCCGGGGATTGTCGAGGTGCTAGACGGATTCGTGTCCGCCTAGCACCACGAGAGGTCAGGGGAGCGAGTCGCGCCTGGCCTTCAATCGAACGTTCTGTGGGAAGGCGGCGATGGCAGCGTCCAGCGTCGCCTTTGCGCTATCCGGCAGTCCCATCGCGATGAAAATGTCGGTGCGCAGGTTGGCGCGGCGCGCTCCGTTGCGCGCATCGTCGGCGTTCAACGTGATCGCATCGAGCGCGGCCATGGCGCCCGCGGCGTCCTCACGATCCTTCAGCAGCGACTCCACTTTCAGGAAGCGCACGTTGGTGTCCGCCGAGAAACGCAGTGCCATCTCCTCAATTAGACGAGCGGCTTCTGCCTTCTTGCCGGCCTTTCGGTCGGCCTGCGACTGCGCGTAGAGGCCCGCGAGCAAGAGCCGCTCCACGTCTTCGGGGGCGCCGCTGCGGATGCCGGGGCCGCCTGCATGCTTGTAGACAATCTCGCCACCCAACTCGGCGGTGCGATACAGCGTGGTGGCGCCCCAGATGCCGACCACGGCCGACGCCGCATGCGCCCAGCGCACCTTACCCGCGGTCTTGGTGCTGGCAGCCATTCCGAGCGCAATGATTTCCAGAAGGGCGACCAACGCGAAGACGTTCTCGGTCGTTTCGGCTGCTGCTTCATGCTCGATCACGGCGGTACGGGCGCCTGGAATGCGCTCTACGGGACCGTGGGCCGCGTCGCCTGACTTGACTGACACCAAGGCCGCGATCGTGCCGAGGATTAACAGCGTCGCGGCCGCGTGGTTGGTGAACTTCAGCATGCCGGAGAGACTGATCACGCGGAAGAGAACGCCGAGGAGCAGCAGAGCGACGGCGAAATGAACGACTTGCGGATGGAGCTGCGCGAGTGTTGGCATGTGGGTCTCAGTGGGACGAGTGCACTGCGGTGCTTGTTGCTGTAACGCGTTCCGTCAGGCTTCGTTGATGGAAGCCGGCCAATCGGTGGAACAATCCCGATCTCAGCGTGCGGCGTTCAACTTCTCGCGGACTTCGCGGAACCAATTGGAGACGACGATCAACTCGCGCGGCTCGCTGCCGTCGGGACGCGTCGCAATCATGAATCGCAGTCCGTCGGCCGTGACGGTGTAGCCGCGTGAGGGACTGAAGGGTACCACCACCGTCTGCTTGAAGAGCTCGACCGGGGTGCCAAGGGTGCCTGTCGCGGGGTCGAAGGGGACCGACATCACGCTGCGGCCACTGCGGTAGAGCAACTCGCGTCCTCCCTTGGCGAAGAGCGGATCAAGTCCCCCCTGCGTGGAAACTTGTGAGCGACGCCCCGTCAGGGCGGGGTAGGGCACGAGGTACACCTCGTTCCGTCCCGATTGATCGGAGGTGTAGGCCAGCCAACTTGCATCCGGCGAGAGCATGGGGAAGTTCGCGCCCGGCTCGAGAATTGGTTCGTCCGTCCCCGTCGCGAGCGTGCGCCGCCGCAATTGATCCCTGCTGCCGCTCGACTCGTTGTAGACGATGGTTTCGGCGTTCGGCGTGAAGGTCGGATACCACCGATCGGTCTCCTCCGCGACAATCGCTCGTGCGGGAAGGCTCGCATCCGCCACGCGGGCATACAGGTGAAAGGCGGGGCGCTCCGCGCTCCACACGACCTCCTTGCTGTCGGGCGTCCAAGTGACGCCGAGGTCCGCGCCCCCGCCAGTCGTGAGACGCGTCCGTGTCCGACGCGCGAGGTCAAGCACCCAGACATCCCAGTCATCGGCGCCACGTTCGACGTAGGCGACGAGCCGGCCATCGGGTGACAGTGCGGGGGCCACGGCCCCCGAACCGGTGATCTCGCCGACGACGGGAGTACGGCGTCCGCTCCGATCGAACCACTCCAGTGCCGACTGGGCCTCCCATCGTGCTTCGAGGCCGTAGACGAGCGTGCCGTCCATCGAGTACGCGAGATACGGGCGCGCTTCGGTGTCGTAGACGGCCAACCCATCGAGAATGGGGACGGGCTGCCCCTTCGGCTCGAGGGTCCGCGAGTCAAAAGCCACCGCGAAGATGGTACGCCCGCGGAGGAAGATCAGGTCACCAGTCGGAAGTACCCGCCCGTACGACGCGCCCTTCACCAGGACCTTGGTCTCCCCGCTCTTGATGTCGAAGACTTCCACGGCCGATGAGGACACGGGCGTCCGATAGCTCGTGTAGAGCACGTGCCGGTTGTCCGCCAGCAGCTGCGGATGCCAGTGTCCGAGCACCCCCGTGGCGGAATCGGGCGTGGTGAGGGGCCGCGGCGTCTCCCCCTCGCGCTCCACCAGCGCGAGACCGCTGTTATAGCGCTGCGTGATGATTATGCGCCCATCGGGAAGCCAATCGCTGCTGAAAAAACCCGCGCCAATCGTTTGACGGGTGCCGCCCTCAATCGGGAGCACGTGCTGATTGGAGCCGCTACTGAAGGTCAGCCGGCGTCCATCCGGAGAGAGCGCCGGAAAGCGCGCGTCCTCGGCGCCAGGAATGGCGGTCCACGACTCCGCGTCCATCCGTCGGGTCATCAATCGCGCCGACCCGGCGTTGCTCGCCTCAACGACCAACACATGGCCATCGCGCGAGAGCGCAAACGAACCGAGGATATGATCCCCTGGGGGCAGGAAGATGCTGCTCCGCGTGACGGCCCGCGAATCCGTCGAGGGGCCGCGCGTCACCGCCACGCTAATCGCGGCAATCGCGGCCACTGACGCTATCCCCGCGGCCGCCCAGGGCAGCAAAGAACGCTTGGCACTGGGGGCTGGCGTCGACGCGATCATCGTCGAGCCATACGAAGGCGTCGAGAGGGCCGCGGCGAACTCAGCCGCCGTGCCGAAGCGATCGGCGGGCAGCTTCGAAAGCGCTGTGCTGATGGCCGCATCCACGTGCATCGGCACCGTCGCCCGCGTTCCGCGTGCCGAACGTGGCGCATCGGTGAGCACACGCGCCACGATCGCTTGCGCCGTTGGCCCATTGAACGGCGGCTCGCCCGTGAGCATCTCGTAGAGCACGCACCCCAGCGCATACACATCGGCGCGCGCGGTGATCTCCCGCTCCCCCATCGCCTGCTCTGGCGACATGTAATGCGGAGTCCCGAGCGACATTCCCGTCTCGGTCATGCGCGTGTTGCCCGTCTTGCTCGCGGCGAGCGCGATCCCGAAGTCCGCCACGAGCGCGGTGCCATCGTGCAGGAGAATGTTCTCCGGCTTGATGTCGCGATGAATCACGCCGCGTCGGTGCGCATAGTCGAGGGCGCTGGCAACTTCCTTCGCAATCCGCAGCGCATCCTCAACCGGCAACTGCTTGTCACGCGCGATGCGGTCGCGAAGGGTCTCCCCCTCAATGAACGGCATCACATAGAACACCGACCCATCCACCTCGCCCGAATCAAAGAGCGGAAGGATGTGCGGGTGCTGCAGATTCGCGGTGGTCTCGATCTCCTTGAGGAACCGCTCGGCGCCAATCACGGCGGCCAACTCCGGGCGCAGGACCTTCAACGCGACAGGGCGGTGATGGCGCACATCCTCAGCGAGGTACACGGTCGCCATTCCACCGGCGCCAAGTTCTCCCTTGAGGATGTAGCGGTCAGCAATGGCGACTCGGAGGCGTTCAGTGGAGGTCATCGGCAGAATTTAGCTCTCGGGGCGCGTCACCGCCTCCCGCGGCAAGCCCGCAACGCCTCGCCCGACTCGGTCGACCGGAGGTTACCGAAACCGCCCCATCAACTTGTCGAGCGCGGCGCTTCCGGGACACAACTGCTCGTACGGGAGGTCCACGAGCGGGGTCGGGACCGTCCTCAGGGTGCTGTGCATGTCGTGCCCCCCCTCGGCGACAAAGAGCAGCCCGGTCGCCACCTCTCCGCGCAGCTGGCAGGCCCTCACGTGGGCGTACGCCGAGTCCCGATTGGTGGGGTCGTACGTCGGATCCACCGAGCGCAAACGGACGGTGTCGCCGTCGTGCATCGTGACGTTGCGGACCGTCTCGTCCGTCTCGGGGACTTCGATGGCGTGCCGCAGCGGCACGAAGTCCGCCGCGACCGCCTCCACGTCATGCTGACGGGTATACGCGTAGCTCTTCGTGCTTCCCTCGTGGTCGTTAAACGTGACGCAGGGGGAGATCACGTCAACCAAGGCAAATCCCTTGTGCGCAATGGCCGCTTTGAGGATTGGCACCAACTGCTTCTTGTCGCCGGAGAACGAGCGGGCCACAAAGGTCGCGCCGAGCGTGAGGGCGAGCAGCACCGGGTCAATCGGCGCGTGTTCGTTGGCCTCGCCTTTCTTGCTCTTGGAGCCGATATCTGCGGACGCGGAGAACTGTCCCTTGGTGAGGCCGTACACTCCGTTGTTCTCAATGACATAGAGCATGTTCACGTCGCGCCGAATGACGTGCGAGAGCTGGCCGAGGCCAATCGAGAGGGAATCGCCGTCGCCGGAGATGCCGATGTACGTCAGGGCATGATTCGCCGCGTTGGCGCCACTTGTGACGGAGGGCATGCGTCCATGCACGGAGTTAAAGCCGTGCGACTGCTTCATGAAGTACGCGGTCGTCTTCGATGAGCAACCAATCCCGCTCATCTTGGCCGCGCGATGTGGAGGAAGCTCGAGCTCCCACGCGGCCTGCACGAGGGCGGCGGTCACGGAATCGTGGCCGCACCCAGCGCAGAGAGTGGACATCGCCCCTTCGTAATCGCGGAGGGTCAGGCCGATGCCGTTCGTGCGTGCGGTTGGATGCTTGACCGGAGGCTTGGCAATGGAAGTCATGCGGGCACCCCGGCAAAGTGGGTCGTCACGGCCGTCACCACCGTCTCGGCGGTGAGCGGCATGCCGCCGTAATCGAGGATGGGAATAAGTTCGTCGCGCGGAATGCCGAGCTCCATCATGAGCAGGGCGCGCAACTGTCCGTCGCGATTCTGCTCAATCACGAAGGTGTGCTCGTGCTTGCCGAGGAACTGCCGCACATCGGAGTGGAACGGGAAGGCGCGGATGCGCATGACGTCCACATGCATTCCTTCGGCGCGCAAACGGTCAGCCGCTTCGCGCACCGCAGCTTGGCACCCGCCAATCGTCACCAGCGCAATCGTTGCGGCTGGTTGGTGCTCGATCAGAGGGGCCGGAAGGAAATCGGCGGCGCCATCAATCTTTCGCTTGAGGCGGTCCACGACTTCCTGATACGCGTCGGAATCCTCAGTGTAGCCCGCATGTTGATCGTGGCCCGAGCCACGGACGAAGTAGGCGCCCTTGCCGCTCACGCCTGGCAACGTGCGTGCCGCAACGCCGTTGCCGTCCACGTCCATGTACCGCGAGAACTTCTTCACCTTCTCCAACGCGGCGGCGTCAAGCACCTTGCCGCGATCCGGACGATAAGTGTCATCCCATACAAGGCGCTTGACCATCCAGTCGTTCATGCCGATGTCGAGGTCCGATGCCACGAACACGGGCGTCTGGAATCGCTCGGCGATGTCGAAGGACTGCACCGTCATCTCGAAACATTCGCGCGGGTCCGCGGGGAAGAGCACGAGATGCTTCGTATCACCATGCGATGCAAAGGCGAGCGAGAGGAGATCGGCCTGCTGCGTGCGCGTCGGCATCCCGGTGGCGGGGCCACAACGCTGCACGTCAATGAAGACGGCAGGGATGTCGGTGTAGTACGCGAGCCCAATGAACTCTTGCATCAGCGAGATGCCGGGGCCTGAGGTGTTGGTAAACGCGCGAGCCCCGGCCCATCCCGCGCCGATGATAATTCCGGCTGCCGCCAACTCATCCTCTGCCTGAATGATCGCGTAGCGATGGAGCCCCGTCTCAGGATCCACGCGGAACTGCTCGCAGAATCCCTTGAACTGCTCCATCACCGCGGTGGCCGGCGTGATCGGATACCACGCACCGACGGTGGCCCCAGCGTACAGCGCGCCGAGGGCACAGGCGGTGTTGCCGTCAATCAGAATCGAGTCGCTGGTGGCGTTCATGCCCTGCACGTGGAACGGCAGGGGGCAGGTGAAGTGCGCCTTGGCGTAGTCGTAGCCAAGCCGGATGGCCCTCTGATTCGCTTCGAGCAACCGCGCCTTCTTCCCGAACTTCTCGTTGAGCATTCCCTCGATCACGTTCATGTCGAGATTGAGCAAGGCGACCAACGTCCCCGCGTACACGATATTGCGGAGCAGGGTGCGGTCACGATCCTTCTCGAAGGCCTCCACGCACATCTGGCCGAACGGCACGCCCAGAATGGTGATGCCTTCGCGCACAAGCGTGGGGTCCAGAGGCCACGACGAATCGTAGACGAGGAACCCACCGGGCCGAACCGTCGCCACGTCCTTCGCGTACGTCGCCGGATTGAGCGCGACCACCAGGTCAACCGCGGAGGGGCGCGCCGTGTACGCGTCCTTGCTGACGCGGATCTCGTACCACGTGGGCAATCCCTGAATGTTCGACGGAAAGATGTTTTTGCCCGTGACCGGGATGCCCATGCGAAAGATGGCTTGCATCAGAAGGCTGTTGGCGCTGGCAGAGCCGGTGCCGTTGACCGTTCCCATCTTAAAGGCGAAGTCGTTGACGCCGCTCATATTGTGATCCAGGCCGCGTAGGGCTGCTTGAGGTCAAAGGTGCGCATGTCCCACGCCGCCGTCGGACAGCGTTCCGCGCAGAGCCCACAATGCAGGCAGACGTCCTC
>JANLTT010000310.1:0-4147 GCA_031363115.1 Gemmatimonas sp.
GATGGTCGACCCGAAGATGGTGGAGCTCAGCGTCTACAACGTCCTTCCGCATCTGCGCCACAAGGTGGTCACGGACAACCGTGATGCCGCCGCGGTGCTCAAGTGGGCCGTGTTGGAGATGCAGGAGCGCTACGCCCTGCTCGCCGAGAATGGCGCGCGCAACATCCAGGACTTCAACACGAAGGTCCGCGATGGCGCGCCGCTCAAGAAGCCGCGTGATCCCAACGTGGGCTTCGAAGATCGCACCTACTCGGGCGGCGTCCTCCCGTACATCGTCGTCGTCATTGACGAGCTCGCCGACCTGATGATGACCTGCGCCGCCGAGGTGGAGACGCCGCTGGCGATGCTCGCGCAGAAAGCGCGTGCGATTGGTATTCATCTCATTCTCGCGACGCAGCGGCCAAGCGTGAACGTCATCACGGGCCTCATCAAGGCGAACTTCCCGAGCCGCATCGCCTTCCGCGTGGCCTCGCAGATTGACTCGCGCACGATCCTCGATGGCATGGGCGCGGAGTCGTTGCTGGGCAATGGCGACATGCTCTTCATCCCGCCGGGAAAGAGCGAGCCGAACCGTCTGCAGGGCGCGTACCTGTCAAATGAGGACACGGAGCGCCTCATGAACTGGTATACGGAGCGAAAGGAAGCGCGGAAGGTCGCGATGGAAGCCGAAGGGCTCATTGCCACCGAGGAACTCGGCCGCGAGGCGGATATCCTCGAGGCGGTGCGTGCGCGCGAAGCCGCCGAGGCAGGGGGCGGGGAAGAGTCGAGCGAGGACCACAGCGATCGCGACAAGCTCTTCCGCGAGGCGGCGGAGGTCTGCATCCAGCATCAGGGGGGCTCGACCTCGCTCCTGCAGCGCCGGCTCAAGGTGGGCTACGGACGTGCGGCGCGGATTATCGACCAACTGCACTTGGCGGGGGTGCTGGGACCGCCGGATGGCTCCAAGCCGCGGGATGTACTGATTGGGCTCGAGGATCTAGATCGCGTGGCAGGGGAACGAACGGCGGCCTAGGGAATACCAGAGGGGGCGACTAACGCGAGCCGCCCCTTCTCTTCTCGGTCCCCCTCCTGGACCAGTGGCAAGAAGTCAGGGTCCCTGACCGATACTTGGTCATGATCACCCTCCCTGACACCACTCCCATGTTTTCCGCCGCTGGACCGGTGACCCTCGTCCCACCCACCGCGGGGCGCGTCCTCCTCATTGATGACGAAGACGTGCTCCTCTCGGTGGTCGGCCGCGCACTACGCTCGGCCGGCTTCCAAGTGTTGAGCGCCTCCTCCGCCGAGGAAGGACTCTCACGCTTCGCGACCCTCAGGCCCGACTGCGTCGTCGTGGATGTCTATCTCCCTGGCCTTGATGGCTTCGAGTTCGTGCAACGCGCGCGCGCGATTGATCCCAGCGTCCCGATGCTCATGCTCAGCGGGCTCGAAGGAATTGATCACGAGCAGCGGGCGATTGACGTTGGCGCCCGTGAGTTTCTTCCGAAGGCGATTGACGTCCGCGAGCTCGAGCGCCACATCCGCGACGCGATAGCCGCGGCCGCTGCGCACCCGAAGCTCCCCGTCTTTGCGCTGCCCACGCTCGACCTCGGCGAGTTGGAGCGCGCCGCCATCGCGCAGGCATTGGCCGCCAGCAAGGGAAATCGCACGCAGGCGGCCCGATTACTCGGCATTCACGTCCGCACGCTGCACCGGAAATTACGGGACCCCTGAATTGATTTGATACAAGAGGCGATTGGGCGGTCACGTACATCACGTGGCCGCCCATACTTTCGCTCCCATGACGGCACACAACCAACGCCTCGGACAACTGGGCGAACGCATCGCCGAACGCTGGCTCGTGAAGCACGGCTATCGCATTCTCGCACGACGCTTTCGCAACGGCCATCGCGATATCGATCTCATCGCACAGCGCGATGCGACGATTGCCTTCGTCGAAGTGAAGGCGCGAAAGGGAATCGACTTCGGCGATCCGGTGGAGGCGGTCCATCATCGCAAACAGCGCGAGCTGGCGCGCAGCGCGCGGGTCTGGATTGACCGCCACGGGCGCGCCGGAGAGATGTATCAATTCGATGTCGTGGGGGTCCTGGTGGCCGAAAGTCGGGTCCAGATCAAACACGTCACGAATGCCTTCCGAGCGGCCTAAACGATGTGGATAAGTGTGGATAACTGGTGTCAATCAACACGAAATCAACAGGAATTCCACGCTGTCGAGACAGGTTAACTCGTTCATAGTAAACAAGATGTCTGTTTTCCACATTGGTCTGTCGCGAAAATATTCGGCAACGAGTGATCGTGACAAAACTGGCCTCATCTGACCCTTGCGTAACCCCGTTCTATTCGCCATTTGTTCGGTGTCTGGCGGGGCACTGTTCTCTTCGACGTTCCTTCGGGGGTAGCCCGCTGACCCCCAGCCAGTAGATTCACACTCACCTCTCCGAGGCAACGATGGCTACGACCGCGGCACAGCAAGAAGATCGCAAGAAGGCATTGGGTTTGGCGGTGTCGCAGATCGAGAAGTCGTTCGGAAAGGGCGCCATCATGAAGTTGGGCGCGGAAGGGATGCGCGTGAAGATCGACGCGATTCCCACCGGCGCAATCAATCTCGATGCGGCGATTGGTGTGGGTGGGATTCCTCGGGGACGTGTCACCGAGATCTACGGTCCCGAAAGCAGCGGCAAGACGACGGTCTGTTTGCACGTGGTTGCCAATGCGCAGCGGTTGGGTGGGACGGCGGCCTTCATTGACGCCGAACATGCGTTGGATACCGATTACGCCGCGAAGCTGGGCGTTGATGTTGAGAAGTTGCTCGTCTCGCAGCCGGACACTGGGGAGCAGGCCCTCGAGATTTGCGAGATCCTCGTGCGGAGCGGGGCGGTGGATGTGATCGTGATTGACTCGGTGGCGGCGTTGGTGCCGAAGGCCGAAATCGAAGGGGAGATGGGCGAATCGCACATGGGGTTGCAGGCTCGTCTGATGAGCCAGGCCCTTCGCAAGCTGACCGGTGCCATCGCGCGTTCGAACTGTTCGGTGATTTTCATCAATCAGCTGCGTGAGAAGATCGGGGTGATGTTCGGCAGTCCCGAGACGACCACTGGCGGCAAGGCATTGAAGTTCTACGCGTCGTTGCGACTCGACATTCGTCGCATCGGCCCGGTGAAGGAAAAGGAAGACGTGGTGGGTTCGCACGTCCGAGTGAAGGTGGTGAAGAACAAGGTGGCACCGCCGTTCAAGCAGGCGGAGTTCGACATCATGTACGCCGAAGGGATCTCGCACACCTCGCTCTTGGTGGACATCGGCGCGGAGTCGGGGATCATCGAGAAGTCGGGGGCCTGGTACAGCTACGGCACCCAGCGGATCGGGCAGGGACGTGAGAACGCCAAGCTCTTCCTGAAGGACAACCCGGCGGTGATGGCGGAGGTGGAGGAGAAGGTGAAGGTCGTCCTTGGCATCACGAAGGCTGAGGTCGCTGAGGAAGTCGAAGACTAGGCAGCAACGAATTGAGTCGAGGGTGTGATTCGCAGTGAGTCGTCGGGGCCCGGAATCCCCGCCGTTCCACTGAGGGTCCGCCCTCGATTCTTTTGTGCGCCGTTTGGCTTCTACTGCTCTGATTTTGTGCGCGGGGGGCTGGTCGCCCCAGTCCCTCCGGCTGCGGTCGCCACGCCTTACACGCTGCGAGCCTCGTCGCTGCGCGCCGAGTCTCTTGCTACGGCGTAGCTCCCTACGCTCGGAGGGGCTGGGGCTCCCTGGCCCCCCACACGGATCTCGAAAGGCGAACGGCAGGAGCACCCGCGGGCGGGCGGCTTGCTGCGCGGCGGCGGGGCTCCGCAATGGGGCGAAAGCTGAAAAGCCCCGCTCAACGAGATTCGTGTGGGGAGGGAGGGGGCGTCTCCCCGAGCGAAGGGGCGCACGCCGTAGCAAGAGACTCGGGCCTACGGCCCGAGGCTCGCAGCGTGTAAGGCGTGAGCCCCGAAGCGGGGCGCTCCTGACCGACCGACCGCGCACAAATGCTAGCCAAGCTACTTCCGCACGAACTCCAGCGAAGTCGCATCCTGGATCCGCAGCGCCGCCACGTTCCCCGCCTGATTCAGTCGGAAGGTCAGGTACTCCCACCCATCGCGACCGTCGCCCATGCGTGCGCGGAAAG
>JANLTT010000338.1:0-6077 GCA_031363115.1 Gemmatimonas sp.
CCCCGCGGTGCCTCCGGCCGAGCGCCCAGGCGAACGCGAGGGCGGGGGAGCGCACGGGTCACGCCTCCGGAGCCGCCGTCGCCGACGTCCCGACGTTCGCGGTGAAGATCTCGTCGAGGGTGGGCTCGCGATCGGCGTTCAGGTGGCGGTGCGACTCCTTGAGGGTCCGGAGCGGAGCGGAGAGGACGATCCGGCCCTGGCTGATCATCGTGACGTGGTCCGCGACGAGCTCCACCTCGTCCAGCAGGTGGGACGAGAAGAGCACCGTTCGGCCTTCGTCGGCGATGGTGCGGAGGACGGCGCCCAGGATGTCGCGGCGGACGATCGGATCGAGTCCTGACGACGGCTCGTCGAGCACAAGCAACTCCGGACGGTGCGCGAGCGCTGCCACCAACCCAGCCCTGGCCTTCTGCCCTCTTGAGAGGTCGCGGATCCGTGCGGCGGGATCAAGCTCGAACGCGCGGCGCAGCTCCTCCGCGTAGACATCGTCCCAGGCAGGAAAAAACGCACGCGTGTAGCGAATCAGCTCGCCTACGCGCATCCAGGCCGGCAGGTCGTTCTCCTCCGAGAGGTAACCGATGCGCGACAGGACAGCGACTGGCTCCACGACCGGGTCCATTCCGAACACCCGAACGCTACCGCGCTCGGCGCGCAGGAGTCCGAGCACGTGACGGATGATTGTCGTCTTCCCCGCGCCATTGGCGCCGACGAGTCCGTACACCTTGCCGCGAGGCAAGTGCAGCGTGACGTCGTCGAGGACCGTCTTCTGGCCGAAGCGCCGGGCAAGGCTTTCGAGCTGAATGACCGGTTCGTGCATCGTCCTCTCCCGATTCGAGTCGCCGGCGCGCTAGCGCGCCCACCCGCTTCACTGACGCGGCCATCTGCACCAACTTCCGTTAGCGCCCGCCGCCGCTCAGATCAGGCTTGCCATCTTGGCCACCTGCACGAGCGCCGTCGTGTCCCGCACCCCGAGCCGCTGCACCATGTTGCTGCGGTGGTTGCCCACCGTGTTCACGGAGATCGCGAGGCGATCGGCGATCTCCCGGGTCTCGTAGCCGGCCGCGATCTCGACGAGGATCTCTTTCTCGCGCACGGAAAGGAGGTCGCCGCGCGTGGTGTCGGCGAGGTCGCCCGAGTGAAAGGTCCGCACCAGGGAGCTCGCCGGCCCGTACACGATACGAATCCAGTAGTCGCGGAATGACGGCTTGAGCAGATGGTGCACGTTCTGGACGAAATTGAACGTGAACGTGAACCGGCGCTCCTCGGTGTAGTGGATCGGGACCCCTTTGGAGAACAGCCGGATCGGGCGCCCGTCGAGGCGCGTGTAGGCGATGCCGCAGTGGAAGATCTCGATGTGCTGCCGTTCGTCGAACGTCATGTCACCGATGAGCTGCGAGAACCACTGCACCGACGCGCTCGGGAATGCGGCGTAGTCGGGGTCCAGCAGCGACAGCAGCAAGCGCATCCTCTCCTGCTGCGCTTGCTGCGCTTCCGGCGGGATCGGTCCCCAGAAATCGCGGTCCCCGACCTCGAGCACGGGGGTGTACCGGTTGTGGTCGAAGATCCCGAGCACCACATCCGCGCTGTTCACGCCGCGCAGCAGAAGCTCGGCTTCGCGCACGAAACCGTCCATGTCCCGGATCGTGTCCTCGACGAAGAGGCGGCGCGACAGCTGGGCCACGGCGGCATGGATCTCGCCCGCCTTGCGCAGGTTCGCGAGCGCTACGTCGTTGGCCGGAGGGGGCGTCGAAACGATTCGTTACCGTGGGCTAGTGAGAGTCACTATTCAGCCAGTTCGTAAGGTAGCTGATGCTTCGTTCGACCGTGAGAGCATGCACAGGGGGCGCCGCGCGGGCGCTCGATGTGCGCCCCCACACCGGACGAGGAGCGCGGAACACCATGACCGAATCGGAGCTGTCCGGACTGCATGCTTGCTACAGCGGCATCCTGTTGAACCTGGCGATCTCGGTGACCCGCGACGTCGCGGACGCCGAAGAGGTCGTCAGCGACACGTTCTCGAAGGCCTGGGCCGACTCGGCACGCTTCGACGAGTCGCGCGGGTCGCGCCTCGCCTGGCTCATGATGCTCACCCGGAGCCGGGCGCTCGATGTCGTGCGATCGACCACGCGCCGGCAGCGGGCGCTCGACCGGGCCGAAGTCGAGTTCAACGTCGATGACGCGTCATGGCAAGTCCCCGCCGAAGCCGAGGAGTCCCTGGAGGCCGCCGAGCAAGGCGCCGCGCTGGCGCGCGCCCTCGGGACGCTCCCAACCACGCAGCGCGAGGTGCTCGAGCTCGCCTTCTTCCACAACACGTCGCACGCCGGCGTGGCCGAGCGGCTCGGCGTTCCGCTGGGCACGGTCAAGACGCGGGCGCGCTTGGGACTGCGCAAGATGCGCGCGGTGCTCGAGATGCGATGACCCAGCCACCCGCCTCGACGGACGCGCGCGACGACGGGTCGGTCTCGGCCGTGGAGCCCCTCTTCCGCGACCCGCGCGTGATGCAGCTCGCGGCGCTCGGTTCGTCCCTCTGGTACCGCGCCGAACTGGTCTCCGGCCGCGTCGCCTGGACGACGCCGCTGCTCGAGCGGTGGGGCTACGACCCCGACGACACGGTGCGTCACGTGAGTTGGTGGCTCGACCGCACGCACTCCGATGACCACGACAGACTCGCCGGCTTCCTCGAGCAGGCGCGCTCCGGTGATCACGCGCAATGGACGCTGGCCTACCGCTTCCGCAAAGCCGATGGTGACTGGGCGCATGTCATCGGGCGCGCGATGCTCGTGCGCGACCCCTTCGGCCAACCCGTGTCCACGCAAGGCGCCGTGGTGGATGTGACGCAGCCTGATCGTGCACCTGAGACTGCCCACACTTCTCGACCCGGGCGGCGTGGAGCGGTCACGTGGTGGTGAGCAGCGGCGCGCACGAAGGCAACACGATCAGCTGCTACCTCCCGACCGCGCACCGCATGCAATTCTAAACTAGGTCGTGTGGGATCCGATCCGCGTGGGGAACTCAGGGCGACCGGATGACCGCACTCGGCGCCAACCGCGTCAGCACCATCGTCCGGCGACTGCCGAACGCCGTCACCCGTACCACGTTGACCTGGTCGCGATGCCGTTCGTTCAGCAGTTCCTGCCGCATCGTGAGCGAGCGCGCCCGCCCGGCGGTGCCCGAGCGGTAGCAGAGCAGGTATGCCTCGCCGTCCCTCGCGACGCCGCAGCGTTCCAGCGGCCGAATGGCTCCCGTCTCATCCACGAGCGCGACCGCGCTCCGCACATACTCGTCGAGTGCCGGCAACGCGACCGAGGAGTCGCGCGGGACCGCGGAGCCGGCGCGGAGCGCGACCGCCGCCGAGAGATCGTCGGCAAAGACGCGGATGCGGAGCTCCACCGCGCTCCCGCTCTGTGTCACCTCGGTCATGGTGCTGTGGATCTCATGCACGCGCAGCGCGCTCGAGACCGCGGGCACGAGGACGAGCAGGCGGAGCGCCGCGATCAGGGCCATCGTTGGCCCGCCCAGATCGCGGCGACCACGGTCACAGTCAGTGAGACGCCAGTCGACCGCCACCGGAACGCCATGCGCGCATCGCTCCGCGCACGAGGCAGCCGCGCGAGCGCGCCGTCGAGTGCCGCGAAACCGAGCGCGGAGGTGAGCAGGATCACCACCTGCCCTGCTTCGACCCCGAGGTTGAACCCGAGCAGTGGCACGACGACCACGCTCCCCAGCAGTGAGCGAAGATACGTGGCGAAGCCCGCGCCATGCACGAGCCCGAAGACGAGCGTGAGTACCGGCCTGAGCCGTGCGGCCGCACCTGTGGCAGCGCGCTCGCCGCGCACGAGGTTCTCCACAGCGGTCGCAACGATGGTCACGGGGATGAGGAACTCGATCCACCGCGTCGGCGGCGTGACCCAACCGAGCGCCGCCGCTGCCAGCGTGATCGAGTGCCCGACGGTGAACGCCGAGACGACCAACAGCGCGGAGCGCCAGTCGCGCGGTCGGTAGATCGCGCCGAGCGCCAGCAGGAACAGAAGATGGTCGGCGGCCTTGATGTCGACGATGTGATGGAAGCCGAGCGTACCGAACGCGATGAGGTCGCTCATGGCCGCGCCTCCTCGGCGCGCGCGGCGTCAATCGCTTCCGCATGCGCCTGCAGGAGGGGATCCTTGGTGCCGAGTCGCCGGGCCTGCGAGAGTGCGACCGCGGCTTCGTCGTCGCGCCCCGCCTTGTGCAACGCCCATGCGTACAGGTCGTACGCATAGATGTCGCGACGATCGCGCAAGGCCGCCTCGGCGCGCGCGAGTTCCTCGGCGACACGCTCCCCACGATCGAGCAGGAGCAAACTCCATGCGCGGTGGAACGGTGCGCCGGCGGTATCGGCCGTGGCGACGTCGAACGCGAGGCGCGAGCGCTTCGCCGCCGCGGAGTCACCGGTCGTCTCGTAGGCGTTGGCGAGGAGCAGCAGGACTTCGGGGTCGAGACCGGCGACGAGGGCCCGTTCACCCCACGTCACGACGCCCCGTGCATCCTGTTCACTGGCCGCGAGTCGTGTCATGGCCGCGAGCAACCGTGGGTCGTCCGGTCGCAGCGCGAGACCCGCGGCGAAGGCCTGGGCGGCGCGGCGCGGCCGCGACGCCCGCCGCTCGAACTCGCCGAGTCGCAGGTCGTACCACGCCTGCACCTCCACCGACGCGTCGAATCGCAACGCCGCACTGTCGCGCACCTCGGTGAGCAGTCGCCGGGCTTCGGCGACCTCGCCGCGTCGCTCATGCCAGGCCGCAAGACGCGGCGCGATCGACGGCTTGGACCGCCACCGGCGCAGGGACGAGAACTCGGCGTCGGCGACCGCGTCGTCGCCTCGCTCCATCGCGATCTCGCCGAGGATTGCGTGGTACTCCGGCACCTCGGGTGCGCGCTCCACCAGCAGACGGGCGACGCTGTCGGCCGCCGTGAACCGATGCTGTGCGACGAGTGCGGCCGCGAGCGTGGCGGCCGCCGCACCGTTGTTGCGCGAACGACTGGCGAATGAGCGCCGCGCGAGTCGCTCGGCTTCGAGGATATCGCGCCAGCCACCTCCCTCACGCGATCGCTGCATGTGCAGCCCCGCGAGCTGGCCCAGCACGATCGCGCCATCGGGGTCCTGCGCGAGCGCCGTGCGCCAGACCGCGATCTGCGTGTCACGCTGGGCGAGCTCGAGTGCTTGCCCTTCGAGCCGCGGCGGCGCGTCGACCTTCGACGCACCGTCGCCGGCCCACGATGGCCCGACCCAGGCCGACGTCACCCCGAGGATGACAGCGAGCGGAACGAGCCACCGGAGATGCTTCACCGGGGCACCTCGAGATACGGGAACGCCGCGCTGAACGTGCGCGTGCTCATCGGCACGTTGTCGCTGGTGAGCCCGGCGAGCACCGACGCCGCCGGATCGAGCAGGTTACCGAAGATCGCCGTCAGGCCGGCGTCCACGACGTCGTCCTGCAGTCGGCGGCCGCCGTAGCCGTTGGCCAGCGCCCAGCTCAGCCACCCCGCGGTGTTACCCGCGCGGTTAGGGAACACCATGAGCATGTCAGGCACGAGCACGGCAGCGAGCGTGTTGCCGATTGGTTCGCCGCGCGAGAAGCCGTCCGTGAAGCCCTTGATCTTGGTGCGGAAGCCGTTCGCCACGTCCTGCGACGGCGTCGTGGTGTTGTGCAGGCCGTGATCGCGCTTCATGAAGAAGACCTCGCTCACGAGCGGATTGCCGAGCCGCTCGACCTGCGCGTAAACGCGGGGGCCGGAGGGCGACGTGGGGCCGTTGTCGTCGCTGCAGGCCCCGGCGAGCAGGACGAGTGCGAGACCGGCGAGCGGTCGGACAGTGTGGAAAAGGCGCATGGTCAGGAGTCTCGAGTGAGAGTAGGTGAGGTTCGGCTTCAACGGCTGATCGTGCCCCAGACGCCGAATGACGCGTCGGCGGCCGTGCTCGACTGCAGCAACGACTTCGGGAGTTCGACGACGATCGCGAGCGTATTGAACGGCCGCAGGAGGTCGACGCCGGGCGTGCGGAAGGCCGAGGCCGTCGCGGTCGCCGGACCGGAGAGCGCGCC
>JANLTT010000340.1:0-3860 GCA_031363115.1 Gemmatimonas sp.
GCGCCCCGAGCGGCGGAGTGCCGGTAGAGAGTTGGGCTGCGCACATCGCGATTGCGATGCCGCAGCACGAGCGAAAGATCCTTCGCATGGCGAGGGGCCGTGTGATTCGAGTGAATGGCGCGCGCGCAGCAAGGGTGCTGACGCGGCGGAGCTACGGAGTGGAGCTCAACGCACGGCGAGCGGATGTGCCGAGGCACAGCCGCGCGGGCGGAGGACTAGCCGAGCGGAGGGGCTCGAGGCTGTCGAGGGGAATCGGGGGGAGGACCGTCGCGGACGGAGACGCGCGTGTCAATTGGCGCTGTGCGGACCGTGGCGACATCGGCGAGCGGGACACTCACCGTGGCAGCAATCACTGCTGCCGAGAGATCTACGCGACCGGCGCTAACTGGGGCGGTGAGCTCGGGGTGTTCGTGATCGTTGTGCTGTTCATCGCCGAGCAGGGCGGGGTGTTCGTGCGCGACATCGTGCGATGTTTCGTGCCCGGCGTCGTGCGCGAGTTCGTGTGCGCGCGCGTGTTCGGCTTCGGCCCGGTAGTGATGGGCTTCCCCATGCGCGACGGCGAGCCCAGGCGCGGAGAATGCCGCGACGAAGGCCCAGACGAGGGCGAGGGTGAGGGAGCCGGCCGAGCGCTTCATTGAATGAAGGTTACGCTTGGCCCGCGGAGAACGCCAACCCGCGCGCCTTGGCGATCAGGGCAGGGAAGAGCTCGGCGACGCGGTCCACGTCTTCGTCGCACGACATCGCGCCGAAGGACATGCGGACGGCGGCGGTGGCAATCTCCGGTGGGACGCCCATGGCCTCGAGGACATGCGAGGGGAGGACGGACCCGCTCTGGCAGGCCGAGCCACTCGATGCGGCGACGCCCTTCAGGTCCAGCGCCATGAGGAGGGATTCGCTGTCGGTCCCCGGCACGGAGATGTTGAGGATGTGCGGGGCGCGATTGGCGCCGAGTCCGTGGACGACGGCGTCGGGGATGCGCTCGAGGAGTCGGGCCTGGAGGCGATCGCGGAAGCCGGCGAGGTGGGCCCAGTGGGCTTCGCGCTCTTCGATGGCGAGCTCCATGGCGCGGGCGAGTCCGACGGCGGCGGCGACGTTCTCGGTGCCGGGGCGGCGTCCGCGGTCCTGGGAGCCGCCGAAGAAGAGGGGCTCGAGCGGGGTGCCGCGGCGGATGTAGAAGGCGCCGATGCCCTTGGGTGCGCCGAGCTTGTGGCCGGAGACGGCGACGAAGTCGAAGGGGATGGTGCGGGCATCCACGACGACCTTTCCGAAGGCCTGGACGGCGTCGGTGTGGAAGAGGGCGCCGGCGGCCTTGGCGAGGGCGGCGAGCTCGGCGATGGGCTGGATGACGCCGGTCTCGTTGTTGATCCACATGGTGGAGACGATGGCGGTGTCTCCGTTCGTGATCTTCGTTGCGGCGTCGGCTAGGTCGACTTCGCCGGTCTTGTGGGCCGCGATGAAGCGTTCCTCGGCCCCTTCCTTGGCACACTGGTGGACGGCCTGGAGGACGGCCTTGTGCTCCATGGGGCTTGAGACGACGGCCTTTTTGCCTTGGTCCTTGAGGGCCCGCCAGGCGCCGAGGATGGCGAGGTTGTCGCCCTCGGTGCCGCCGGAGGTGAAGCAGATTTCGTCTGGTCTGGCGCCTAGGCAGTTGGCGACGCGCTCGTGGGCTTCGTCGAGGGCGGCGCGGGCTTCACGGCCCCAGCGGTGGGTGCTGGAGGGGTTGCCGAAGCGGGGGCCGAAGTACGGGGACATCGCCTCGAAGACTTCGGGGCGCACCGGGGTGGTGGCGGCGTGGTCGAGGTAGATGGGGGTGGGGGGCATTTCTGAAATATAGGTGGGGCGGGTGGGGGGTGGGGGGGGCTGATTGGGCCGCGTACAGTGAGTCTATGCCGTGCGGCGCGCGGGACAACGCGGGTGCGATAACGGCCTTGATCGCGGATTGGGCTTTCGTCGCGTTGATATGCGTGGGATAATGAGTCTATCCTGCGGCGGCACAACTCTCGCGACTGGGAATGTTAGTTGCGGCATAATCCACGTTAGGCCGAAGCCCGCGCGCTCAAGAGGCGCGCTCGCCGACGTTTCCTCGAGACTACTACACCCGTGAGGTCGGAATGAAGTGGGACATCGTCGCAAGCGTGGCGGGAGTGGTTGCTGCGCTGGCCGCAGTCTGGTCATGCATTCAGGCAGCACGCGCAAAGGACGCCGCAGTGCGCGCCGAGGCGGCCATTTCCAGCGTGAACGCGCGCCTCAGCGCGATGAACATGACTCTCATTGCCCACGGCGGAGAAGGCGGTCAAGGCAGTAGCAGCGGAGGCGGCGGGGGCGGCGGAGGGGGAAGCAGCTTCGGGCCCGGCGGCGTCGGCGGACCGGGCGGTGCATCAACGGGCTCGGCCTAACGTCGCTTGGTCACTGACGGCCGCGTTAATGGAAGTAGGCGAGCGGCCGCGCCCTGTCGTACCTTTTCGGTACGGCGCGGCCGCCCGCCTGCATCTTACGAAAGCGTCCGCAGCACAAGCCCACGTTATGCCGAGAGAACAAGGGTTTGATTCCTGCGGGAGGAGAGATGCGTCAGCGATTGGGTCAGGGATGTCCTCAGCGAGTAGCGGTGGCTCTCGGAGCGCTCCTTCTTCTCGGATGCGGCGGCGGACTAGCCGAGATATCGGCGTACCCGATCAAGTGCGCAGGGTTCGGCCCGGCCGCATGTAAGCCGCTCAACCCGATCACATTTGGTGTGAGCGCAGAACACCAGTTCGTGCTCGAGTGGATTCCGGGCGTCTCGGATGTGCCTGTGCGACACTCGGGCTGCGTGGTCCGGAACGCGAAGAACTGGACGTGCTACGACGCAGCCTCTGTAACTCGTCGCGAGATGGTGCGTGGTCATTTCAGTGAGAGCGCAGCACTCCCGGCAGGTGACGGGACAATCTTCTTTCTCACGAGAACGCAGGCATGGATGCGGACCTTGGGATTCGCCAAGTACGAGAAGGATCCGCAGGGCTGAGTGTCGTGCGCTCCGGCTTAACGACAGTTGGTGCAGATGGCCGGCTGGGGTAGCGGGTTGGCGGCCCCGGCCACAGCACAACTAGACGTTATGCCGACACCCTAAGCATTCGACCATGCCCAATCCCCAAGTACGGCCATTTCAGCCGGGCGAACTCGAAAGACTCTGTCGCATCATCGCTGACACCGACACCGGACTCACGGGGACAGAGATTGGGACGATTCTTCAGCAGGCGGGCATCCCGGACGTCGAACCCGGAAGCACAAAGTGGAGGCGCTTGCGTAGTGCCCTCTCGGCGCGACAGGCAGTTGAGCGGTCGGGACGCTGTGTGCTCTCTTTCATTCGGCGAGCTCTTGAGCCGGCTCGCTTCCTTGGCAACTCAAGCCGCTTTGAATCGTTCCGAAACGACGTGAACGGCGTTCTCGCTTTCCTCGGCCTCGAGTACCGAGACGACGGCAAGTTCCACAAAGTATTTGCAGCTGAGACTCTGTCACAGGCGGAAGCACGGGCTGGTCGGCTTCGCGCTGCGCTTTCAGCCCGCGGCGCCCATAGCGACGTTATTGAATCATGCAAAGCTGAACTGCTTGCGGACAACTGTTTTCACGCCGTGCAGGAGGCGTGCAAAGGTGTCGCGCACAAGCTTCGCTCGAAGTCAGGCCTGTCGTCGGATGGCGCGGCGTTGGTAACCGAAAGTCTTCTCGGTGCCACTCCAATCCTTCGAATAAATCCGTTCGTGACCGAGTCGCAGCGCAGCGAGCAGAGGGGCTTCGCGAACCTGCTGATCGGGCTTTTCGGCACCTTTCGCAATCCGACCGCACACGAAATGCGCTCGTCATGGCAGATGGAAGAGGCGGACGCGCTC
>JANLTT010000351.1:0-12297 GCA_031363115.1 Gemmatimonas sp.
GGGGTCGCGTTGTATCCGCCGCGCGAAGGCTTCGGCGAGATCGAGCCCCATGCGGAAATCGCCGGTGAACGCGTCGAAACACTGGAGGCGCTCGCCAAGGGTGCGGTGCGCGTGCTCGTCACCACCGCGCGTGCCGCACAGGAAAAGACGCGCCTGCCGCGCGCGCTGGCCGAAGCGCGGCTTGAGCTCGCGAAGGGCGAGACGCATCGGCTCGAAGAGTTGATGTACCACCTCAACACGGTGGGCTTTGAGCGCGTCGCGTTGGTGGAAGACGTCGCGCAGTACTCGGTGCGCGGCGGCATTCTCGACGTCTACGGCTTCGGCATGCGCGAGCCGATGCGCTTGGAGTTCTGGGGCGACGAACTCGTGGAGATCCGCGGCTTCGACGTCTCCACGCAACGCAGCACGATCCCCGCGGATCGCGTGGTGATTCTCCCGGTGGAAGTGCAGGGCACCACCGAAGAGGACAAGTATGAGCGCGCCTCGCTCGGCGAACTCTTTCCGCCGGGCACACTGATTGTCGTGCCACGTGGAACGCAGCTGCGCGGCGAGTTTGATCGCACCTGGAGCGAGGCGGCGCACCATCTCGATCTCGCGCGCCGTCGCGGCGAGGATGTCGCCTCGCGCGATGAACTGCTCATGGCGCCGCCGAACGCCGAGGCGCAGCTGCGTGTCTTCCCGACGCTCGAGGTGATTGCCACCAGCGAGGATGATCCGCGCGCCGTGGTCTTTCCGCTGCGCCCGCCCGAGCCGGTCGAGCGCGACATGGCCAAGCTCGGCAGCATCGTGCGCGATGGCACGCCGACGCTGATTCTCTGCGACAACTCGGGACAAGCCGAACGTCTCGAGGAGTTGCTCGAAGGCGCACGCGGTGGTGGCGACACCCGCGCGATGCTCACGCTGGCCATCGGCGTGTTGGCGGGCGGCTTCATTCTTCCGCCGCGCGGCAAGGAAGGGCTTCGGGTCTTCACCGACCACGAGATCTTTCGGCGCGACCGCCGCATACGTCGTGCGCGTCGCTACGCCACCGGTGCCGCGCTGGAGCATGTCACCGCGCTCAAGGCGGGTGACTATGTAGTGCATCTCGAACACGGCATCGGCATTTATCGCGGCATGACGACCGTCTTTCACGGTGAGGCCACGCTCGAAGTCGCCGTCATTGAGTACGAGGGGGGCGACCGCCTCAACGTGCCGCTCTACCGTCTCGATCAAATCGAGCGCTATCGCTCGGCTGGCGAGCAAGACGACGACATGCCGCCGCCGAAGCTCCACAAGCTCGGCAACAAGCGCTGGGCCGGTCAGCGCGACAAGACGCGCGCCGCGCTGCGTGAGATGACCGCGGAGCTGCTCGACCTCTACGCGCGTCGCACAATTGCCAGCCGCGCGCCGCATCATCCCGATGGCGCTTGGCAGAAGCAGCTCGAGAGTTCATTCCTCTTTGAGGACACCCCCGACCAGCGCACCGCGACGACGCAGATCAAGTCCGACATGGAAGGCCCGCGTCCGATGGATCGCGTGCTCGTGGGCGATGTCGGCTATGGCAAAACAGAGATTGCCGTGCGCGCCGCTTTCAAGGCGGTGCAGAGCGGGCGACAGGTCGCAGTGCTTGTGCCGACGACGGTGCTCGCCGAACAGCATGCGCGCACCTTTGGCGACCGATTCGCCGACTTCCCGGTGCGCATTGCCGTGATGAGCCGCTTCCAGACGGCCAAGCAGCAGAAGGACGCGTTGCAGGAGCTCGCGCTCGGCAAAGTGGACGTCATCATTGGTACGCATCGCTTGCTTAGTCCCGACGTGCAGTTCCACGCGCTCGGGTTGATCATCGTGGATGAGGAACACCGCTTTGGCGTGAAGCACAAGGAGCGCCTCAAGCAGATGCGGCTCGAGACCGACGTGCTCACGCTCACCGCGACGCCGATTCCGCGCACGCTGCATCAGTCGCTCGCCGGGCTCCGCGATCTCACGTTGATGCAGACGCCGCCACGCGACCGTTCGCCGGTGCTCACCTTCCTTGAGCCGTGGGACGACGGCCTTATTGATGAAGGCATCTCGCGCGAGCTCGATCGCGGCGGACAGGTCTTCTTTGTGCACAATCGTGTTGAGACCATTCTTGCCGTCGCCGACCATGTGAAGCGCGTCGTGCCGCGGGCACGCGTGGGCGTGGGGCATGGCCAGATGAGCGACAAGGAGCTCGAGGACGTCATGCGGCAGTTTGTCGCCGGGGAGATTGACGTGCTCGTGTCCACGCTCATTGTGGAAAGCGGCATTGACGTCCCCAACGCCAACACGATGTTCGTGGACCGCGCCGATCGACTCGGACTTGCCCAACTTTATCAGCTCCGCGGCCGCGTCGGGCGCTCGCATCGCCGCGCCTATTGCTACCTCATGGTACCTGACCGGGTGGACGAGGACGCGGAACGCCGCCTCCGCGTGCTGGAGCACCACACCGAGCTCGGGGCAGGGTATCGCGTGGCCCTCAAGGACATGGAACTGCGCGGCGCCGGCAATCTGCTGGGGCCCGAGCAGTCGGGCTTTGTGCATGCCGTGGGGTTTGATCTCTATCTGCGCATGCTCGACGAGACCGTCGCCCGAATGAAGCGGGGCGACGATGCCCCACCGCCGCAGCCCGCCGACGTCACCCTCGACCAGCCCCACTACCTCCCCGACGACTTCATTGAGTCGGCGGCGGTCAAGCTGGACCTGTACCGCCGTTTGGGCTCCAGTCGCACCGCGGAGGACGTGGATGCCCTCCGGGCGGAGATTCGCGACCGGTTTGGCCCGCTCCCGCCCCCGGCGGAGGCGTATTTGATGGTCGCGAAGCTCCGGCTCCTCGGCGGACCCCTCGGAGTCGAGGCCATGCTGGTGCGTGGCGAGGATGCCCGCATTAACTTCCGAGCCGACGCTGTCCCGCGTTTAAAGCCGCTCGCGGCCGCCTTCCGGGATGTGCAGTTCCAAGTGGACGTACGCCGGGTGCAACCGCTCTCGCTGAAGCTGACGCGACTGGGGGGTTCCACCCTCCTGGACGGTATTGTTCGGGCGCTGCGGACCATCCATCCCGATGCACGGTAGAAGTCTTCCTCTCCCCTTTCGTTCGCCCATGACCCGCCTTCGCACTTCTTTGCTCGCGCTCCTCCTGCTCGCCGTGCCGGCCTGCGGTGCTCTCAAGGACGCGTTCACCGCGCATTCCGACCTCGTCGCCCGTGCGGGCAACCAGGAACTCAGCGTCAGCCGCCTCGCGCAGCTGATGGCAAATTCCGAGGTGCCCCTTCGCCCTGATGTCGCGCGCACCGTCGCGCAGATCTGGGTGAACTACCAGCTCCTCGGCCAGGCCGGCGCCGCCGGCGACACCCTCGGCACCGTCGAATACGCTGACCTGGGCATGTGGTCGGCGATCGCACAGCTGCGCACCCGCAAGTACTACGAGCTCGTCTCCAAGGATTGGCCCAAGCCCAACGCGGCCGACTTTGAGAAGGCCTACAACGACGGCGAGCTCCTCGCCGCGGCGCACATTCTTCTCTCCAAGCAGCCCGAGGGCTTTGGCCCGACGGCGAACGACTCCATCCGTCGTGAGGCCGAGCGTCTCGCCACGCAGGTGACCTCGGCGAACTTCGCTGAGATCGCACGGCGTCGCTCGCAGGATCCGGGCTCGAAGGAGCGCGGTGGCGATTACGGCGTCTTCCCGAAGGGCCAGATGGTGCCCGAGTTCGACGCGGGCATCCTCGCGGTCGCGCCGGGCAAGATCACCGGCGTGATCGAAACGCAGTTCGGGTACCACATCATTCGCCGCTCGACCTACGCCGAAGTGCAGGAGCAGTTCGCGCAGGCGTACCAGGGAATGTTTGCCCAGCGCGCGGAGAGCGTCTTCTTTGCCGCGCTTGAGCGCGACGTGAACGTGGAAGTGAAGGAAGCCGCGCCGAAGCTCGTGAAGGCCATCGCCGAGGACGTGGACGCGTACCGCGACGACAACACCGTGATTGCGACCTCGCGTCGCGGCAATCTCTCGGCCAAGCGTCTCGCCCAGTGGATGGCGGCATTTCCGCCGCAGTCGCAGATGCGTGGTCAGGTGCTGGAAGCGCCGGATTCGCTCATCCCGCTGTTCGTGAACAACATCATGCGCTCTGAGCTTCTGCTGAAGTCGGCGGACTCGGCGAAGATCACCCTCGACTCCACGGAGTCGGCGGAAGTACGTCAGGCCTTCTGGACCGGCGTCGTGCGCGTCATGACTGGGTTGCAGCTCGCGCCGGCACAGCTTGCCGAAGCGGGTGACGATAAGTCGGCGCGCGAGCGTCTCGCCGCGACGCGCGTTGAGGAGTACATCACGCGCCTGCTGCGCAATGAAGGCGAGTATGTGGAAGTGCCGGAGCAGGTCGCGATTGTCCTGCGCGATCGCTTCGAGAGCCGCGTCGTGACGGCGGGGCTTGATCGGGCGCTCGCCGAGGCCACCGCGCTCCGCGCGAAGGCCGATTCCACGGCCGCCAGCGCGGTGCCGTCCTCGGTTCCTGTGCCCACCACGCCGCCGGCCGGTGCGGCGCCGGCTCCTGCCACCAAGACCCCGTAAGTGATGTTCACTCGTCGCATCCTGCTCGCGCTTTCCCTGCTCGCCGCCCCCGTGGCGGCGCAGCAGGGACCCGGTTCCTTCCGCATGGTGGATGTGGACCGGATCGTCGCCATTGTGGCGAAGAAGCCCATTCTGATGAGCGAGGTGCTCGAGCGCGTCAACATGGCCCGAGCCCGCGGCATGCAGATCCCGCGTGACTCGGCCGGACAGATGGCCCTCGCCCGCGACCTGCTGGAGCAGATCGTGGATGAGGAAGTGCTTGTTACCGTCGCGGGCGATTTCGCGATTGTCGTGAACGAAGCCGAAGTGTCGAGCGTGGTGGACCGGAGCATTCAGGACATCCGCTCGCGCTTCACCTCAGAAACGGAATTCCGCGAGGCGCTGACCCGCGAAGGGTTTGGCACGCCAGAGGAGTATCGCAAGCGCAGCATCGAGCAGGCGCAGCGCGAGAAGTTGCAGGCAAAGGCACTCGATACGCTGCGTGCGCTCGGCCGTCTCGCGCCGGTGAATGTCACCGAGAGCGAGGTGCAGGAAGCCTTCGAGCGCTTCAAGGTGCAGCTCGGCACGCGACCGGCGACGGTGGCCTTCCGGCAGATCGTGGTCTCGGCGAAGCCGCGTGCGGAGAATCGTGCGCGGGCGCGTGCATTGACCGACTCGCTGCGACTCGCGTTGGAAGCGGGCGCGGCGTTTGACTCCGTCGCGCGTGCCTACTCGGCGGACGGGAGCGCGGCGCAGGGCGGGGATCTCGGCTGGGCGCGCCGCGGCGTGATGGTGGAGGCCTTCGACCAGATGATGTTCGCGTTGCCGCCCAATCGAATTTCGCCGGTCGTCGAGACGGAGTACGGCTTCCACATCATCCGTGTCGATCGCATTCGGCCGGGTGAGGTGCGGGCGCGGCACATTCTTATTCGCCCGACGCTCGATGAGGCGGATGCCGAGGCGGCGCGTCTCCGCGCCGATTCCGCGCGCGTGTTGTGGAGTGCTGGCGCGCCATTCGATTCCATCGTGGCGCGGTTCCACGATGCCTCCGAGGAGCGCAGCATCCCCGACGGCATTCCGGTGGATTCGCTCCCGGTGGAGTACCGACTCGCGGTGCGGGATAAGCCGCAGGGGAGCTTCACCGAGGTGTTCAGTCTTCCCGATCCGGGCACCAACCTCCGCAAGTTTGCGGTTGCCCAGATTACCCTTGCGAAGCCGGCCGGCGAGTGGGAACTCGACGAGTTCCAGGAGCGGGTGCGGAAGCAGCTGCGCGAGGAGAAGTCGAATCGCCGCACCTTGGACATTCTGCGGCGCGAGTACTACGTCTCCTTGCGACTATGACGCTCCCCACGCTCGCGGTCACCCTTGGTGATCCGCGGGGGATCGGGCCCGAGATTGTGCGAACGGCGCTCGCGACCCCTGAGGTCGCGAGCGCCGCTCGCTTTGTGATCGTTGGCCCCGAGGGCACCGGGATCGCGGTAGAAGAGTCCGTTGGTCGCTGGGATGGTGGGCATGGCGCGAGCACGCCTGCGTATGCCGCCGAGGCTGGCGCACTCGCGGCGCGAGCGATTGAGCGCGCGGTCAAACTGGCGCAGCAGGGCGTGGTGCAGGGAATCGTCACGGCGCCGCTCGACAAAGCGGCACTCGCGGCAGCGGGCTATGCCGACCCGGGCCACACGGAGATGCTCGAACGGCTCACTGGCGCGCCAACTGCCATGATGCTTGCTTCGCCACGGCTTCGTGTGGTGCTCGCCACCACGCACATCGCGTTGCGCGACGTGCCGGCGGCCGTGACGCAGGAAGCCCTCGTGCGGGCGGCACGCATCACGCGCGCGGGACTCCAGCAGTGGTTTGGTCTCGCCGAACCGCGCCTCGCGCTGTGTGCGATGAATCCGCACGGCGGCGACGGCGGGCGCTTTGGCGATGAAGACACGCGCATTCTCGCGCCGGCCGCGCGTGAAGCCGGGATCTCTGGCCCATTTCCGGCGGACACCGTCTTTGTGCGCGCCATGCGTGGCGAGTTCGATGCGGTGATTGCGCCGTATCACGATGTGGGGATGACGGCCATCAAGGTGGCGAGCTTCGGCGAAGGAGTGAACATCACCCTCGGATTGCCGTTCCCGCGCAGCTCACCCGATCACGGCACCGCGCTCGACATCGCGGGCCGCGGCCTGGCAGACCCGTCGTCGATGATTCAGGCAATGTTGATGGCCGCGCAGGTGGCTACACGGTTGGCGTCAGCTCCACGCTGAGCGACTTGATGCGGCGCCCGTCCATCTCGAGGACGGTGAAGTGCGCACCCGAGCCCGTGGCCTTGTCCCCCGCGACCGGCAAACGCCCGAGCAATCCGAAGACGTAGCCACCGATGGTCGTGAAATCCTCATCGGGAATGGCGAGCCCCATCTCCGCGTTGATCTCATTGATGTTTGCCTCACCGCGCACGAGACGTGTGCCATCGGGGCGCTGCGTCTTGAACGTCGAGGTCATCGCGTCATCGTACTCGTCGAGAATCTCGCCGACGATTTCCTCGAGCAGATCTTCCATCGTGACCATGCCCGCGGTGCCACCGAACTCGTCGAGCACGATTGCCAAGTGTTCCTTGCGTCGCTTGAAGTCGGCGAGGACCTCCTCGACTTCGCGTGAGCCCGGCACGACATGCACGGGGCGCACGATCTGCGTGAGCGTAAAGTCCGCGGGCGGGCGACGCAGTACGCGCAGCAGATCCTTCGCATGCACCATCCCGACGATGTCGTCGAGCGTCTCGCGGTACACCGGATAGCGCGAATACCCCGCCTCCACGACGACCGCGACGGACTCGTCGAGCGTCGCCTCGACGGGAATGGCGACGATCTTGGTGCGCGGTGTCATCACTTCGCGGGCGTTCTTCTCGGAGAACTCGAAGACGCCGTCCAGAATCTGGGCATCGGAGACGGGGAGCATGCCACCCTCGTGCGCCCGTTCGACGAGCAATCGGATTTCCTCGGACGAATGCGGCGATTCTTCCTCGCTGACTTCCTTCTGCCCAACCAGCCGAAGGAGAAGGTTTGACGAGCCGTTTAACAGCCAGATGAAGGGCCACACCAGCCATGTGAAGGCGAGGATTGGCGGCGCGAGCCACTTGGCGAACTGCTCGGGATAGTTGAGCGAGAGGGCGCGCGGGGCGAGCTCGCCGAAGACCACGTGCAGGTAGGTCACGATCGCGAGGGCCACGGTGGCCCCGATGCCGATGCGCACCGCCTGCTCGAAGGGGAGCGGGAGGGCCTCGAACCACACTTCGAGGAAATGACCCAGCGCCCCCTCGGCTACCCAGCCCAGTCCGAGCGAGGCCAAGGTGATTCCCAACTGGCCCGCCGAGAGTACTCGGGTGAGATTACGGCGAGAGGTCGCGGTGAGGGCAAATCGGGCGAAGTGGTCCCCGCCGCGCACCATGGCTTCGAGGCGGGACCGCCGCGCTCGGACGAGCGCGAACTCCACCGCGACGAAGAACGCGTTGAGGGCGAGCAGGAGGATGATGCCGATGATGCGTGACCACATGCCGGAAAGGTATGACGACTGCCAGATCAGTCGCCAGCCGGACGGAGGGATTTCGGGTGGCGCGGCGCATGCGCACCCCGAGGGGCACGTGCACGCGGAATCGGAGGCACGCACGCAGCTGCACCCCGAGGGGCACACGCACGCGCATGCGCAAACGCATGGTCATGCCCATGCCACCAGCACGCGCCGGTTGGCGCTTGCGGCGGTAATCACGGGGCTGTTCGTGGTGGCCGAGGTGGTGGGTGGGCTGATCAGCAACTCGGTCGCCCTGCTGGCCGACGCGGGCCACATGCTCACCGATGTCGGTGCGCTCGCGCTCTCGCTCTTCGTGGCGTGGTTCAGTCGGCAGCCCGCGACGCCGAAGCGCACGTATGGCTACCTCCGTTGGGAAATTCTCGCCGCTTTTATCAACGGCGCCGTGCTGCTCTTGCTCTCGGTTGGCATTCTGTGGGAGTCCGTGGCGCGCCTGAGTGCGCCCGAGCAGGTGCGTGGCGGCCTCATGCTTGGCATCGCCATCGGCGGTCTCTTCGTGAATGCCATCAGCGCGTGGCTCCTGCACGGGAGCGCGGAGGCGAGCCTGAACCTGCGCGGCGCCTATTTGCACGTATTGAGCGATTTGGCCGGCTCGGTGGCCGTGATTGCGGCCGCAATTGTTGTCCAGCTATTCGGGTGGCTGCAAGCCGACGCGGTGGCGTCTATTCTCGTGACGCTGTTAATCATGCGTGGGGCCTGGCGATTGGTACGCGAGGCGGTGGACGTCCTGCTCGAGTCCTCGCCGGCCCACATTGATGTCGAGGCCGTGCGGCGCACGATGGCTGCGGTGTGCGGCGTAGGCGCGGTGCACGACCTCCATGTCTGGACGTTGACCTCCGGGGTGGTAGCGATGAGTGCCCACGCCATCGTACCTTCGGCGGCAGAACATCCGCGCGTCTTGGCGGACCTGCACGCGGCCGTGGCCGGATTCGGCATCCGGCATACGACGATTCAACTCGAAGACGCTCCCCTCGCCGCCTGCTGCGGTGAGCCGCTCGATTCCTCCCTTTTGCCGGCGACCTCCTGATGGCGCAACTCGACCGCCTCCTCTCCGTGATGATCTCCAACCGCGCCGATGAACTCGTGATTGGCGAAGGCGCCGCGGCGGTGCTGCTGGTGGACAACCAGGAGCGCCCCGTGACCAAGGCGCTCACGGCCCCGCAGATTGTCTCGCTGCTCAAGGAGATTGCGCCGGCGGCATCGGCCAACTCGCTCGACGCGCGGCAGCCAACCAAGTTCCAATACATCAGCGAGGACAGCGTCTTCGCGGTGCGCGTGATGATGCAGGGCGACAAGCTCGCGGTGCGCATTCAGGTGGATGCCGACGGCGAGTTCAAGCGGTCCACGGGCATGTTCACGAGAGTGGCACTTCCGGAAGATGCCGCCGCCGCTCCATTGCCCGACGTGCGGAAGGCGGCTGCGGACCCGGCGCAGGCGCGCGACGCGATGGAGAAGCTCCTCCGGATGCTCGTCGAGAAGGGAGGCTCCGACCTCCACATGCGGGTCGGCGAGCCGCCGATTCTCCGCACGAGCGGTGAAATGCATCGCGTGGAGGGTCAGGCCAAGCTCGACCCCACGACGATCGAGTCGCTCCTGCGCTCGATCATGCCGGAGCGCAATCTCAAGGAGTTTGACGCGAGCAACGACTCCGACTTCGCGTACGAGATCACCGGCATCGCGCGCTTCCGCGCCAACGTGCTGCGCGACCGCAAGGGCATGGCGGCCGTCTTCCGCGTCATTCCGAGCAACATCGTCTCGGCGGAGCAGCTCGGGATCTCGCAGGAGGTCATGAACCTTTGCTATCTCACCAAGGGCCTCGTGCTGGTCACCGGACCGACCGGCTCGGGCAAGTCCACGACGCTCTGCGGTTTGGTGGACTTGGTGAATCGTTCACGCGAAGATCATGTGATCACCATCGAAGACCCCATCGAGTTCGTGCACGAGAACAAGAACTGCATTATCACGCAGCGTCAGGTGGGTGTGCACACGGGGTCGTTCAAGAGTGCGTTGCGCGCGGCGCTGCGTGAGGACCCGGACATCATCCTCGTGGGCGAGCTCCGCGACCTCGAGACGGTGGCGATTGCCATCGAGACGGCCGAGACGGGCCACTTGGTCTTTGGCACCCTGCACACGACCACCGCGGCGAGCACGATTGACCGCCTGATTGACCAGTTCCCGGCGGACCGGCAGGAGCAGGTCCGCACGATGCTCTCGGAGTCGCTGAAGGGCGTGGTCTCGCAGGTGCTCTGCAAGAAGATCGGCGGCGGTCGCGTGGCGGCGCGCGAGATCCTGTTGGTCACGCCGGCGATTTCCAATCTGATCCGCGAAGGCAAGACCTTCCAGATCCCGAGCATCATGCAGACGAGCAAGCGCATCGGGATGATCACGATGAATGACACCCTGCTCGACCTGGTGGAGAAGAAGCTGGTGGAGCCCAAGGAGGCCTACATGCGCTCGGTGGACAAGGGGTCGTTTATCAACTCGCTCAAGGCGAAGGGGTTCGACACGAGCTTTGTGGAAGCCGACCCGACGAACGCGCCAAGTGGGGCGGCCGGCGGGGCCGGAGGGGCGGGTGGGGCCGGGGCCAAGCCGGGAGCGGCCCGCCGGTAGTCCGTGACGAAAGGGGGACGCTGTACCCCCACTTTTGGGCGCCCCTGTGGCTATATTTGTAGGCTATGGAAATCCGCAACATCGCCATCATCGCGCACGTGGACCACGGGAAGACGACCCTCGTGGACCAGATGCTCCGCCAAGCCGGGGCTTTTCGCGCCAATCAGGTCGTCGCCGAACGCGTGATGGACTCCAACCCGCTCGAAAAAGAGCGCGGCATCACGATTCTCGCGAAGAACACCTCGGTCCATTGGGGTGACACCAAGCTCAACATCGTGGACACCCCAGGCCACGCCGACTTCGGTGGAGAAGTCGAACGCATCCTGCGTATGGTGGACGGCGTGCTCCTCGTCGTGGATGCCTTCGATGGCCCGATGCCGCAGACGCGCTTCGTGCTCCGCAAGGCGCTTGCCCTCGGCCGCACCGTCATCATCTGCATCAACAAGATCGACCGCCCCGGCGCCGATCCGATGCGCGTGCACGAGGAAGTGCTCGATCTCCTGATTGAACTCGAAGCCAACGAAGCGCAGCTCGACGCGCCGGTCGTGTATGCCTCGGGACGTCAGGGCGTCTCGACGATGAGCATGGACGACGAGGCAAAGGATCTGACGCCGTTGTTTGAGTGCATCGTCAAGCATGTCCCGAAGCCGCCGTCCGACAAGGATGCGCCCTTCCAGATGCTCGTCTCGACGATCGATTACTCGAACTATCTCGGGCGCCTCGCGATTGGCCGCATTGATCGCGGCACCGTGCGCGTCGGCGACACTGTTGCCCTTTTGCCGGTGGACCAGACCGCCAAGGGCGCCATTGGTCGTGTCACGAAGTTGTTTGGCTTTGAAGGGTTGGAGCGCATCGAAGTGCAGCAGGCCATCGCCGGCGAGATCGTATCGCTGGCCGGCTTCGAGCATGTCGAAATCGGCCTCACCCTCACTGATCCGGAAAACCAGGAGCGGCTCGAGGGCATCGCCGTCGAGGAGCCCACGATCTCCGTGGACTTCCTCGTGAACAACTCCCCGTTCGCGGGGCAGGATGGCAAGTTCGTCACCTCGCGTCAGATCAAGGAGCGCCTCGAGAAGGAACTCGAACGCAACGTGGCCCTGCGCGTCGAGGAGACGGACTCGACCGACACCTGGACGGTGTCGGGACGCGGTGAACTCCATCTCTCCATTCTCATGGAGACGATGCGCCGCGAAGGGTTCGAGTTCCAGGTCTCGCGTCCGCGCGTCATCATGCACCTCGGCGAGAACGGCGAGAAGCTCGAGCCGTACGAAGAGCTCGCGATTGACGTCCCCGAGGAGTTCATGGGCACCGTCATCGAAAAGCTCGGCCCCCGCAAGGCGAGCATGATCGAGATGAAGAACCCGGGGCAGGGGTTGGTGCGTATCGTGTACAAGATTCCGGCCCGTGGCCTCTTCGGCTACCGCTCGGAGTTCCTCACCGACACGCGCGGCACCGGGCTCATGCACCATCGCTTCCTGGAGTACGGGCCGTGGGCCGGCGGACTCGCCGGGCGCCTCCGCGGCGTGCTGGTCTCGATGGAGCAAGGCACCATCATCGCCTTCGCCCTCGGGAACTTGCAGGAC
>JANLTT010000076.1:0-1573 GCA_031363115.1 Gemmatimonas sp.
CGCCGTGGCACCCAAGCGTGTGGCCGCGTCGTCGGCAAGAAAGCGTGCGGGGCGACCAATCGGGCGGTCGAGCAACGCCGTCGCGCCGGTGGCGGCACCTTCGGAAACGAGTTGCTGCACCTTGGGCGAGCGCGAGGCCTCAAGGACCCACTGCACGACGACGTCCTCGCCAATCGTGTCGATCACATCGCTCCAGGTGCGCGTCCCCGCGCGCCCCAGCGCATCGGCCACGGTCCGCTCAATGAACGCCTTCGTGCGATCCTCGCCGGCGAGTCGCAGCACGGCGTCGCCGAGTCGCGCGCCCATGGAGCGTTGCTCGGCCTGACGCGCTTCCTCGAGAATCTGCGCGCCGAGCGTGGCGGCCTGCGCGGCGAGCTCCTTGCGGCGCGCCTCGGTCAGCACGTCGCTCACGGAGCGCGCACCGAGCTCGGTCCGGAGCTTGGCAAGGGCGTCGCGCACACGTTGCTCGTACGCCGGCGTCGTCGCGTAGGTGGCCACCCGCTCGCCAACCACGGGGCCCAGTCCGGCGAGCGCCGTTTCGACTTCGCCAATCACCGAGGCGGGGAGCAGCTCGCGCAGTGAGCCGCGTTCCACCTCGAGTGCGCGCTGAATGAACTCGCCGAGCTTGTGGTCGAGCGTCTCGCGAAATCCGGCCCGATGCAGTTCGTCGAGCAGATCCTTGGGCGTCAGCAACTTCTCGCCGACGGTCTTGCCGATGCTCTTGGCGAGGCGCGCCTTGTTCTTCGGGATGGCGCCGTGAAAGCCGAATCGGCGCTCGTACGGATGAAAGAGCATCCAGACGGCGATGGCGTTGGTGACGCCACCGGCAATCGTGCCGATTGCCACGCTCAGCAAGAAATCCCGCCAGGCGGCGCTCATCGGGATGAGCGGGGAGCGCTGGTGCCGCGAGCCGAGGGGCCGTATCGCTTGATGGCGCTCCTAACGAGCGCGTGGAGCGGCTGATACTTCGGTTTCAGAATGGAGCCACGGCAGCTGCGCGCCTCGCAGAAGCAGGGAAATCGCTTCTTGCGGGCGGGAGTGTGTCGCTCGTCGAGTTCAATCGCGTAGTCGTACGCGAGCTCCTCGCCAGGCTTGATGTCACGAATGGCCACGATCCACATATGCTCCCCATACGCGATCGGCTCGCAATTGGGTTCACAGGAGTGGTTGATGAAGCGCGCCTCGTTTCCGCCGATGTTGGCGTCGATGACGCGATGTTCATCGAGCGTGAGGAGATAGGTGTGCTCCGGCTCCTCGTCGCGTCCCTCCACCGTGGGGTAGCGCCGCTCTCCCTCGTCCTCGGAAATCAGCTCGCCCGTGTACTCGATGATCCGCGTGCCGGCGGGAATGCGCGCCACGGCATAGACCCCGCGCCCATGCCGCGGTGAGCGGCGCACGACCCAGGGACGGGCCACTTACGGGACCGGTGGGCCGTCGGCGGGGCCATCAGCCGCGAGCGGTGCGTCGTCCGGACGCGCCGCATCGGCGGTGCCGCGCGAGACCTCATCGAACAGCGGCAGCCCCTCGGCGAATCCATTTGGGCGAGGCGGAAGCAACATCGCCTCGAGCACCT
>JANLTT010000077.1:0-18285 GCA_031363115.1 Gemmatimonas sp.
GCGTTCGGCGGGAAGTTGAACAGCACGATGCTCACCTTGCGCTTGCTGCGCGGCGTGCGGCGCAGCGCAACCAGCTTGGCGACGCGGTCGGCAATTGTCTCCACGCGTCCGATGATTGGCTCCGACTGCGCGACGCTTCCCTCGCTCGGCTCGCCCTTGCCGCCAAAGACCAGCGGCCCCGTGGCGCCATCGAGTTCAGGAATTGCCACCTGCAACGTCGCCTGCAACGCATTGAGTCCGCGCGGATCGCGCTCCCACTCGCCGACAGTCTGGAACTCCAGCGTCTGCAGTGAGAGATACGGCACATCAAGCGCAGTGAGAATCGCCTGTGCGGCCTCGGCGTCGTTATACGCAGGGCCACCCACCAACGAGAATCCCGTGAGCGAGATCATCGCGTCAATGGTCGCGACCGTCTTGCCGCGGACCTGCGACTTGGCATCGGTGAAATAGCGCGTGATGGCCGCACGGGCATCGAGCCCAGACGCATACGCGGGCACCACGGTCACCCCACGCGCTTCAAGCGCCCGAATGACCGCGTCGTAGTGATTCGTGTTGCCAGCGAGCAGATACGAGCGGCCGAGGAGTACGCCCACGCGTCCCTTCTTTCCCTTCGTAGGCAACTTGGCCACATCGTCGGCGAGACCACGCCCGGGGAGATCGGGATGATAGCATCCAACCTCCGGGTACTCCTCAGGATCCGCTACCGTGAGCGCACCACGCAGTGCCGCACGCGGGCCACTCGCATAGCGATTCACGAGCATCTTCACGAGGTTCGCGAGATTCGTATCGGAGCCCGCGAGCCAGTATTGCATCGCGAGGAACCAGGTACGTACGTCCTGCGCAGCGCCGGGAATGAAGCGGAGCAGCTTCGGTAGCTGCTTCAGCGCGTTCATCTGGCGCTCGCCGGCCGACTTGCCGTCAGTGCGCGCGCCGCGGAGCTTCTTGAGCAGGTTGAGCGGCGACCACGGCGACGGCGAGCGGTCTTCGTCGTTCATCGAGTACTTGCCGAGCCGCGTCTGCTTGATGACCTCATTCACACAGAGCATCGCGCAGACCGCGTCGCACTCGTTGCGGCGTGCGGCAATCGCGTCCTTCACCGGCCCCGCGGACTCCTCCGTAAAGAGTTGCCCGGCGATGATGATGTCCGCCCGTGCGATGTCGGCGCGCGCCTTGTCAGCGAGCGCCTCGTCGGAGGAGTAGTCCGCCGACACATGCATCGAGAGATGCAGGTTCGGGAGTTCCTTCATGAGCAAGGTGCGCGCGCGCGCGAACGCGTCCGCAAAATGCGCATCCAGCGTGACGATCGTCACGCGGATGGGCACTCCAACGGCCGCCGGCGCGCGCTTACTTGCCATAGTGCGCCTTGGCTTCGTACAGCGTCTCGACGGAGATCTGCGAGATCCCTTGCTCGGCGGCGAAGCGCTCGGTGTTGAGGCGCGCCTTCTTGCGCACGAAGAACGGAATCTTCTTCAGTTCCTTCTCGCCGTCGGCGGTCCAGACCGGCGTGGCATCGAGCGGGCCAATCGCACTCGGCACTGGGGCACTCGTGCCTTCGTGGTCCGAGGCGGTCGCCGCGCCGGCAGCGACAAGCACCGCGTCATGCGACATCGCCGAATCGGCGGATGACGGCTCCTCAAACTCATGATTGCGCGCCGGTGCCTTGCCGAGATGCGAGCCGACTTCGCCGAACTCAAAGTCCTCGCGGAACATCCCGATCAGATGCTCCTCGAGCCCCATCATCAGCGGATGCACCCAGGTATCGAAAATGACATTCGCCCCTTCCCATCCCATCTGCGGGGAATGGCGCGCCGGCACATCCTGCACATGGAACGGACCGGAGATCACGGCGCAGGGGATGCCGAGTCGCTTGGCAATATGGCGTTCCATCTGCGAGCCGAGCACCAGTTCGGGCGCGGCATTGGTGATGGCCGTTTCGACATCGAGATAGTCGTCGCAAATCAGCGCTTCAAGTCCGTAGGTCGCGGCGGCCTCGCGCACTTCACGCGCCATCTCGCGCGAATACGTGCCGAGCCCAACGACCGTGAAGCCCAGTTCCTCTGAGGCAATGCGCGCCGCGGCAATCGCATGCGTGCCATCGGCAAAGATGAAGACGCGTTTGCCCGTGAGATACGTCGAGTCCACCGAGCGCGAATACCACGGCAACCGCGAGCGTGGGTCATTCATCGCGGAGGCGACATCAATGCCGGCGACTGTGCCGACTTCCTGGAGGAAGTCACGCGTCGCGCCAACGCCAATCGGCACGGTCTTCACCATCGGCATCCCGTGCACGCGCTGCAACCAAGCGGCAGTCGTGTACGCAATCTCTGGGTACATCACCACATTGAAATCGGCATCGGTCAGCGTGCGCAGCTGCGCCGGAGAGGCGCCGAGTGGTGCGACGACATGGACATCCACACCCGCCGCATTGAGCAGGGCAACAACCTCGCGCACGTCATCGCGGCAACGGAAACCCAGCGACGAGGGGCCGAGGAGATTCGCCTTCGGACGCGCACCTTCGGCGCGCACTGGACGCTCACGCTTCGTGGTGCCAAGGAGCGTACGCGTGAGGTGGTACAGCGTCTCCGATGCGCCCCAGTTTTCCTTCTTCGAGTACGCAGGGAGTTCGAGCGGCACCACGGGAATGGGGAGATTCATCCCCATCGCGAGCGCGCCCGATTGGTCTTGAATGAGCTCGGCCGTGCACGAGTCGCCGACGAGCATCGCCTGCGGCTTAAAGCGCTCATACGACTCACGAACCGCGGTGACGACAAGATTTGCCGTATCGCCGCCGAGGTCGCGCGCCTGAAAGGTCGTGTAGGTAACCGGCGGCCGCTTGGAGTGCCGCTCGATCATCGTGAAGAGCAAATCGGCATAGGTATCGCCCTGCGGTGCGTGCAGGACGTAATGCACCCCTTCCATAGAAGTGGCAATTCGCATCGCGCCGACATGCGGCGGCCCTTCGTAGGTCCAAAGCGTCAGTTGCATCGGCTCAGACCCTCAACCGGGAGATGCGTTCAAGCGGGCGCGCGAAAAGCTCGGCGAGATCGCCAGCCTGGTCGAATCCATGAATGGGCGAGAAGACCAACTCGATGCTCCACTTGGTGCGCATCCCTTCGGCTTCGAGCGGATTCGCGAGGCCCAGGCCGCACACGGTGAGATCGGGCTGTTGCGCCTTGCAGCGATCCAACTGCTTCTCGACATCCTGGCCTTCGGAGAGCACCGTGCGCGGCAGCAGCGCGAGTTCGGATTCCACGAGCAGGCGATCGAGATACGGCGTGCCGACTTCGAGCAGGGTCACGCCGCACTCGCGCGCCAGGAAGCGCGCCAGCGGGATTTCGAGCTGCGAGTCGGGGAAGAAGAACATCGTCTTCCCCTCGAGTGCCGTCCGATAGCGCGCGAGAGCCGTGCGCGCACGCTGCGCCGGTGCGGCGATGGCGCTCGCGAACCGTTCCGGCGCCACGCCGAATGCATCGGCGGCGGCGCGCAACCAGAGCGTCGTTCCTTCAACGCCGAGCGGATACGGCGACGGCAGCAACGTGGCGCCACGGGCCTGCAACGCACGCGTCGTTTCGTTGAGGAAGGGCTGCGCCAGGAGCAGCTTCGTGTTCGGCCCGATGGACGGCAGCTTGCTGGCGCGGCGCGGCGGGAAGAAGCTCACCGGCCCAATGCCGAGTTCGGCGAAGATTCGCAGGAACTGATCTTCCACGACATCGGCGAGCGTGCCGCAAACCATCAGGCTCGGCGCGCTTGAGGTATCGGTCGGCATTTCGGGGACCATCGAGCGCAGGCAGGCATCTTCGCCTTGCGTGAAGGTGGTCTCGATGCCGCTGCCATTGTAGCTGAGGATCTTCACGACCCCGCTGTACTCACGCGAGAGGCGCGAGGCCGCCTTGCCGAGGTCGAGCTTGATGACTTCGCTGGGGCAGGAGCCGACGAGGAAGAGCGTCTTGATGTCGGGGCGACGGCCGAGAAGCTGACGCACAACGCGATCGAGTTCTTCATTACAGTCGGCCATGCCCGCCAGATCGCGGTCGCCAAGGATGGCGGTCGCAAAGCGCGGCTCGGCGAAGATCATCACGCCGGCCGCGGATTGAATGAGGTGCGCGCAGGTACGCGACCCGACGACGAGGAAGAAGGCGTCCTGCATCTTGCGATGGAGCCAGACAATGCCCGTGAGTCCGCAGAAGACTTCGCGCTGTCCGCGTTCCTTGAGGACGGGGACATCGGTGCAGCCGATCTCGACGACGGGGAGTGCGGTGCCGGTCATGCCATCGCTCCCTGGAGGCGCGATTCCGCTTCCTGCAGTCGCGCGGCGCGCAGCTTGAGGATGAACTGAATCGCGTTGACGATGTAGGCGGCGTATGCGGTCAGGGCGACTGTCATCAGTCCCTGCGGCGACATCCACCCGCCGAAGAGCGACGCTACATATAGAAGGTGAAGCGCAATGACGCCCATCGAGACGACGTCTTCCCAGAAGAAGGGCTTGGCGAACAGCCATTCGTTGAAGACCACTTTCTCCCAAATGGAGCCGGTGATCATGATGGTCAGCAGAATGACCGTTTTGATGAGCACCGAGAGATTCGCGGCCCAGAGGCCCTGTCCCGTTATAAGGAAGCGAATCACGAGTCCGGCAGAGATCAGACAGACCAAGAACTGCACGGGCGCCAAGACTCCCTGTACGAGCGTCCACACCGTGGCATCGCGGCGGGCGCGCTGCTCCGGAGTGTACAGTGAAGATGACACTCGCTTGCCTGACACCGTCTGAAACTCCATGTTGGGGGGGGCCACACCACAAAACGTGATACGCGACACGGAACCGCGCACCCAGATATTGTCGTGGGGGCGTGGAGTTGTCAAGATAAGTTTACGTCAGGGACTCTTGACAGACTCCGCGCTCGGCGCAACTATGAAGGCGTCAGTCCCGGGTATCCCCCCACCCAGCTGCTCTTTCGGAGGTTTTCATGCCCGGTCCCCGTTCCGTCTCGTCGCAAAGCACGCAGACGGCCACGACCCCTCAAGGGTCGCGAGCCGGACGTGGGAATAAGGCCAGCGTTCAGCGCTCCGATCTCCTGCAGATGCCGGTGACGTCGCCGGCGCACCAGGCGCCAATCAACCTGGCGCACGAGGAGCAGGTGCAGCAGTTCATCTCGATTCTCCTGCGCGAAGATGATCAGGCCGCTCTGGAGTTCGCGCTTGGGCTGGTTGAGAAGGGGATGACGCCGGACGAGTTATATGAAGGGGTCTTTGCCGATGCCGCTCGCGTGATGGGGGAGATGTGGTCCTCCGACGACTGCTCTTTCTATGACGTGACGGTCGGCACGGGGCGCATTCACCGCTTGGTTCGCGAGTTCAGCCACCAGTTCCAGTCGGAGCAGCGATATCCTGGGGGCACCGGTCGAATTCTCTTGGCCTGCGCGGCGGATGAACAGCATTCACTGGGTATTGCCCTGCTGGCCGAGTTTTTTGTACGGGACGGCTGGGACGTCCACATCGGCCCCGGACTCGGGTCCGAAGGATTGCTGGACAAAGTCCGGGAGTCTGAGTATAATTTGCTTGGTTTCTCAGTCGCCGTTTCCTCGCGTATCTCCAAGCTGCAACAAGACATCCGTCGAGCTCGCCAAGTGTCGCGTAAGCGTGACATCCGGGTGCTCGTTGGCGGTCAGCTAATCACCGCCGACCCCTCGCTGACCCAGCGAATTGGGGCCGACGGCCATGCCGTGGACGCCCGCTCCGCCGTGCGCGAAGCTCGCCGTCTCATTTCCGCCTGAGGTCATGGGCATACCCGTAGTTCTGCCGCAGGGGCACCAGATGGATCCCCGCGATCGTAAATCCGACGCGTCCCGTCCCGCCTTGTCCGATCTTGCACCGGACTGGGCCGCGAAGCTTATCACGGCCACGAGCGAAGTTGCCCTCGTGATCGATCGTGATGGCGTCATTCGACACGTCTCATTCAGCGGAGCCGAAGCGCCAATCGACGGCGTCGACGATTGGGTCGGCAAGCCGTGGGCGGAGACCGTCACCGCCGATTCGCGCGCCAAGATTGACCTCCTTATGAAGGAAGCGGCCACCAGCGGATCCACGCGCCGTCGCCAGGTCAATCATCCGTCGCGTGCCGGCGCTGACATCCCCGTGGCCTACAATGCGGTGCGCGCCGAGGGCGGCGCCGTCATTGCGGTCGGTCGCGACCTGCGTACGATCTCGACGCTCCAACAGCGCCTGGTGGATACGCAGCAGGCCATGGAACGCGACTACTGGCGCCTGCGCCATGTCGAAACGCGTTACCGGCTGCTCTTTCAGCTCTCCACCGATGCAATCGTCGTGGTGGACGCTGATACCATGCGCATCGTTGATGCCTCCGGCGCGGCCGCGCGACTCTTTGACATCTCCGCCGATAAGCTCGTCGGCAAGCAGTTCCCGATGGGCATCGTGGCCGAACATGTGCGCACGGTCGAGGATCTCCTCTCCTCGGCGCGCACGACCGGTCACGCCGCCGACGTCCGACTCAAACTCACCGAATCGCGCGGCGAAGTGCTCGCCTCCGCCTCGTGCTTCCGTCAGGACAACCTCACGCTCCTGCTCGTGCGCCTCTCGCGCCAGACGTCGCAGGTTGCACAGCAGACATCACATCGCGCACGGTTGCTCGAGTTGGTCGAGCGCGCGCCGGAAGCAATGGTCGTCGTGGACAACGAGGGCGATGTGCTCACGGCGAATCGCGCCTTCCTCGATATCGCGCAGCTCGCGAGCGAGGAGCAGGCCAAGGGCCGCTCACTCGGCAACTGGGTGGGACGTCCGGGTGCCGATGTGAATGTCTTTCTCTCGACGGTGCGCAAGCATGGCATCGTGCGCGTGGCCGCGAGCAGCATCCGCGGTGACCTCGGCCTCTCGACGGAAATTGAAATCTCCGCCGTCACCCTTCCAGGCGAGGACACGCCGGCAATCGGCTTCGTGATGCGCGATGTTGGGCGTCGCGTCAGCACCGTGCCGCACGGCGCGCGCGATCTCACGAAGGCCGTCGAAGAACTCACCGGGCTCGTTGGACGCGTGTCGTTGCCGACCCTGGTACGTGATACGACCGACCTCGTGGAGCGCCACTTCATCGAAGCCGCGCTCGAACTCACCGGCGACAATCGCACGACGGCCGCCGAGGTGCTTGGCCTCTCGCGTCAGACGCTGTATGTGAAGCTGCGCCGACATGGGTTGTCGTCGCAGCCTGAAGCTGACACCGCAGAAGCAAGCTGATTCGATGATGCAAATCTTCGCGAGGCTTTCCATGTCTTCCCCTACTGTCAGGGTTTCGTGACAGCAGTCGGCGTCAACCAGAACGTACGGAGCGAGCCACGCAACTGGCCCGCTCCGTCTGCGGTGCTTGAGCTCCTCAAGCCCATCACCTGGTTTCCGCCGATGTGGGCCTTCACCTGCGGCGCAATTGCCAGCGGTGTCGCCCTGCGCGATCGCCTGCCCTCACTCGCACTTGGCCTGCTCATCACGGGGCCGCTCGTCTGCGCAACGTCGCAGGCCGCGAATGATTGGTACGACCGCCACGTGGATGCCATCAACGAACCGCAGCGACCGATTCCCTCCGGCCGGATGCCCGGCACCTGGGGATTCCGCATCGCGCTGCTCTGGACCGCACTCTCCTTGCTCGTCGCCATCCCGCTCGGCGTCACCGGGATGTTCGCCGTCGCCATCGCACTGGCCTTCGCCTGGGCCTACTCCGCTCCGCCGCTCCGCTTCAAGCAGAACGGATGGATCGGCAACCTCGCGGTCGGCGTCACCTATGAAGGACTCGCTTGGATCACCGGCACGATCATCATGCTCGGAGGCGGACTTCCGTCGGCCGGCATTCTCGTGATCGCCGCGCTCTACTCGCTCGGCGCGCACGGCATCCTCACGCTAAACGATTTCAAGTCGGTTGATGGCGATCGGCAGATGGGGATTCGCTCGCTGCCGGCCTCGCTCGGCATCGCGCGCGCGGCGTGGGTGCTCTGTGTCGTGATGATCGTGCCGCAGCTCGTCGTGATTGCGCTGCTCACCGCATGGGGCAAGCCGCTCCATGCCGTTGCCATCGGTGGACTGGTCGTCGTGCAACTCGGACTCATGGCGCGCTTCCTCGCCGAGCCCAAGTCGCGCGCCCTCTTTCTCTCCGCGGTCGGCGTCCCCTTCTATGTATGGGGCATGATGGTCGCGGCCTTCGCGCTTAGGGGAGTCGCCGCATGAGCGTCGCGACCCTGCCGCGCACGTACATGGGGTGGGGCGGCATTGCCCGCCTTGGACTCGCCCAGATCGCCATCGGCGCCGTTGCCGCCATCATGACCTCCACGCTGAATCGCGTGATGGTCGTGGAGTTGGCACTCCCCGCGACAATTCCCAGTGTGCTGGTCGCGCTGCACTTCGTCATTCAGATGTCGCGCGCGAAGTTTGGTTTTGACTCCGATAAGAGCGCGACACGCGCCCCGTGGATTCTCGGCGGCGCTCTCGTCCTTGCCCTCGGCGGCACGCTCGCCGCGATGGCCGTCTCCATGGCCTCAACGCAGTTGATGCTTGGCCTCACGCTGGCCTTCTTCGCCTACGCGCTGATCGGCATTGGCATGAGTGCGGCCGGGACGGCGCTTCTGGCGCATGTCGCCGAGCAGGTGGAGCCACGCAAGTTGGGCGCAGCGGCGGCGCTGCTCTGGATCATGATGATCTTCGGGATTGCGGTGACGGCCGGTGTGTCGGGCCAATTGCTTGATCCCTTCTCGTTCACGCGTCTGGTGTCCGTCACGGCTGGCGTCTGCGTGATTGCCGCGGTGCTCGCCTCGATTGCGGCGTGGGGCTCGTGGGGCATGCCGCGTCCGGCGCTCTCCGAGCCGGCGGTGCCGCAGACGGCGAACTTCAAGACGGCCATCAAGGATGCGCTGACCGATCGCACGACGCGTCGCTTTGCGCTCTTCGTTTTTGCGGCGATGCTCGCCTATTCCGCACAGGATCTCATTCTCGAGCCGTTCGCCGGGCGCGTCTTCGCGATGACGCCGGGCGAGAGCACGAAGTTGGGTGGCATTCAGCATGGCGGCGTGATGCTCGGCATGCTCGCTGCGGCGCTGCTCTCGGCGCGGTTCGGTTCGCTGCGTACGTGGGCCGCGGGTGGTTGCGTGGCCTCGGCGGCGGCGCTGATCGTGTTGGCGAACTCGCCGTGGCTTGGCGGCGTGCCGCTTCTCCAGGGCACGGTGTTCGCGCTCGGTGTGGCGAATGGCGTATTCGCGGTGGGCGCGATTGGCTCGATGATGGCGATGACCGCCGCCGATACCACGCGCGGCACGGGGATTCGCCTCGGGGTGTACGGCGCGGCGCAGGCGATTGCCTACGGGGCGGGCTCACTCGGCGGCGGCGTGATGAGCGATCTCACGATTGCCTCGATGGGCGATCCGGCGCGTGGCTATGTGGCCGTGTTCGGAGTGGAAGCGGTGTTGTTCATCGTGGCGGCGCTGATGGCGCTGGCGAGCACCCCGTCGGTGCGCGCTGGTGTGTTTCGTCGCGAAGGCTCCGGCGAAGCAATTCTCGGCGCCATGCGATGAGCGACGGCACGAGGCAGATGTTCAATCCCCAGTACGGACATTGTGAGCAGGTGGAGGTTTGACGATGGGCGAACGCACGTATGATGTCGTTGTGGTTGGTGGCGGGCCCGCGGGCTCGACGGCGGCGCACGACTTGGCCCGCAAGGGTCGCTCGGTGTTGCTGCTCGACAAGGCGTGGCGCGTGAAGCCGTGCGGCGGGGCCGTGCCTCCGCAGCTGCTCAAGGATTTCGATGTGCCGGAGTCGCTGATGGTGGCGCGCATCAACGAAGCGCGCATGATCAGCCCCAAGGGCAAGACGGTCGACATTCCCGTGGGCAAGGGATTCGTCGGCATGGTGGATCGCGAGGTGTTTGACGAATGGCTGCGCGCGCGCGCGGCCAGTGCGGGCGCCGAGCGCATGACGGGGTCGTTCATCCGTCGTGAGCGCGATGCCGATGGCATGGCCCGTGTCGTCTTCACCTCCGGGCGTTCGCGTCATGGCGGCGAGACGTCGGTGCGCGCCCGCTCGATCATTGGGGCGGACGGTGCGCTCTCGCAGGTGGCGCGCCAGTGCGTGCCGCGGTCCGACGAAGGCAAGTTCGTCTTCGCGTATCATGAGATCATCAAGTCGCCGACGGTCGAGAGCGACGCCTTCGTGAACAATCGCTGCGACGTCTACTATCAGGGTCCGCTCTCGCCTGACTTCTACGCCTGGGTCTTCCCGCACGGCGCCACGACCAGTGTCGGTACGGGCTCGTTCCAGAAGGGCTTCGGCTTGAAGGAATCGGTTGCACAGCTGCGCGCCGCCACGGGACTCGACAAGGTCGAGACCATCCGCAAGGAAGGGGCACCGATCCCGCTGCGTCCGTTGCCGAAGTGGGATGATGGCCGCGAGGTCGTGTTGGCGGGCGATGCCGCGGGTGTCGTCGCGCCGGCCAGTGGCGAAGGAATCTTCTACGCGATGACGGGCGGGCGTTTTGCCGCCGACGCCGTCGAAGAGTTTCTCTCCACGGGCAAGGCGAAGGCCTTGGCGAAGGCGCGCCGTCGGTTCCTGTGGGAACATGGGCAGGTCTTCTTCGTGCTCGACGTGATGCAGAAGTTCTGGTATTCCAGCGATGACCGTCGCGAGCGCTTCGTGGCGATCTGCCGTGATGTGGATGTGCAGCGCCTCACCTTCGATGCGTACATGCAGAAGAAGCTGGTGCGCGCGAAGCCTTTCTCCCACGCTCGCATCTTCTTTAAGAACCTTGCGCATCTCACCGGCCTGGCCACCGCGTGATGAACGGCGCGGTTTGGGGCCCAATTACCGGCGCGGTCGCCTTCTGGGGCGGCATCGCCGTGATTGGCGCGTTCGTGACCGAGATTGGCACGTGGTACCGCGCACTGAAGATGCCGTGGTGGAAGCCCGCCGACTGGGCATTCGGTCCAGTGTGGACGACCGTCTTCGTGACGGCCGGCACGGGGGGCGTGATTGCGTGGCGGGGCGAGGGGACGCTTTCGGAGCGGAAGCTCTTTCTGGCGGCGTGTGTGTTGAATGGCATTGGCAACACGATGTGGAGCTATTTGTTCTTCCGCCGGCGTCGCCCCGATTGGGCGCTGGTTCAGGTAGTCCCCTTTTGGGGCACGGTATTCTGGATGTATTGGACTTCGCGTCCGCTCTCCTACGAGGCGGGGATCTGGTTTGCCCCATATCTCGCGTGGGTGGCCATCGCGACCAAGCTCAACCGGGATGTCGTGAAGCTCAACGGTCCCTTCTCGGGATGAAGTACCTATGCTGATTTCTCTCGCCGTCGACTATCGGCACGCGAACGTCGCGACTCGCGAACGCTTTCATCTGTCCGATGAACGCATTGCGAAGCTCTACGCCCGTGAGCCGAACTCGTCCATCCGCGAACTGGTATGCGTCGCGACGTGCAACCGCAGCGAGATCTACGCGTGGGCGGCAGGCGCGGATCCATCCAGCCCCGCCAGCTTCGATCATGCCGTCACCGCGCTCGCGCGTGCCTGGATGGGCTCCAAGACCGAAGCGCGTGCGTTGCTTGCGGTCGCCAAGAAGCGGGGCGGGCTCGATGTCGCCCGCCGCATCATGCGCATCGCCGCCGGACTCGACTCGCAGGTGATGGGCGACGGACAGATTCTCGGGCAGCTCCGCATTGCGTATCGCGACGCGGACGCCGCCGGAACGGCGGGCTCGGTGCTGCATCGCCTCTTCGATACCGCGCTCCGTACCGGCAAGCGCGTGCAGACGGAAACCGCACTCACCTCCGGGCGTCGCTCGGTTGGCGCGGAAGCCGCCGCCAGCGCGCACGCACGCTTTGGCAATCTCGCGCATGCGCGCGTCGTCGTGATTGGCGCCGGCAAGACCGGGGCCTCGGTGGCGCGTCAGCTCATGAAGCTCGGTGCGCGCGACCTGGTCATCGTGAATCGCTCGGTGAAGCGTGCCGAATCACTCGCCGCCGAAGTGGGCGGACGCGCGGCACCGTACGAGGCGTTGCATGTGGAAGTGGCCATGTCCGACGTCGCGATCGCCGCAACCGCCGCCACCGAACCGGTAGTGATGTATCACCAGCTGCGCACCTCGCGCGACAACTGCGGCACGACGACCTATCCGTTGCTCCTGATGGATCTCTCGATGCCGCGCAATATCGATCCGCAACTCGCTGGCGTTCCGGGCGTGACGATTGCCGACCTCGACGCGCTGCACATGCCCGTGCTGGCCGCCGAGGAGCAGCGCAAGGCCGCCGTGCCTGCCGCGGAAGCGATTGTGGAGTCGGAACTCGAAAGCTTCATCGAATGGGTGTCGGCTGCCTCGGCGCGTGATGCGATTCGTCCGCTGGCCGAAGCGCTCACCGAGATCTGCCGTCGCGAACTCACCTTCGCCGCAGGGGACGCAATCGCCGAACACGCGACCAATCGTATCGTCGCGAAGTTGCTCGCCCGCCCGATGTCCAAGCTGCGGACCGCCGTGGCGCATGGCGAGGCGCTGCATGCCTTCACCATGACGCTTGAGTCGCTTTTTAATGGGCCGACGCCCGCACCGCTGCAAGGCCGAGTGCGCGCGAAGCGCCTCACAACCTAGCACCGCTCGACAGACCGAGGTTCTCCCCAGTGCCAGAAGTGAACGATCGTTTTCTCCGCGCCTGCCGGCGTGAAGCCGTGGACCGTCCCCCCGTGTGGATGATGCGCCAAGCCGGTCGCTATCTCCCCGAGTACCGGGCGGTCCGCGCCAAGTCCGACTTCCTCACGATGTGCCACACCCCTGAGCTCGCCACCGAGGTGACGCTCCAGCCGGTGGAACTGCTCGGCGTGGACGCGGCCATCATCTTCTCCGACATCCTCGTCATTCCGGATGCGATGGGAATGGATCTCTCGGTGGACGAGGGCATTGGCCCCCAGTTCTCCGATCCCGTGCGTACGATGGCCGACCTCGCGCGGCTGCGCGATGTCGAGCCCGAGGAAGGACTCAAGTATCATCTCGATGCGTTGCGCATGACGCGCCGTGAATTGAACGGTCGCGTGCCGCTGATTGGTTTTGCGGGCGCGCCATGGACGCTCTTTGCGTACATGACCGAGGGCAAGGGCACCAAGTCGTTTAGCGTGGCCAAGAAGCTGCTCTTCGCCGATCCGGCCTTCTCGCATGCGTTGCTGGCGCGCTTGGCGGACAACGTGGGCCGCTTTCTCGTCGCGCAGGCCGCGGCGGGCGCGCAGGCCCTGCAGATCTTTGACTCGTGGTCGGGGTCGCTCGGACCGCGCGAGTATCGCGAGTTTGCGTTGCCGTACATGGCGCGCACGGCGGCAATTGCCAAGACGGCAGGCGTGCCGGTGATTTGCTTTGCGCCGGGCGCGGGCTGGGCCCTCGGCGAGATTGCCGAAGCAACTGGCTGTGACGTGCTCGGTGTGGATTGGCACACCGATGCCGCGTGGGCGCGCGGAGTGGCCGATGCGACCGGGCGTGGCCTTCAGGGAAATCTCGATCCGACCACGCTGTATGCGGCGCCGGCGGTGATTCGCGAGCGCACGCAGGCGATGCTCGGGGCAATTGACGGACCCGGCTATATCGCCAATCTGGGACATGGCATCCTGCCGGACATTCCGGTGGAGCATGCGCGCGCCTTCATCGAGACGGTGCAGGGATGGGACTCGCGCGCAGCCCACGCGGCGGCGCAGGCAGCGGAGCCGGCGCGATGACCGCGGCGCCGGAACAGATCGGCGAGGTCGGTACGGGAAGCCCCGTGGTGAATCGCGCATCGATGGCCCGCTGGACCTCCGCGTTGCATGATGTCATCACCGCGATGTTCGAGCGTCTCGACGGCACGAAGATGGTCGAAGCCGCGTGGGAGCGTGATGGCGGCGGCGGCGGACAGTCGCGCCTGATTTCCGAGGGCAGGGTCTTTGAGAAGGCGGGCGTGAATCGCGCGTTGGTTGAAGGCGTGTTGCCGCCGGAGGCCGCCAAGCGACTCGGTGGCAATGTGCCAGCGGGGACGACGCCGCACTTCTTCGCCACCGGCGTAAGTGTCGTGGCGCATCCGCGCTCGCCGATGGTGCCAACGGTGCACCTGAACGTGCGCTACTTCGAACTCACCGATGCAAATGGCACCCGTCACGACGCCTGGTTTGGCGGCGGCACGGACCTCACGCCGATGTATCCCTTCCCTGATGATGCCCGTCATTTCCATTCGGTGCTGCGGGGCGTCTGTGATGCAAGCAATCCGGGGCTCTATCCCGCGCACAAGGCGTGGTGCGATGAGTATTTCCGCAACACGCATCGTGAGAACGAGGCACGCGGCATTGGCGGTGTCTTTTTTGATCATGTGCGGGCCGAGGATGCGCCCTTCGGGATGACGCCGACCTCGTTGCATCGCTATGTGGATACGATTGGTCGCGCGTTGGACGAGGCGTACGCGCCGATTGTCGAGCGGCGTCGCGACCTGCCCTTTACGGCGCGCGAAAAGGACCTGCAGCTCTTCCGTCGGTCGCGGTACGTGGAGTTCAATCTCCTGCATGACCGCGGCACGATCTTCGGGCTCCAGACCGGCGCCCGCACCGAAAGCGTACTGATGTCCATGCCACCGGTTGCTGCGTGGCCGGCACAGCGACGAGTCGAGCCCGGATCCATCGAGGCCCAGCTTGACGCGATGCTGGTGCCGCAGGACTGGTCCGTGGGAGGCTAATATGCATGTCGCGGTGATCGGTGCAGGGATCACCGGGTTGTCGGCGGCGGTCGAGTTGCGGGGACGCGGGGCCACGGTAACGGTGCTGGAGGCGGCCGATCGCGTCGGCGGTGTGATCACGACGGTGCAGCGCGACGGATTTCTCGTCGAGGCCGGCCCGACGTCGCTCACGGCGACGGCCCAACTCGAAGGACTGATCGAGCGACTTGGAATCGGCGCGCAGCGCATCGCCACGTCGCAGGCGGCGAAACGGCGATTCATTGTGCGCAGTGGCGCGCTCGTGGCCTTGCCCGACGGGCCCGGCGCGCTCGCGACGACACACGCCATTTCCGCGAGTGCAAAGTTTGCGCTGATGCGCGAGCCCTTCGTGCGCGCACGGCACGACCAAGAGGACGAGTCGCTGGCCGCGCTCGTGCGCCGACGCTTGGACCGCGAGATTCTCGACTATCTCGTGAATCCGCTCATCGCCGGCATCTATGCCGGTGATCCCGAACGGCTCTCCGTGAAGTACGCGATGCCCATGCTCTTTGACGGCGAGCGCAAGCACGGCTCGCTGATTGTCGGCGCGATGAAAGAGATGAAAGCGAAGGGCGGCGTGGTGCGGCAAAAGGGCATCACCTCGTTCACGCACGGACTCGGCACGCTCCCGCGCGCGATGACAGAGTCGCTCGGTGATGCCGTGCGCACCGGCGCACGCGTCACGCGGGTGGAGCGCCTCGGCGGTACCTGGCGCGTGCACACGGACGGTCCTCGCGGTGGCGTGGTGGATTGCGACGCCGTCATCTGTGCCGCACCAGCCTATGCACTCGCCACGATGGGACTTCCCGCGGAAGTCGCGGGCGCGCTCGGTCCTATCACGCGCATCGTGCATCCGGCCGTGGCCACGCTCGCGCTCGGCTTCCGTCGCGAAGACATCACCCATCCGCTGGATGGATTCGGCGTGCTCGTGCCCGCCGTGGAAAAGCGGGTCATTCTTGGTGCGCTCTTTTCCTCAAGCGTCTTCGCCGGGCGCGCACCCGAGGGCCATGTGCTGCTCACGAGCTTCCTCGGTGGATTGCGCTCCCCAGAGTTTGGGGCGGCCGAAACCGCGGAGGTGTTGCCGAAGGTGCTCGCCGATCTGCGCCAACTCCTCGGCGTGCGCGGTGATCCCGTCTTTGTGCATCACCAGCGCTGGATGCAGGCGATTCCGCAGTACGAGCTCGGCCACGAACATGTGATCTCGGCGGCGGCAAGCGTCGAAAGCGCACTGCCTGGCTTGTATCTCACCGGGCAGTGGCGCGCTGGCGTGGCATTGGGTGACTGCATCGCGCAGGGACAGGCTGCGGCGGCGCGCGTGGTGACCGAACGATGAGCGAGGAGCTGACGCTGGCGGCGCGCCTGCGCACGCAGACGAAGGCGTTGCACACGCAGGCCGAACGGACTGGCGTGATGGGACAGTTGCTGCGCGGACGGGCGACCCTGGCCGCGTATGCCGCGCTCCTCGTAGCATTGCAGGAGCTGTACGTAGCGCTGGAGGACGGCCTCGCCGTCCACGCCAATGATGCCGTGCTTGGCCCACTCATGGTGCCAGGCTTCGCGCGCGCCGCGGCACTGTCGGCGGATCTTCATGCACTGCACGCGTTGGGAGTCGCGATCCCGCCGGCCGCCGCCGAGGCGAGAAGCTACGCCGCGCACGTACGGGAGTTGACGCACACCGATCCGCCGCGCCTGCTCGCGCACGCGTGGTTGCGTTACCTCGGCGATCTCAATGGCGGCCAGATCATTGGGCGCCTCGTGCGCGAGTCGCTTGGCTTACCCGTGGGCGCCACGCAGTTCTACGAGTTTCCCGCACTCGCCGACCCGATGGCCGCCGCGCGCGCTTGGCGCATCGCGCTCGATGACGCGCCGTTCGACGCGGCGACGCACGATGCCATCATCGAAGAAGCCTGCGATGGCTTTCGACGGCACATTCAGTTGTTCGAGTCGCTCGCACCGGCACCCGACACCGCGACTCCGGACGCCTCGACTCAGGACGCCGCGGACTCGTCGTCGGCAGCGTAACGCCCGAGCAGCGCCGACAAGCGCGCGGCATGTCGCGTGGCCGCTTCGACCTCTTGAAGCAACGGAGCGACGGCCACAATGTCCGCGGCATCCGATATCTCGCTGACCGCGACGCCGGCGTTCGCCCAGATGGCCGCCACGAGTCCTTGCACCGCCGGCGTCATATCGCCCAACACCTCAAGCTCCGCGGCGCTGGAGGGACGCTGCGCCGCATACACGGCACTTCGCAGTCGTTCACGCGCGACATCAGCGGCCTGTCGTGCAGTGAGATCGTTCAGGATCACAATGAACCCGAAGAGCCCACCATTCACCTGCGGAATCGGATCGGCACGTAACGCCACCGGAATGCTCGGACCGCCACCGGGACGCGTGAGTCGTAGCTCACCGCGCCATGGGGAGCGTTCGGTGTGCAAGCGATCAAACAGCTCCACCACCTTCGTCGGCGTCTCGAAGCATCCCGCCAGGTCCTCCACCGTCTCGAGCGCGCGATACGGCCCCTGAATCAGTCGCGCGAGCGCGTCGTTCGTGAGCAGGATGTTGCCATCTTCATCGGCAATGATCACCGGATCGGCTGCCCCCATGATGGCGGCGCGCATGCGATTCAACTGCGACTCGGCAATGAGCACCCGCACCGAGCGGATCTGCAGGACAATGTCGCCGAGCGAATTGCCGATGGCCTTGGCGATTGCCACTTCACGCTGCGTCCACGGAATCGCCGTGTCGCGCACGATCTGATGCCACGCAGCAAAGGAGCGGCGCGGCGAGAGCTCCATGCCTTCCTCAAAGAGTACCGGCTTCCGCGGATCGCCTCCCCACGTCACATCCTGCAACTGTTCCTTGCGGAACCAGACGAGATACTCGCCGCGCCCTGCGCCGAGCCGTACGGCGAGCACACCGGCGGCCACTGGGGTGATGGCCGAAAGCGGCGGATGCAACTTCGCAATGGACGCGCATGAAAAGACCGCCTCCGTCGCGTTCCAATCGAGAAAGGCAAAGAGCGCGCGCAGGTCGGGCGTTGAAGGCACGTCCCCGGTCGTCTGTACCTCGCCATCGAACAGGAGTGCGGCACCCGTGGCGCCGACCGGCTGCAGCAGCTGCCGCGGCGTGTCCAAGAGGGCCCGACGCCAATCGCCGTCGGTGGCGGTCGCTTCGATCAACCGATGCTCAAGTCGACGCACCAACACTTCGGCCTGCGCCTCTGCGAAGTGCTCAAGGGCGGAGATGCGCGTCGAGACGACCTCGGCAATCAGCTCGCAAGCGGCACGCATGTCGTACGACAGGTACCGCGGGGACATGTGATGGCAGGAGATCAGCCCCCAGAGCTTTCCTTCGTGCACGAGCGAGGCAACAAGGGTCGCGCGCACGCCCATGTTCTGCAGGTACTGCAGATGCATCGGCGAGATGCTGCGGAGCACCGACATCGAGAGATCGAGATCATCGCCGGAGACCGGGCTCATGCGCGGTTCGATTGGTACGGCGGTGTACTGCACATCCACGAGGAGCCGCACCTTGTTGCGCAGGTAGAGCTCGCGCGCGCGCTG
>JANLTT010000276.1:0-22369 GCA_031363115.1 Gemmatimonas sp.
GGCGCAATCAGGTGGAGGAACACGAAACCGCCACCGCCGTGCTTCACCGCCGCGACCATGTCCACGCGCTGCTGCTCGACAATCTCGACCTGACGTAGGCGAATGGCGACGAACGGAATCAGCGCCATCTGCTGTTCCACCAGCGCACGGCGGAACCCTGTCGCGCGCGCGCGAGAGCCTACACTGCGGGCCGGATACGTCACGCAGGCATCGACGTTGTCAAAGAGACGACAGTAGGGGTGATACCATCCCGACACGACGCCGACGCCGCCCTGCGCCTGCGCCTCGGCGAGCAGGTTGCCCTGCTTGCTCCACTCAACCTTTCGGCCATCCTCCAGCGTGATCTCCAACTCCTCGTTGCTCACCGGACGCGCCGAGGTCACATCGAGCCCAGAGAGCATGCCGGGCACCGAGATCATGGTCACCGAACCGATCTGCGTCGCTTGCGATGCGTCGAGCGCCTCGGCGCGCAGGCGATCGAACTCCGGCGTCTGGATGGAGTCGGGCCGCTCTTCGATCGCCAAGCGCCGTCCCATCGCATCGAAGGCAATGAGCACCACGCGAGGGCCGCTGCCCGCTTTCACCGCGCTCGTGATAGGCGGGGCGTCAGCGGCAAGTGCCGTAGAGGGATTCACGCGAAACAGCACGTATGCAGCACGACCGAACGTGACCACCACGAACGGCGCGAGCACCAGCACGAAGCCGGTGGCAAGGCGCAGCGCGCGTGAGGGCCACCGGATGCAGGCCGCAACAAGGGCCATGAGGACCGCGGCGGTGGCCAGCACGTCCACGTAGCGACCAGACCGCCACGGATCCGCCAATGCGAGCACGCCGGGATTCAGTTCCGGGCCCAACTGATTGACCTGCGCGACCAGCGCGACGACGAACCCGGCGAGAAGCACGCGCCGTCCGTTCACGCCGAATCGTCGGAGCAGTGTCGCAGCGGCAGCGAAGAGGCCGCCGAGCAGGAGCACATTGGTCATCAGCGCGAGAATGTCCGCGTTGCTGACACTGCTGAAGTACGCGTCGGTGCCGCTGATCGCCAGCACCTCGCCCCACATCCGAATGCACCACATGTTCGCGAGCGAGATGCCGAGGATCAGATCCGACCCTCGCATGCCGAGCACGCGGCGCTCGCTCACGACGTGAAGCGGTACAGCGTGCGGCCCGATTCGCCAACCGGAGCGCGCTGCGCCTCGCGCAGTCCGACCGCCCTGAACGCGGCGCGCAGATGCTCCTCGTCGTACTGATCAAAGATGTCCTCGCGCGCCGCCAACAGCCGCTGCGCCTGCGGATCGTCCTTCGGTACCCACTCAATGATCACGTCGGAGCCAAGACGCGCGAGCATGCGAGCGACGCCCTCGAGCGGCACGTTGTTTCCAATGGCAAGATGATGCACGAGTGCCAACGCGAGGACCGCACCAAAGGGCCCGCGTTCCACAAGCGACGGCCACTCGGCGTGATCCCATCCCTGTGCCGGCGCCGGATTCGTCAGGTCCACCAGCAATGGATGCACGCCGGACTCACCGAGGGACTGCAACCGATGGAAACAGCGCTCGACGGCCATTGGATCGCCGTCGGCAGCAAGTACCACGGGCGCGCCGGCATCTCGTGCGATGCGCGAGTACTCGCCGGCGTTTGCGCCGAGGTCGAGGACGCTTTGCGCGCCGCTGGCGCGTACGAAGTCCGCGACCAACGCCTGCTTCGACGCGCGCCCCGCCGCGTCGTAGTTATGCGTCTCCTCGTATTCGCCCCACTCCGTCCCGGCTTGCCACGTCAGGGACGAGATGGCGCCGTGCAGAGAGTCGAGAACGCCATCGAGACCCGCGCGGCTGACCCGCGCGCTGCGCAACTCCGTCGCGGTGGTGCCGGCGTCGGTGGGCGCGTGCCGCGCGATGCTCCGCGCGTGCAGATGGATGTGCATGAGCATCGCCGGTCGCAACCAGCTGCGCCTCGTGAGCAAGCGCGAGGCGAGATCGAGCGGGATACCATCGAGATACTGGCGCAACAGCCCGCTCAACCGCACGTCGAGTCGCGACTGCAGAACCAAGGGCGCCAGGAAGTGCTGGCAGAACTGACGATACGCGACCCACGGCGTCCCTTCCGTGTAGATCTCGAACGAGAGCGTGTCAATCAATACGGGACGCACGCCGCGGAACTGAATGTTGTAGGCCGACGCGTCCTTCAGCGTCATCCCGTGTGCGAGCGCCAGCTGCTGAATACGCAGCGTCGCCAACGCCGCCGCGCGACGTTGCCCGAAGCACCACTCGTACGGCAACGAGATGAAGGGAATGCGCTCCGGCTTGAGGACGAACGCGGCACCGGGCCGCGCGGCCTCGTCAAGCGAACGTTCCTCGTGTGGAACGAGCAGACCCTCGGCGACGAGCGCCGCGTAGAGTCCGCTCGACATCAGCCGTTCGTAGTGCGGCCGATAGCGCTCCTGCACCTGCCGCAGCAGGACGCCGTCGCGTCGGAAGAGGAACCCGCTGGGATCGCGGAACGAGCTACCAAGCGGCGAGTCGTGGCGCACCGGCGCTCCGTCCGTACTCAACCCTTGATGCGCTTCCAGGCTCGGCTCAGCGCCTCACGCACCGTGAGCCCGGCGCGCTTCATCGTCACGATGCCGCCAAGCACCCCCGCAATGAGGGCCTGGAGAATCAAGGACCCGGACATCGGGTCCAAATAGGCGAGTACGAGGTCGGGGTGTTCCAGGGCGTTCCTTGGGGTAGCGAGACTTGCGAATATGCCACTCCTACCCCCACCCCGCAATCCCGCGCTACTCTTGGTTCAGCGTGACCTTTGTGAGGTCGATCACCTGACCCGACGAACCCGCCGGGAGATCTTCCCACAGCACGACGAATCGGTCGCCAATCGACAGCGAGCTCAGGAGCAAGCGACGCCCGGGCACCGTCCAGCGTCGCTCATCGCCGGCACCACCCGAATTGGGCGCAACCCTGAACCGCTTCTCCACCGCGCGCTCCATGAAATCGCGGAACTGCGCCGCCTCGACCTGGCTGTCCCACACCGTGAGCCACGCTATCCCCGCCCCGGCCGACGTCTCCACCAACTGGTAGCGGTCGCCATCCCAGCCCGCGGCACCCGCAGCCGCCCCGCCCACATCACGCAGATGCTCGTACAGAAAGAGCCGCGTCTCAAACTCGCCGAGGTTGTCCTCATGCACGAGACTGCCAATTCGCGGCGCGCCAAGCGTGATGCGTGTCGGATAATCGGGGACGCTGTCGAGCAGCTTCTCGGGATGCAGGATCTGCTCGGTTGAGGCCGCAAGCGGCTCGAACGGCGGCAGCCCTGGTCGTAGTCGCTTGAACTGTCGGGCAAACTCCGCGCCACTGAGATACGGAAAGAGCAACGTCTCCTGCAGCAATACGGGGGCCGCCGCGAACTTCGGCATTCCTGCCTGCTCGGTGCGAATCATCTCACGCACCTGATCCCATCCGCCCGGAAGCCGCATGCTGAAGTCGGAACCGCCGAGCATGATGGACATTTGCTCATACACGGCATGCCCTTCCACCACCGACTGCAACGCCACCTGCCGATCGTTGTCGCCCTTGAGTCCACGCGTGGAATCGAGCGGGAAGTACTGATCCTGCAACGCGTGCACGAGCTCGTGACTGATCGTGACGTCAGTGATCTCCGGCCTTCCCCCTTCGACGACGTACAGCACCTTCGTTGCCGGGTCGTAGTAGCCGGCGACCTGTTCGGTGAGCAAATCGAGGAGGAAGGCGCGAAGGTCGAGGGAGTCCGGAATCATCCCCAAGCGCTTGTATGCCTGCGCAATGCCCGAGAGCTCTAGCGGCGACATCTGCTCGGCGAACTGTTGCTCGAGAAACTCGCGGACCTGATCGCGGTCGCGGAGTTCCAGCTTCGGCATGCTCTTGAACCTGAGCCCGGACGACGCCTCGATCTTCGGAATCGCGCGGCGCACTTCGGCGCGGAACGGACCTTCGTACGCGGGCTCATCGCCACCGCAGGCGAGGGCCAGGAGCAGGGGTCCGGCGGCGAGCAGGCGCAGGCGACGGGTCATGAACATCAGTGAGTGAAGGTGATGCAAGCGACTACGCCACGAGCGAGAAATAGCGCGCGATGACTGCATCGCCAAAGAGCAACGTGACGATGCCAGCGGGTGCAAGGAATACCCCGAAGGGCACGAGCGGGAGTTCGTAGTCCTCACCGCGGGCCCTGGCGCGCAGCCAGCCAATGGGCGCCACGAGCAGCAGAAAGACCCCCGCACCAATGCCCGCCGCCACGAACACCGTCAGGAGGCTGCGCTCGACGCCGACCATCGCGCCAATCATCGCCATCAGCGTGGCATCACCCTCGCCCATCGCCTCGCGCCCCATCGCCACTTCGCCGAGCCATCCGACAATGACAATCAGCCCCGCCCCTGCACACGCCCCAACGAGTGCGTCCCACGGTCCCGCGAACGGCCCTTGCTCGCCCACCATCAACGCAATTACGGGCATGATCATCGCCACGAGAAATCCCGTCACCGTGAAGCCATCGGGAATCACGTAATGCTGGAGATCGGTCATCAGCACGCCGAGCAGAATCGTCGCCGCAATGCCGATGCGGAGCGCCGTGAGTGAGAGCCCGAAATACCAGACCGTCAGCACCCAAATGATGCCGACGACGAGTTCGATGAGCGGGTACTGCGCGCTGATCGGGAGTCCGCAGCCGCGACACTTCGCGCGGAGCACCATCCACGACACAATCGGAATGTTGTCGTACCACGCGATGGACTTCTCGCAGCGCGGACAACGCGATCGTGGCCGCACCACCGACAACTCGGCGGGCCAGCGCGCAATGCACACGTTGAGGAACGAGCCGAGGCTCGCGCCAAAGAAGAAGATGACGGCCCAGACGAGGAGCAGCAGGGGATCCATGCGATCAGGTCGGAGTGCGAAGCGCGTGCAGGAGGATGCCCGCCGCCACGGCGACATTCAAGGACTCGGCACCCGGGACCATCTCAATTGCCACCAGTTGGTCGCAGCGCGCCCGCACGCTCTCCTTGAGACCGGCCCCTTCGTTGCCCATCACGACCGCGAGGCGCTTGGGGACGGAGGAACGACCGAGCGAGAGTCCTTCGGCGGCCGCCCCCCAGAGGGAAACGGCGTTGGCCGACAGGAACTTGTCGAGCTCTGGTTCGCTACAAGTGAGCGTGGGATGCGTGAACTGCATCCCGACGGCGCTGCGCACGACCTTTGCGTTCCAGGGATCAGCCGTCCCGGGCAGCACGAGGGTCGCGTTGCAGCCAAGCGCCGAGGCGGTCCGCAGGAGTGTCCCGACATTGCCGGGGTCCTGGATGCCGTCGAGCACGAGCAGGCGCGCCTCATCCGAAACGACGAGCGCATCGAGGGCGAGGGATGGTACTTCGGCGATGGCGAGGATCCCCTGGGGATGGTCGGTGTCGCTGGCCGAGAGGAACTCGCGCTCGCTCACCCGGAGCACGTCGAGATCGCGCGCCAGACACTGGGCCGCGAGCGCGGCGCCTCTCGGCGTTCGGTCCAGCAGGTCGCAGGTTAGAATTCCTTGCACCCGCAACGGCGAGGCCAGCAGTTCCTCGACGGTGCGCACCCCTTCGGCCACAAACATCCCTTGGCGCTCTCGCGCCTTGCGGCGTACCAAGTCTCTTGCTAGGGTCAACATCCGCATGCGTAAACTCGTCGTCCTCGCCCTTGTGGCCCTGTCCAGTGGCTGTGCCGTCTCGACTCAGCAGGAAGTCGAGATGGGTGCCAACTATGCCGCGGAAATCAATCGCCAGCTCCCGATCGTGCAGGACGCGGAGCTGAATCGCTATATCAACGTACTCGGGGATTCGATCGCCCGCATCGCCGACTCGCGGAATCTCGACTGGCAGTTCCACATCGTGAACAGCCCCGACGTGAATGCCTTCGCGGTGCCGGGTGGCTTCATCTACATCAATCGCGGCCTGATTGCCCGAGCGACCTCGCTGTCGCAGGTGGCGGGTGTCATTGGTCACGAAATCGGGCACGTAACCCAGCGCCACTCGGTGAAGCAGATGCAGAAGGCGCAGGGCGCCAACATCGGACTCATGGGCATCTGCATCTTCACGAACATGTGCGCCTCCGAAACGGGCCAAGCCCTCGTCGGACTCAGCGCCAACGCCGCGATGGCCAGCTTCAGCCGCGCCGACGAGGATGACGCCGACAAGGTCGGAGTCGCCTACATGGTGAAGGCCCGCATCAATCCGAATGGGATTCCGGAGATGTTCCAGATCCTGCTTGACGAGCGCAAGGTGAAGCCGGAAGGCCTCGAGACCTGGTTCACCTCGCACCCACTTGAAGAGTCCCGCATCGCAGCGGCGCGCGCACGGATTGCGGCGCTGCCGGCCGGTACGCTGACCGGGCTGACCAACGACTCGCCCACCTTCCAGGCCTTCAAACGACGGCTGGCATCGCTACCCGCCGCCCCCGCGGGCTCGGCCACCTCGCCGCGGTAAACTTGGGTGCGTGGTCGGCCTAGAGCCGCGCCACCCACCGTTCCACCAGACCGCAGAACGCATCGCCGGCCTTGCGCCCTTCTTCCATGACTTCGGCATGGTTGAGGGGCGTTTCGCTAATGCCGGCAGCGGGGTTCGTGATCAGCGAAACCCCCGCGACCTCCATGCCCATCGCGACCGCCACGATGGTCTCGGGAACGGTGCTCATGCCGACCGCGTCCGCGCCGAGCGTCGCCAGCATGCGCACTTCGGCGAGGGTCTCGTAGGTGGGGCCGAGGAGTCCAGCGTAGACGCCGCGTCCCAGCGTGAGTCCGCCGTCTGCCGCCGCGGCCTCAAGCATCGTTTGCAGGCGCGGCGAATACGGCGCACTCATATCTGGAAACCGCACGTCACCCGACTCCAGCGCTCCCTCGAGCGGATTGCGAAACTGCAGGTTGAGATGGTCGGTGATCAGCATCAGCGTCCCCGGAGTGAAGGCGCGATTGATCCCTCCCGCCGCGTTCGACACAAACAGCACCTTCGCGCCCAGCGCATGCACGACCCGCACGGGAAAGGCCGCGACCTGCGCGCTGTGCCCCTCATACATGTGGAATCGCCCAGCCAGTGCGAGGACCTCACGTCCACCGAGCGTGCCGCAGAGCAGTTCGCCGCGATGACCTTCAACCGCCGGCGCATGAAAACCGGGAATCTCGGCGTACGGCACGCGTCGCACATCGGTGAGCCGATCCGCCAAAGTGCCGAGTCCCGAACCGAGCACAATCGCCGCAGCGGGATTCGTCACACCAAGACGCGCGCGAATGGCGTCGGCGGCCCGATGTGCGGCCGCGGCACCGTGGGCGTTCGAAACGTGGGAGGTCGTGCTCATGCGTCGTTCCTCATGCAATGCTCCGTCGAAGTTCGGCGAACTCGGCCCCGACGCGCGCAATCAACGCGGTCTTCTCGGCGTCCGGCAGAAACGCGTTGGAGAAGCCCGCCCGCGCCACGCGGCAGAGTTCCTCGAAGGTGAAATCCAGATGTTTCGCGGCAAGACCATACTCGGTCACGAGGTCCGTCCCGCTCATCAGGCGATTATCGGTGTTGAGCGAGACCTGCAATCCCGCCTCCATGTAGCGGCGCAGGGGATGCTGATCGACTGACGCGATCGTGCGCGTCTGCACATTGCTCGTCAGGCAGCACTCAATGGCCACGCCCGACTCGCGCGCCTCGATCATCAGTGCGGGATCCTCAATCAGTCGCGTCCCGTGCCCGATCCGATGCGCATGACAGGTGCGCATCGCCTCGGCGACCGACGAGGCGCCGTCTCCCTCGCCCGCGTGGCAAGTACACGGCAGACCATGTTCGATGGCGTACTCGAAGGCCTCGCGATGCGCGGAGGCGGGATTGCCGAACTCCCCACCGGCGAGGTCAAAGCCCACCACGCCGCGATCCTTGAAATCCACGGCGAGACGGGCGAGTCCGAGCGAAACATCCGGCGACATGTTGCGGATGCCACAGACAATCACGCGCGCGGTGATGCCATACTCCGCCTCCGCGCGCGCCAAACCTCGGAGCGGCGCCTCGACGGCCTGCGCCAACGAGAGTCCGCCATCGAGGTTGAGCACCGGGGCGTAGCGCGTCTCGAGGTAGCGCACCCCTTCCTTCGCACAGTCTTCCGCCAGTTCGTAGGCGATACGCTCCATCGCCTCGGCGGTCTGCATCACCGAGAGGGTGTGGCCAAAGCGCGCGAGGTAGTCCTCGAGATTGCGTGCATCGTCCACGCGCATGTAGTTGCGCAGCGCGTCCGCATCATCCTCGGGCATCGCGACGCGCTGGTCGCGGCCGAGTTCGAGCATCGTCTCGGGGCGGAGCGAGCCGTCGAGATGGCAATGCAGTTCCGTCTTCGGGATGCGGCGGATGAGCTCAGTGGTGAGAACGGTCACTCAATCCTCAGCGGCGCGCGCCTGGCGCGCGCTCACGATGCGCATCACGTAGCCGCCGTGCACGGCGGTGTCATTCGCCACCGGCAGCCCGCGGGAATCCACGATGACGCGCGTGCCGGCACGCACGTCGTCGGCCGCCGCGGCGTCGATCGCCGTGACGGCGTCGAGGACGGAGCTGCCAGGCGCGACGCTCACCCCGCTGCCGTTCACGAACACGCGGATCTGCTCGTTCATGGAACCGCTCGGAATCGTGGCGACTGCAACGCAGCGGTCATCACGACCTTGCCGTCCGGCATGCGCTGCAGATGCGCGATGAGTGCATCAAGAATGGTCACGTTCAACTCCTCAACTTTGGTAGGGCCAACGAGGGCGGCGCCATCGCCGCCCCCGGCCATGAAATCGGACATCACAATACGATACAGGCGACGGTCATTGAGCGCCCGGCCATCACTCATGATGACGCGACGCACGCGCTGCCCCACTGGCGCGGTCGGGGCATACTCCACTTCGGCGCCGCTTACATGGTAGCGCACGCCGTTGCCGTCCACGAGCGATTCGAGGTAGCGCCGGAGCACCGCCCCGCGCGCCTCGACGACGACCAGTCGATTGTCAAACGGCTGAATCTCGAAGAGGGATCCCCAGGTGATCTCCCCCGCCCGCAACTCGGCGCGCACACCGCCGTTGTTGATAAAGGCGATATCACCGCGCCCAGCGGCACGATGCGCGTCGGCCATGAGATTCCCCAGCGCATACTGCGCTCCGGAGCGCGGCCAACGGACGTCAGTGATGCCGATGCGCGCCGCAATGCGTCCCGCCACCGCGGCTTCGGCGTCCGCGACGAGCGCGGCCACGGTGGAGTCAGGACGCACGCGTCCGGGAATGACGTCGCGGACTTCGGGGCGCAGCGGCGCCGTGATTGGCCCGTCGAGCGGCAGGTCAATCACGCCAATCGCGCGGGCGCTGGAACGCGCCTGCACAATCGGCGTGCCGTCCACAATCGTGCGCACTTCACTGTGCGTGTGCCCCGCGACGATGGCATCCAGCGTGCCGGGGCCAACGGCGCGAGCCAGTTCGAAGATCTCACCACGGCAGTCGTCCGGATCATTCCGCTCGCAGAAGCCTCCGAGGTGCGCCACCAGCAGCACGCGCCGCGCCCCGCGCGCGCGCAACGCGACCGCACGTTCACGAATCAACTGGGCGGGCTGCAAGAAGCGAAGATCGGTCACATAGATCGCGCGCGTCGTGCGCGGCGTGGCGGGATCGGCAATGCCAATGACGCCGATCTTCACGCCACCAGCCAACGTGATGATGGTGTCATCCGGCACCCAGGCGGCATCGCGCCCAGTGGTATCGGTGACGTTTGCGCCGAGCACCGGCGCATGCAGTTCGCGGAGACGCGCCCGCAGCGTGTCCTGGCCGTAATCGAACTCGTGATTCCCCAGCGCAATCGCGTGCGTGCCCATCGCGTTGATGATTGGCACGACGGTGCGCCCGAACGCGAGATCCGACGCCGGGGTGCCGGTGAAGAGATCGCCGCCATTGAGGTGAATGGTCGTGCAGACGGGCGCGCACTCCTCACGGGCATCGCGCACGTAGCCCGCGAGCTCCGCGAGCCCGCCGCGTGGCCCGTTCGTGCCGTCGGGACGCGCGGTGAAGGCGCCATGCACGTCGTTGATGCCAATGATGCGCAGCATCGGACGCGGCGGAAGGATGCGCCAGTTGTCCACGAACACATCCGACGGCTCAATCGTCCCGCGCCGACGGATTTCGTCAATGATCAGTTCGCGCAGTTCGCGCGTGCCCTCGTACACCACGGGCGCACCGCGCAGCATGTCGTAGCCACCACCGCCACCCGCGCGATAATTGTTGATGGCGACGGTGAAGCTGTCGGTGTCCGCAACCGGACGTCCCTGACGCGTGAGCGTCGTGATGCGCCGTCCCATCGGCCGCGAGAGATCGATCGTGTAGTCGAGCCCCTGCAGCATGTCATAGTTGTAGCCCGGAATGTTGGCATCGGGCTCGACCCGCAGCGTGCCATCGGCGTTTCGCTTCACCAGCCAGTAGCGCGCGGTGTGCTCGAGGAAGGCGCGCACCTGTGCGCCACTCAGCCGCAGGGCCCGCAGCGTGTTCTCATATGGGTACAGCGCGACGACTCGTTCGACGGTGATGGCCCCCGCCTCAAAGGCGGCATCCATGCTCAGCGCGGAGGCAATGCTCAGATCGGCGCCGGATTCCTTGAGCTGCACGGCCTGAATGAGATCAATCAGCGGCGTGTCGCGCAGGCGGACAGAATCCCCGAGCCAAGGCGACGAGGTGCGACCAACGACCGAGGTGGAATAGCTGACGGCGGCGCGATGCGCACGCGCCAGCGCACGCACGAGATCCGCGCGCTCGGGCTGCCCACGCACCTGGACCGTCTCGCCGCGCTTCGACGAAACGCGCCACTTGCCGGCGCGCTTTTCGAGATCCAAAGTGGCCACGGCGACGCTCGTCGCCCAATTCCGCGGCTGCACCACGAGCACCCCGTTGATGGTCGTGTCGGTGACCTCGCGATGCGAGTGGCCAATGACGATCGCATCAATTCCCGCGACCTCACGCGCCACTCGCGCCATCGGGTTCTCGCTGCCGAGCCCAGTCGCGGTGGTGTCGTAGGAACTCAGTTCGGTGAGACCAGCATGCGCCACGACAAGGACGACATCGGCCCCGTCTGCCCGCGCCGCGGCAACCTGGGCCGGCAGCGCGGCCACGATGTCCGTGACCTCAAGGCGCCCGCGGAGGTTGTCCTTGTCCCAGATCATCGAGCCCGGCGTGGTCGCGCCGATGATGGCGACCTTCACGCCGGCGCGCGTGACCATCGTGCGCCCAGGATAGGGCTGGCCGCCATCGAGACGGCGCGTATTCGCAGCGAGAAAGGGGAAACGGGCCTGCCGCGCCGCGCGGTCAAAGAGCGGCAAGCCGTAGTTGAATTCATGATTGCCGACCGCGGCCGCATCGTACCGCATCGCATTCATCACGGTGACCACCGGATGCGGCGCCAGCGAGTCTACTCGGCCGGCGACGTAAGTCATCGCGTTGCCCTGCAGGAGGTCGCCGGCATCCACCAAGACGACGCGCCCGGGGTTGGCCTTCCGCACCGAATCAATGATTGTGGCCGCCCGCGTGAGCCCGCGGAGCGTGTCCGGCCGCCCGGTCACATAATCCCATCCGCGGAGGCGACCATGGACGTCCGTGGTGGCGGCAATTTTAATAGAAACACGCTCCTGCGCCGGGACGGCCGCGGGGGCTCCGAGCGTCAGGGAGACTGAAACGGCGAACAGCAGGACAGGCACGACTGGTCGGGACATCCTGAAGGATACCGTCCTCAGGGTCCCCGATGCAGGGCGTTTTGATAGTTGACGCCCCCGTTGCTCCCCCCACAACGTTCGGGAACTCCCACTCCCGATACAGGACCGTGACAGCCTTGTCGCTTCTCGCTTTCCCCCGTTCGGGGCAGATTCCTGCCGTGTCCCTCCACGCCCTGTCCGACCCATGCGCCCATTGATTATCGGGATTGCGGGGGGCTCCGGCTCCGGCAAGACGACCGTGGCCCGCCGGGTCGCGGAGGGGCTGACCGACGCGCAGTGCGCCTTTCTCGACATGGACGCCTACTACAACGACCATCAAGGCAAGTCGCACGACGAGCTTCGCCATCTCAACTGGGACCACCCGGACGCCTTCGATCTCGACCTGCTCGAAGCGCATCTCGCGGCCTTGGCCGCTGGAGCGGGGATCGACAAGCCCGTCTACGATTTCGTTCGCCACCGTCGAAGTGCATCACCCGAGCGCATCGAGCCGTCCGACGTGATCGTCATTGACGGCATTCTGTTGCTCGTGGAAGAGCGGATTCGTGATCATCTCGACATCAAGGTGTTCGTGGACACCGACGCCGACACACGACTCATCCGACGCATTCGGCGCGACATGGCAGTCCGCGGTCGCCCGCTTGAGGAAATACTCGACCAGTACCTGACCACCGTACAGCCCATGCACGAGCAGTTCGTTGAACCCAGCAAACGCTACGCCGACCTCATCATTCCACGCGGTGGGGAAAACACCATCGCCATTGACCTGCTTCTCGCGGCAATCTCTCGCCGCCTCTCCGGAACCCCCGCGTGACCGCACCACTGATGGGCAGTACTGACCGCATCCTCGTGGTAGATGACGAACCCGACATTGTCGCGCTCGTGGTCTACCACCTCGCCAAGTCGGGCTACAAGGTCTCTTCCGCCTCCACAGGGACCGATGCGCTCGCGCTGGCCAAGCGGGATCGCCCATCGTTGATCGTGCTCGACCTCATGTTGCCGGGCATGTCGGGATTCGACGTGCTGGCCAAGCTGCGCGACGACGAATCGACTGCCGGCATTGCCGTGCTCATGCTCACCGCCCGCAAGGAAGAGCCGGATCGCATTCGCGGCCTCGAACTTGGTGCCGACGACTATCTCACCAAGCCGTTCTCCCCCCAGGAACTCGTCCTCCGCGTCGGGGCGATTCTCCGACGCCTCGCCGGCTCGGGCGAGCAGGCCGACATCATTCAGGCGGGACCCATCCGCATTGACCGTTCCGCGCACAGCGTGACGGTCAACGCGCATGAAGTCGAGCTCACGCCAACCGAGTTCAAGCTTCTCCTCACGTTGGCCGAGCGAAAGGGACGCGTGCAGGCCCGCGCGCATTTGCTCGAGACCGTCTGGGATGCCGCCCCCGACATCCAGACGCGCACCGTGGACATGCACATCCAGCGCCTGCGTACCAAGCTACATCCCGCGGGCGACCTCATCGAAACGGTCCGCGGCTTTGGCTACCGCCTAAAGAGCGGAAAGGACGGGTGAGGCTTACCCAGCGCCTCCTTTTAGGCGCCCTCATCGTCGTGGGATTTCTCGCCGTGTTCATCGTCACGGCGGTTGACCGACAGCTGCGGCAACGATTGCGCGAAGACGCGGTAGGCTTTCTTTCGCGCGAGGCACGGTTGGTCGGCGTGCTCTGGGAACGCGACTCCATCGACGACCCGGATGTCCTCGCCGACCGCATCGGCAACGCCCTCGGACGCCGGGTCACGCTCGTGGATACCACGGGCGTGGTCATTGGCGACTCCGAGTTCAATGGCCAGGGACTGCGGGCGCTTCAGAATCACCTGACGCGCCCTGAAGTCGCCGCCGCCATCGCGGACTCCCTTGGTTCGTCCTTGCGTCCATCGCCCTCCACCGGAGAGGAAGAGCTCTACGTGGCCGTGCGCGTCCGCGGACTCGGCGTGGCCCGTCTCTCCTTGCCGACCGCGAGTCTCGAAGAAGTCACGGATTCCGCGCGGCGAGATGTCCTGGCCGCATCGCTCTTTGCGCTCATGGGCGCGTTGGTGATTGCCTGGCTCTTCTCGCGCTCGGTCTCGCGTCCCATCGAGGAGTTGCGTGACGTCGCGCAGGCCCTCGCCGATGGCGACCTCGCTCGCCGCCCCACGTTGCGCGCGCCGGGCGAAGTCGGGGACTTGGCCGAGGCCCTCCGCGAGCTGGCCGAACAGCTCTCGGCGCGACTGCAGGCCCTCGAGGCCGACGAAACGCTGCTCGTACAGCTGACGGAATCGTTGAACGAGGGAGTCATCGCGGTGGACACCTCAACCATGGTGGTGCGCATCAATGAGACCGCGCGCCGCCTCCTCGGTATGCGCGCCCCGCTCCCCTTCCCCGTGGACGAACTCCCGCGCGACGTCGCGCTGCGCGAGGCGCTCGAGGCGGCGCTGGCGGGTGAGACCACCGAGGGGGCGGAGCTGATGATCGCCGGGAGCACGCTGAACGTGACCGCGCGTCCGCTCACCGGGGGAGGCGCGGTGCTGGCGCTCTTCGATCTCACGCGAGTCCGACGGCTGGAGGCCGTGCGCCGCGACTTTGTGGCCAACGTCTCTCACGAACTCAGAACTCCGCTGACGATTGTCGGTGGCTTTGCCGAAACACTGGCCGAGGACGACGTTCCGGACGAGGCCCGTCGTGGTTTCGTGGAGCGAATCCTCGGCAACACCCGCCGCATGCAGCGAATCGTGGACGATCTCCTCGATCTCTCGCGCATCGAGTCCGGCGGCTGGGTCCCGAACCCGCAACGGATTGCGGTGGCCACGGTGATGTCGGATGTGCTTTCCGCCGCGCACGATGCAGCCGACCGAAAAGGGCTCGTGCTCGCGCAGGAGATCCACGCGGAGGCAGCGGACGTCTACGCCGATGCCACGGCGCTCCGTCAGGTGCTCGGCAACTTGGTGGACAACGCGGTGCGGCACACACAGGGTGGTCAGGTCGTTGTCTTCTCCGAGCCGCACAAGCGGGGTATCGTCGTGGGTGTTCGCGACACGGGCATCGGCATTGATGCGGAGCATCTCCCGCGCATTTTCGAGCGCTTCTACCGTGTGGATCCAGGGCGTTCGCGCGAACAGGGGGGAACCGGCTTGGGATTGGCCATCGTGAAGCACCTCGTGGAAGCCCACGGTGGACGCGTCCGCGCGGCTTCCGAAGTGGGACATGGGACGACCATCACAGCGCTCTTCCCACACGCTTTCAACTAGAGGGCGGACGGCCCCAAAGAGGGACCGAAAAGGGTCCATTTGTAACGGCCCGTTACACGTTCGTTGCACATCCGTGTGGGGTCCGGTACGGGCCTGTCAGAGCTTTGTAGTGCACCGGAGGAATGACTCATCCGGGGCATTCGAACCTTTGACATTCTCACGAGACGCCAATGCGCCGTGTACTGCTGATTCTCACCGCTGTTCTGTTGCTTCCCTTTGCGAGTCTCGCGGCGCAGTCGCCGACGACAGGCCGCATCGTCGGGCGCGTGCTCGACGGTGCCACGGGAACGGGCCTCACCGACGCCGGCATCCAGATTGTCGGCACCACGCTCGGGACGATTTCCGGCGTAGATGGCCGTTTCTCATTGAATGCCGTGCCGGCTGGCACCGTGACGATCACGGTTCGCCGCATCGGTTACGCGCCCAAGACCATCACCGGCATCTTCCTCGAAGCCGGCAAGAGCGTCGAGCAGGATGTCTCTCTCGCCGCCGCAAGCGTTCAGCTCACGGCGCAGGTTGTCACCGCCTCCGCCGAGCGTGGCACCGTCAACGACGCGCTTGATCAGCAGCGCAACGCGACGGGCATCGTCAGCTCGGTCACCGCTGAGCAGATGTCCAAGAGCCCGGACGGTGACGCGGCGAAGGCAATTCAGCGTGTCTCCGGCGTCACGGTGCAGGACGGCCGTAGCGTCTTTGTGCGCGGCCTTGGTGAGCGCTATACCGTCACCAACCTGAATGGCGCGCGCCTGCCGAGCCCCGAGCCCGAGAAGCGCTTCGTTCCGCTCGACCTCTTCCCGTCGTCGCTGTTGCAGTCGGTGAACGTCTCAAAGACCTTCACCCCCGATCTTTCCGGCGACTTCTCTGGCGCCTCGGTGGACATCCGCACGCGCGAGTACCCAGCGCGTCGTGCGCTGGCCTTCTCGTCGTCGATGGGCTTCAATGATGCCGTGACCGGCCAGAGCGTGGTCTCGGCGCCGCGTGTTGGCAGCGAGTGGCTGGGCTACGGCGGCTCGCAGCGTAACCTGCCGAGCGGACTCGCCTCGGCGGGAGCCGTGGGTGGGTTGACCGATCGCACGCAGATCAACGGTGCCATCAATCAACTGCGCAACGCCTGGACCCCGACGCAGATGACGGGACTCCCGAACGGCTCGTTCGGCATCTCGCTCGGCGGCCAGGATCCGGTCCTCGGCCTCCGCATCGGATACCTCGGTTCATTCACCTACAGCATGGCGCATGAGATTCGTGCGGATGATTACCAGGCCAACCCGGTGCAGGAAAATGGGCGTCCGGTGGTGCTGGAGAAGTGGGAAGGCGAAGGCAGCTCGCAGACCGCGCAGTGGGGCGGCCTGCTGAACTTCAGCGCGATGGTGACGCCGCGCACCCTGATCTCGCTCAACAACACCTACACGCGCAGCGCCGACAACGACGCGCGCCGCAGCTCTGGGCCGGCGTTCAGCTTCGGCCTCGCCAACGTCGAGCGTATGACGCTCCGTTTCGTCGAACGCTCGATCCGCAGCACGCAGCTCAAGGGTGAGCACGCGCTCACCGGCCGTCAGCAGTTCGATTGGCAGGTTTCGACGTCCGGCGTCACGCGCCTCGAGCCGGATCGTTCCGATCTCGTGTACGCGCAGTTCACGCAGGACGGCCCGTTCTCGTGGTCGGACGGCAACCCGGACGTGGCCCGTCGTACCTTCGGCGAGCTTGCCGAGAACAACATGTTTTATGCGGCGAACTACAAGATCCAGCTTGGTGCCGCCGCTGACGCGCCGGTCCTCAAGTTTGGTGGTGCCTTCCGCACGACGGACCGCTCGGCGTTCAATCGTCAGTTCTCGATCGTCTCGACGCTCGTCCCAGTGACGGATCGCGCGCGCCGCGCTGAGGATCTATTCGATGGCCGCTACACCAGCGGTTCGGATGACATCTTCAACATCATCAATGTGGCCGAAGACGGCGTCTACGACGCCTCTGAGCGCCTGAGCGCCGGGTACATGATGGCGGAGATGCCGATCGGCGTCCGCTTCCGCGTCATTGCGGGTGCGCGCGTCGAGAATGCCGACATCAATGTCAGCACGCAGCTTTCGAACAACAGCCGCTTTGTTTCCACGCTCAACAACACGGACGTGCTCCCGGCGATCGTGCTGAATGTGCAGTTGGGCAATCGCTCGCAGCTTCGTGCCTCGGCGTCGCAGACGCTGGCCCGCCCGGAGTATCGCGAGCTCTCGCCGGTGCAGTACCTGGAAGTGGTCGGCGGCCAGATCACGCGCGGCAATGGCGATCTCGTCCGCACGCTGATTCAGAACTACGACCTCAAGTACGAGGCCTTCCTGGCGTCGGGCGAACTGTTCAGCGTTGGCGTCTTCGCCAAGCGCTTCGATCGTCCGATCGAGCGCATTGACTTGGCCACCGGCGGTCAGCCGTTCGTCTCGTTCTTCAATGCGCAGGAAGCGTTCAACGTCGGCTTCGAACTCGAAGTGCGTAAGGCACTCGGCGCCTTCACGCCGGTGCTCGAGCCGTACTCGGTGTTCTCCAACCTGACGCTCATGAAGAGCGACATCACCGTCGGCACCGGCGCTTCGTCGAACACGAATGCCAATCGCGCGATGATGGGTCAGGCGCCGTGGGTCGTGAACATGGGTCTCTCGCGCACCGGAGCGACCGGCAGCTCGGCCACCGTGCTCTACTCGGCGGTCGGTCCCCGCATCTTCAGCGCCGGCACCGTGCCGTTCCCGGACGTGATCGAGCAGCCGCGCCACATGGTGGACCTCTCGATTCGCATCCCGATGGGCGATCGCTGGGCGTGGAAGGTGGACGCGCGCAACCTGCTCGACGCGCCGTTCCGCCTGACGCAGGGTCCGGTGACGCGCGAATCGTATCGCACGGGCCGCGCGCTTTCGCTCGGTGTGAGCTGGAAGTAGTGTCGAACTGTCACGACCGGGGCAGTCGCTCTTGACCGGACCGTGACAAAAGCATCGCCAAGAGATTACGTAGCGCGGCTTTTATAAGGGGTCGGCCTTTCATTAGGCCGATCCCTTATGGCTTTCACTCTCTACTTCGAGTTGCCCATGTCCCTTGTCCGCTCGCGTTGGACCCCGCGGATCGCCGCGATGGCCGCGCTCCTCACTCTCGCTGCCTGCAGCGAAGACAACGGCCCGTCCGGCCCGACCGCACTGGTCGCCCCGTCGAGTCCCGCCGCCACCGCGCTCTCCCCGACCAGCGTGCGCGTGACCTGGTCAACCGTGCTTGAAGCCGGCGCCTACGAAGTGGAACGTGCCCCTGGCACTGCCGGTGGCACCTTTACGCAGGTTGGCGTCGTGACCGCGCTGGAGTTCACGAACACCGGCCTCACCCCCGAGACTGACTACCGCTACCGCGTGCGCGCCGTGCGCACTGCCGACAACGGCCCCTATACGGCCGAGCTTGCGGTCCGCACGACCGACCGCCCCGTGGTGCAGGTCACCGCCGACATCACGACGAACACGACGTGGGCTGCGGCCAACATCTATCAGCTGACCAAGATCATCTCGGTCGCCAATGGCGCGACGCTCACGATTCCGGCCGGCACGCGCATCATTGGCGCGCCGATCTCCGCTGGCGTTGCGCCGGCCGTGACCGCCCTGATGGTGCTCCGTGGCTCGCGCATCGACGCCGTCGGCACCGCCGCGCTACCGATCGTCTTCACGTCGTCGGCCGCCGCCGGCAACCGTTTCCCGGGTGACTGGGGCGGCATCATCATCGTGGGCAACGCGACCGCCAACCGCACTGGCCGCACGGTGGTTGAAGGCCCGGCTCCGGCCGACACCGTCGGCTGGAACGGCGGTAACCTCGATAACGACAACTCGGGTTCGATGGTCTACACCCGCGTGGAATTCGCCGGCGCCGCCGCGATCCTCAATGTCGAGTTGAACGCCTACTCGCTGTACGCCGTTGGCCGCTCGACGCGCTTTGAGTACAACCAGGCCGTCCGCGGCCTCGACGACCAGTTCGAGTTTTTCGGTGGCACGGTGGACTCGCGCTATCTCGTCTCGTACGAGGCGGGCGACGACCACTTTGACGCCGCCGAAGGTCACCGCGGCCGTCACCAGTACCTGATTGCGCTGCAGACCGGTCCCCGCGTCTCGCCGCGTCCGGGCAACCCGGGCTCGCTCTCGGGCGAACAGAATGGCTTTGAGATCGACGGCTGCGGCTCGGCGGCAGGCACCTGCGCCGCAGGCTTCAGCTCGACCCCGTACACGATGCCGGTGTTCGCGAACTTCACCGTGATCGGACCGGGCGCCGGCGTGTTGCCGGTTCGTCCGAACGGAGACGGCGGCGTCGGTATGGTACTCCGCCGCGGCACGGGCGGTGTCTGGATGAACGGCGTCGTTGGTCGCTGGCCGGAAGCGGGTTTGTCCCTCTTCGACTCGACGTCCACGTTCCTCCGCTTGGCCGATGACTCGCTCAACATCCGTAACGTGTTGTCGATCGATAACCCGCGCACGTTTGACGTCGCCGCGGCGAGCAACCGCTTCGGCACCCAAGATAAGTTCACCGCCGCGAACATCACGACGTCCACCGATGCAGCGCACACGCTCTTCGTGAGCGTGCCGACTGCGGCGACGACGATTGCCACCGGCGCCGTGCTTGACTGGCGCCCGGCGGCTGGCTCGGCGATCCGCACCGGCGGCACCGGTACGACCCTCCCGGGTCTCATCGGCAACCGCGTGACCAATTACTTCGGCGGCACCATGCTCGGCACCACGTATCGCGGCGCCGTTGAGCCCGACGTGGCGACCCCGTGGTACGCTGGCTGGACCGTGTACTACCGCAACTAAGCTCTACTCGTAGGTTGAATGGGGGGCCGGGATCGCTTCGGCGGTCCCGGCCCCGCTTCACTTCCCCGCACTACCAGATCCCATGCTTGCCTCTGCTATTGCTTCTTTTGCGCGTGCTACGGCCGCGCTGGTCATCACGCTGGCGGTGATTGGTTGCGCTGGCGAGCGATCCGCCGCAGATGCCGATCGTCCGGCAGGCATTGACCCCGCGATGCTCGAGCGCCGTTCGGATGGCCTGTGGATTCCGTCCCAGGACTCGCTCCGCAAGACACCTGGCTATGTGATTGACAGCGTCTTCTCTCCGGAGGAGAATCTGCGTCGCTTCCAGGCAACCGTACCGGCGCCCGCCGATGGTCGCCTGAGCGGTGGCGCGGCGAGCCGCGATGCATTGATGCGCCGGTACTGGGCATTGCTTGCCTCGGGCGACACGTTGGCGATGACACCGCTGATTGTCTCGCGCGCCGAGTATGCGTACCTCTACTTCCCCGAGAGCATCGAGGGGGCTAGCGGGATGCCCCCAGCGGTTGGCTGGGAGCTCATTGTCCGTTTGAGCGGACGTGGGCTCACTCGCGCGCTCTTCCAGGCGCAGCGCGGACCGGCCACGATCGTGCGGACCCTCTGCTCGGATGCGCCTCGGACGATCGGCAAGAGCACCATCTACGGGCCCTGCGGCGTGGTGATTCGGCGCGATGGCACGGAGGAAACGCTCTGGCTCGTGAAGACGCTGCTCGAGCGCGATGGCGTGCACAAGTTGCTCGGCCTGCAGAACGAACTCCCGGGAACAGGCGGCGCCTGAGGCGCCGCGCGTGAGCTGCCTGGTGATTTGCCGCATGGCTGCCGTCGTGGTTGCCCGCGCCGTGTGATTCAAGCAACTTCGACGTACGTGTTCTCGTCGCAATTCCTCCTGTGATCACGGCGCCCCGCTCTTTCTCGGCGCTACGCGCGATCGCCTTCGTCTGGCTCGGCCTTCTTGGCGGGTTCGCGATTGGCGTCGAGTGGATTCGCTCGCGTCCCGAACCGCCAGTTCCCTCGGGCGGAATCGACCTCGTGGGCGCCGGCGCGACGTTTCCCTATCCGCTCTATCGCCGCTGGTTTGCCGACTACGGCGCCGCGTCGGGGGTGCGCATCAACTACTTCTCGGTGGGGAGCATCGAGGGGATTCGGCTCCTGTTTGATGGCGCTGCGGATTTCGGGGCGACCGACCGTCCGCTTTCCGCCGATGAGCGCGCTCGCGCCACGTGCGGCCCCTTGGAGATTCCCACCGTACTGGGGGCGGTCGCGGTCGCGTACCGCGTGCCGAAGCTCTCGGCACCGCTGCGCCTCGACGCCGAAGTGCTCGCGCTGATATTCCTCGGCAAGATCACCGAGTGGAACGCGCCGGCGATTCAGGCGCTGAATCCCGACGTCGAGCTCCCCTCCCTCGCGATTCACCCCGTGCAGCGTGCCCGCACCACGGGAACGAGTGCGGTTTTCGCGCAGTACCTCAGTGCGAGCCCCAGCTGGCGCAGTGCGCAACGTGATGGGCGCGAGCTGATCACGCCGGGATCGCGCGTCGAGGGAAACGAAGGAGTCACCGGCGAGATCAGCTCCCGTGAAGGTGCGATCGGCGTGGTTGAATTCACGTACGCGGAACAAGTCGGGCTCTCGGTGGCCGCGCTGCAGAACCGCGCGGGGCGTTTCATCAATCCGAGCCCCGCCAGCATCGCGAGTGCGGCGCAGCAGCTGCTCACACCAGCGACCGCCGACACGCTCGTCGGTGTGGTCGGCGCCACGGCGCCCGACGCCTATCCCGCCGTGGTGCTCACGCGCATCGTCGCGGATCAAGCACTCGGTGACACCACCCGCGCCGGGCATTTCATCGCCTTTGCGCGCTGGGCCCTGCGGGATGGCGCGCGCTCCGCCGCCGAAGTGGGTTATGCTCCATTGCCGGAGGCAGTTGCGACGCGTCAGCTCGAACGGCTCGACGCACTCCGCCCCGGACGCTGCCCCACTCGTCGGAGCGCACCATGACGTTGCCGAAGTCCACCGAGGGACCGTACCGCCCTGCCCGCGAAGGTCGCGAGCAGCGCATCGCGGCCATCGACATCGGGTCGAACTCGATTCGCCAGATCGTCGCCGACGTTTCGTCGGACGGTAAGATTCGCGTCGTGGACGAAATGAAGGCGGCGCCGCGGCTCGGCGCCGGACTCACCGAAACCGGGCGCCTCGATGATGGCCACATGGATCAGGCCATCGAGGCACTGACGCGGATGTCCACGCTGGCGCGGCAACTTGGGGCCAAGCGCATCGAAGCCGTGGCCACGAGCGCCGTGCGCGATGCGGAGAACGGCCAGTCGTTTCTCACGCGGGTGCGCCGCGAGTCGGGGCTTCGTCCGCGCATTCTCGAGGGTGCTGAAGAAGCGCGTCTCGCCTTTCGCTCGGCGCTCGCGCACTTCGAGCTCGGGCATGGGCGCAGTCTCGTGATTGACATCGGCGGCGGCTCGCTCGAACTCGCCCTCTCCGCCGATGGCCTCCTCGAACGTCTCGTGAGCCTCCCGTTCGGCACCATCCGCATGAGCGAACGGTTCCTGCAGCCCGACGCCAC
>JANLTT010000117.1:0-5527 GCA_031363115.1 Gemmatimonas sp.
TCCACATCCCCCGCGCTCATCGCCTCCACGACACTCGTCGCGCAACCGCACTCGGGATGAATCAGGAACTCCGCCTCGGGATGCAGCGAGCGCTGCAGGCGAATGTTCTCCGGATCAATTCCCGCATGCACGTGGCACTCGCCCATCCACACATGGATGTTCTCACGCCCCGTCACCCGACGCACATGCGCGCCCAAAAACATGTCCGGGAGAAACAGAATCTCCTGGTCGGCGGGAATCGCATTCACGATCTCCACGGCATTCCCTGACGTACAGCAGTAGTCGCTCTCCGCCTTCACCTCAGCGGTCGTGTTCACATACGCCACCACGATCGCGCCCGGATGCTCCGCCTTCCATGCACGGAGTTGATCGGCGTCAATGGTCGAGGCAAGTGAGCAGCCCGCCGCTAAGTCCGGCAGCAACACGGTCTTATTCGGCGAGAGAATCGCCGCCGTCTCGGCCATGAAGTGCACGCCGCAAAAGACAATCACCTCGGCGTTGGTCTTCGCGGCCTCGCGGGAGAGTCCTAGCGAGTCGCCGACGTAATCGGCCACATCCTGGACTTCGGGGCGCTCGTAATTGTGCGCGAGCACCACCGCGTTGCGTTCCTTCGCCAGCGCGCGGATGCGTCGCTGCAGCTCAGCCGTCTCGGGATCGGCGGACATCATCATGGTCGTGGACATCGTCCCCGAAAGTTAGGGGAAAGCGGGACGCCTTACCACTCGATATGGCGCCCGCGCCACTTGTTCTTGGGCTTCGGGAAGTCGCTCCGGAAGTGCCCGCCGCGCGACTCGCGCCGCAGCAGGGCACTCTCGACGATCAACTGGGCCGTTTCGACCATGTTCAGCTCCTCGGTCGCTCCCGGAGCCAGTCGCCCGAGGACCGCGTCGAGCTTCTTGCGCGCCGCACGGAGCCCAGCCGCATTGCGGTCAATGGCCGCATGCTCCCACATGATCTGCCGGATTTCATCGGCCGCCACCTGCGCCGCGCCGCGGTCGCCGAGGGTCGGAACCTTCCACTTGGTCTCGCGCGGAATGCGTGGCAACCGCGGCTGGTTCACCGCATCACTCGCCACGCGTTCGGCGAACACCAGCCCTTCGAGCAATGAGTTCGAGGCCAAACGATTCGCGCCGTGCACCCCCGTGCGCGACACCTCACCACAGGCGTACAGGCGATCGAGCGTCGAGCGGCCGGCGAGATCGGTGATCACGCCCCCCATCATGTAGTGCGCGGCCGGCGTGACCGGAATGAGATCGCGCCGCGGATCAATGCCGCGCGCAAGACAAATCTTGAGAATGCCCGGAAAGCGACGGGCAAAGGTGCGGGACAGCTTCCTGGCGTCGAGCCAGACTCGACTCCCCCGCATCTGCTCACGAAAGATCTCGCGCGCCACGATGTCGCGCGGCGCCAACTCGGCATCCTTGTGCTTGCGAAGCATGAACCGCGTGCCGCGATCATTCAGCAGCACCGCGCCCTCGCCTCGCACCGCTTCGGAAATCAGCGAAAGCGGATTTTCCGGCGTGTCGAGCGCGGTCGGATGGAATTGCACGAACTCCATGTCGGCGACCTTCGCCCCCGCACGATGCGCGATCGCGTAGCCATCCCCCGTGGCCACCAACGGATTGGTCGTGCTCTTGTAGAGCTGTCCGCAGCCACCGGTGGCGAGCACCGTGGAATCCGCAATGATCTCGACTGCACGTCCGTTGATGTTTGCGCGCACGCCCACGCACTTGCCATTGAACACCACGAGATCGAGTGCGCGCGCCATCTCGAGCACCTGAATGTTCTCACGCTCCGTCACGCGATGAATCAACGCGCGCGCGACTTCGGCCCCGGTTTGGTCGCCCTTTGCATGCACGATGCGCTTGCGCGAGTGCGCGGCCTCGCGGCCAAGGGTGAAGCGACCACTGTCGTCCGTATCGAACCGCGCGCCAGCGTCGGCGAGTTCGCGCACGCGCGCCGGCCCCTCGGCCACCAACACCTCGACGGCCGCGCGATCACAGAGCGCGGCACCGGCCGCGAGCGTGTCAATGCGATGGAGTTCGGGGGAGTCACCCGCGCCGAGTGCCGCCGCGATCCCTCCCTGCGCCCACGCCGTGGAGGAGTCGCGCAACGTGCGCTTGGTGAGGACCACGACATCGCCGTGATCCGAGGTGCGCCAGGCGGTGTGCAGCCCGGCGATGCCCGATCCGATGACCAGGAATCGCGTGCGAATGCGTTCGCTCAGAAGATGCTCAGATTGATGTAGCGCTTCGGGTTCTTCTGCAGATCGGCCAGCAGGCTACGCATGTCGAGCAGCAGGGAATCCGAGTTGCGATAAAGACTGGGGTCCTTGAACAGCATGCCGAGCGATCCTTCGCCACGTTCAACGCGCCGCATGATGGAATCCGTGCGCATCAGAATGCTGCTGAGGCTTCCCTCGGAACCCTGTAATGAACGCGAAATGGCGTTCAGTCGTTCGCTTGTCTCCCGAAGGTTCTCCGCGGCACGCTGTGTCTCACGCAGGATCTGCGCGATCTCCCCCTGCGAGGTCGCCGAATCGAGCCGACCGACCGAGCGTTGCAGCGCGGCCGCCCCCGCCGAGAGATCGCCGACGCCGGCGCGCACGCCCGCGGCAATGATGTCGAGGTTCTGCGACTGCGTGCGCACCGTGCGCGTGAGCTCGGTGGACATCGTGCTGAAATTGCGAATCGTGAGGCGCAACTCGCGCGCCGCACTATCGTTGAACGCCAGGCGCACACGCTCCGAGACCGACGCGACATTGCCCGCAATGCCACCCGCCACCGAGGTGAGCTGCGCGATGTCCGGAAGCACCGCACCCGGCAGCGCGCCGCGTGGTGCGTTCAGGGAATCATCGAGCTGATTGTAGACTTCGCGAATTTGCGGCGCGCCTTCGCGTCGCGTCACGACTGCCTGCCACTCGCCAAAGAGCGTGGCGGCCTGAATTAAAACGACCGGATCGGGGGGCAGCTTGATGCCCGGATCGAGCGTCAGCTTCGCCGTCACCCAGCCGCTGTCCGCGAGCGCGATGGACTCGATGCGGCCCGCCTGCACGCCGCGAATCACAACCTGATTCCCGACGGCCATGTTGCCGACGTCGCGGAACCGCGCCGTGACCGTCGCACGCTCCTGTCCAAACTCAGCCTGCTGCAGCCAGAGGGTCGCGGCGACAATCATCGCCATGCCCCCGAGCACCGTCGCGCCGACCAGCCAATCGTTTGAGTGTTTGTTCATCGTGCTCTCCCAAGGAGCCAAACCATCGCCCAGAACGCATCGAGGACGAGGATCATCACTGCAGATTGGACGACCGCACTCGTCGCCGCGGCACCGACGCCCTGCGCCCCACCCCGGGTCTTGAGTCCGGCGGCGGAGGCCAACATCGTCACGGCAAATCCGAAGCTTGCCGATTTCACCAAGCCGTAGCGAACATCAAAGCCGTCAAAAAAGAGCCGCGCCCCCTTGAGGAACTCCGGTGTCGAGAGGTCCAGCAGCATCAGCGAGGCGCCCCAGCCGGCAAAGAGCCCGACGAACATCGCCACCCCAACCACCACGGGAAACATCAGCGTCCCGGCCAACACGCGCGGCACAACGAGATACGCTACCGGATCGAACGACAGGGTCTCGAGCGCGTCCACCTGCTCCGTCACCCGCATCGTGCCGATTTCGGCAGCGATGTTCGCCCCCACCCGGCCGGCCAGCGCCAGCCCCGTCAGCACGGGGGCCAACTCCATCATGATGGTCTTCTGGACCAACGTTCCCACGAGGTAGCGCGGGACCGCGCCAGTGAAGCTGTAGCTCGCCAGCAGTGCGAGGACGACCCCGGTAAAGAGGGCAATCAGGATGCCGATGGGGATGGAGTCCACCCCAAGTTGCCGAGCCTGCAAGGAGAAGTTGGGCCCCCAGGTGCGCACATCGCGCAACGCACGCCCGGCTTCGATGGTCAACCGCCCCGCCGATCCGATGGCCTCCATCGCTTCACGGGTCCCACGGCCGATGGCCTCAATCACTCTGGGAACTTACCGCTTTCGCCACCCGCGACCAGTAGGTCGTGGACACGTTATGTTTCCTCGGTCCTAGGGCACACGCCCTGGCTGCACTTCCCGAGTGCATTCCCGCAAGTCCGAGGATCGTCCGCTGGGTAAGCTCGTTGTCCTGATGGTCACCGCGTTCGTGGATATGGTGGGGCTCCTTATGGTGCTCCCGCTGTTGCCGTTCTACGCGACGCGGTTCGTTGGACACGGCCCCCTCTGGGAAGCACTCAACGCGGTCGGGATGGGAGGCGAGGGCACGGTCATCGCCCTCCTCGTCTCCTCCTTCGCCGTTGCCCAGCTGGTCAGCGCCCCCATGTGGGGTCGCGTCTCTGATCGCTACGGTCGCCGTCCCGCGCTTCTGGTGGGCCTCGCCGCGAGCGGCATCGCGTATGTCGTCTTCGCCTTCTCGGGCACGCTCGAACTCCTCTTTCTCTCCCGCATCGTGCAGGGCGCGGGAGGCGGCACGGTCGGCGTCATCCAGGCCTACGTTGCCGATGCCACCGAGCCGCAGGATCGCTCCAAGGCACTCGGCTGGCTCTCCGCCGCCACGAATGCCGGCGTCGCGCTCGGCCCCGCACTCGGTTCGTTCTCCGCGCGCATCGGCCCCGAGTGGCCCGGGCTCTTCGCCGCCATCATCACGCTCGTCAACATGGGCTTCGCGTGGAAGTACCTCACCGAATCCAACGTGCACGTCGGCGCGGCCAAGGCCGATCGCCCGAAGGTCTCGGGCTCTCGCGAAACACTGCTCCGCGTCACGACGCATCCCACACTCCCGGCAAGTCGCTTGGTCTGGATCTACGCGATTGGCATGGGCGCCTTCCAGGGGATGACGGCGATTCTTGCCCTCTTTCTCTTTGAGCGCTTCGGCATTGACGAGAAGAGCATCGGCTGGGTCTTTGTGTACATCGGCGTGCTCTCGGTCTTCGCGCGCGCGGTGTTGCTCGGTCCCGCGGTTGATCGCTACCACGAGCCGAAGCTCTCACGATACGGCGCGGCCTTCCTCGCGCTTGGTTTTCTTGCGCTGCCGATCACGACGAACTACGTCGGGCTCGCACTCGCGATCGCCCTCATCCCGCTTGGCACCGCATTCACCTTTCCCTGCGTGACGGGGATGCTGTCACAGGTGATCCCAAATCACGAGCGCGGCCTGTACATGGGGGTGCAGCAGACCTTCGGCGGACTCGCGCGCGTGATTGGTCCGATCTGGGCGGGGTTTGCCTTTGACTATTTGGGGAAGAGCGTGCCCTTCTACACCGGCGCCGTGCTTGCGTCGCTCACGATCGTGATGGGGATTGGGATCGAGAACCATCTGCCCGTGCGGAATTCAGTGAAGGCGTAACTGTGATTTCACAGGAAGGCACGAAGGGAGCCGCGACTTGTTCGAGTCACGGCTCCCTTCGTGCATCTCTTTTAAGACGTACCGGGATTCACCACGGAGACACAGAGACACGGAGGACCCAAAGCGCGCGCAGTCGCAGTTCCCAAAAAGAAGAATC
>JANLTT010000134.1:0-12079 GCA_031363115.1 Gemmatimonas sp.
GGATCCACGCCTCGACCGCTTCGCCGAGTCATCCGCCGAAGTGGGGGTGGTCTTCACGACCGGCGTGCTTGTTACGGGCCCGCTCTGGGGCAAGCCGATCTGGGGCATCTGGTGGGTCTGGGATGCGCGCCTCACCAGTACGCTCTTCCTCTGGTTTCTCTTTCTCGGCTATCTCGTGTTGCGCAGTGCGGTTGATGATCGCGACGCCCGCGCCCGCTACTCGGCCGTCGTCGCGATGCTCGGGGCGTTGCTGATTCCGTTCATTCACCTGAGCGTCTATCTGTTCCGCACGCAGCACCCGATGCCGGTCGTCGCGAATCCCACCGGCGTGCAGATGCCGATGGTCATGGTGAAGACGCTGCTCCTCTCGCTCGGCGCCTTTACCTTGGTGTACATCGCGCTGGTCCGTGCCCGCATGCAACTCGCCACCGAACGCGACGCCCTGCTCGACCGCGCCACCTCCGTGGCCTGAGGATACGATGCCCGACAATGCGATCTACTACTACGTGGCGTACGCGGCGATCGCCGTGCTCCTCGGAGGCTATGCGCTTTCCATCGGCGTGCGCCGTCGGACGGTCGCACAACAGCGTGATGCGGCCGAGCGTGGCGCTGTGGAGCGTGGCGCATGATTCATCCGTGGAAGGATCTTCCGGCGGGACCGCGCGTTCCTGAAGTCGTGACGGCGGTGATTGAAATCCCGCAGGGCGCCCGCAACAAATACGAGCTCGACAAGGACTCGGGCATGTTCCGCCTCGACCGCGTGCTCTACTCGGCGGTGCACTATCCCGGCGACTACGGACTGATTCCGCGCACGCTGCACGAGGACAACGATCCCCTCGACGTCCTCGTGATGATCAAGGAGCCGACGTTTACGGGGTGCCTCATTGACGTGCGTCCGGTGGGCGTGCTCAAGATGCTCGACAAGGGCGAGCCCGACGACAAGATCCTCGCGGTCCCGATCGATGACCCCGCGCACGGCGAGTACTTCGACATCGCCGATCTCCCGCAGCACTATCTCAAGGAGATCGAGCACTTCTTCGCGATCTACAAGGACCTTGAGGGGAAGCGCGTCGAGATCATCGGCTGGGGCAAAAGCGAGGAAGCGATGCGGATCATTGACGAGAGCGTCGTGCGGTACTCGGCACAGTACCTCTCGCAGGGGCCGTAAAACCGAAGCGGGGCCTGACGCCGTGGCGACAGGCCCCGCCTTCGCATTTCCCGAGGGTTACTTGCCGCTGCCGAGCCAGCCGCGCACTTCATCCCGCCAGCTTTCGAGCCGCGCCTTCTTCGGGAGCTTGGTCTCGACGCGGATTGTCCCCATGGTGGTGCCACCGTGAACGCGGATGAACGGCAACCCTGGGGTCCCCTGCTGCGTGCGATCCACGACCTCGCCCATGATGGCGGTGCAATCGACCTCCGCGCCCACGCCAAGTGGCAGCAGGATCCTCACCTCGCCCATGATGGCTTCGGCGTCAATCTCCATGCCGTCGGGAGGAATGTCCGCCTCGCGCAGGTCCAGAATCACCGAGCCCATGATGGCGCGCACGCGCGCAATTGAAGGCGCGCGCCAGACGCCTTCCTTCTTCACGGTCGAGAAGACGGCGAGGTAGCGCTTCTCCGCGTCACGAAGACCGGTCACGTGCCGCGGCGGTGTGTACATCGGCGCCGGCGCGTCGTTGCGCAGTTCGCCAAGGGGGGCGGCCGGCGCCTTGCGTTTGATGGCGGGGAGTCCGTCGAGCACCGTAAGCAACGCGGTGCGGTCCGGTGCCCGATACACCTGCTCGAATCGCGCCTCGAGCTCCCCCGTGGTGAGGTGGTCCTGCGCGTAGTGCGCGCAGAGGGTCTGGACGACTTCTTCCCGCTCGAGGTCGAGGCTCATGCGGGAAAATTACTCAGCGATCGAGTCGCGCGTAGCCGCCGCGATAGTAGAGCAGGGGATGCCCTTCGCGGACGGCAGTCGCCTCGACCGCGCCGATGAGAATGGTGTGGTCGCCCCCCGGATACCGCGCGTGCACATGGCACTCGAGATTCGCGAGTGCTCCGTCGAGGAGGGCGAGGTCGAGCTGACCGCGGTGGTACGCGACCCCTTCAAAGCGATCAATCTCCTTTTCCGAGAAGCGGCGGGAGAGCGGCTCTTGCTCGTCGCTCAACACATTCACGGCGAAGCGCTCGCAATGCTCAAGCACCGGCGCCACCGAGGCGCCGTTGTCGATGCAGATCAGCACGAGCGGCGGGTCGAGCGAGAGCGAACTGAACGCGCTCACCGTCATCCCCACATCGCGGCCATCGGCATCGCGCGCCGTGATGACGGTGATGCCCGAGGCGAAGCGCCCAAGGGTGGCGCGGAAGGTCGAAGGATCAATCGGCATGGGCGTGCTCATCAGGGAAAGAGGCCGCCAAACGCGGGCGCGAACAGCGCGCCGACGAGAGTGGCCAGCAGGTTTACGGCGTCGTTGGTCATCCAGCGCAGGCCGCGCGCATGCGTCGTGCGCGTCCCGCAGTCATGCACTTCTCGTTCGGTTTCCTTTGCGCAGGTGGCGCAAACACGCCGCACCTGCACCGTTGCTCCGAGCGCGCTGTCGGCGAGCCCACCCAGCACCCCCGCCGTCGCCACCGCGATGGCCAGCGATCCCCACACGAGCGTCGGCACTAACAGCGCACCCGCCATTCCCACCGCTGCCGCACCAGCGACGCTGGCAAGCAGTCCTACCACAGTCACTCCCCCCGACATTCCCGGGGCCAGGGTCCGGCCACCGAACAGCGAACGAGGCGGCCCGCCGAACAGCACTCCCAACTCCGTTGCCCACGTATCGGCGGCTGCGGCGGCCAGTGCGCCGAGCGCCATCACCGAGGCGCGGGCATCCCCCGTCACGGTGCCAAGCACGGCGAGGATCGCGAAGAGCGATCCATTCGCTCCCACCTGAATCGCCGTTCTCGCCGAGGACGGCGCGATGGCCCCTGACGTGCGAGCCGCCTTGCGGGCGTGCCCGAACCGAGTGAGCGCGGACGAGGCAACGAACCAACCCACCAGTAACGCCGCCCACCACCACCCGGCCATCGTCGCGGCCGCGCCCACAATCACCGCGGCCCAGCGCCCACTCGGCGCCAGAGACCCGGCCCGGCCTGCCACCATCGCGATGCTCCCCGCGATGAGCAGTCCGGCAGCCGCGCGGAGCATTAGGTCGGTCGTGATCCCCGCACCTCACACATCGAGTCGAGCACCCGTTCCCGCAGCCGATCCGAGGCCCGCACCGCCGTCCCAACCCGCTGCATCGCACGCCGATACGCCCGCGAACGCGCCAGCGCAAAGCGGCAGGGCGGGCAGTGCTCGGCGTGGGCCTCGACGCGCGCCACCGTCACGGCGTCCGTGGCTTCGGCGGCGATATCGTCGAAGCACGCGCGGAACACCGTGCAGGGGGAACTAGGGTCGTGCCGGGGCGAAGACAGGTACATGAAATTCCGGGGAGTGCCGTGTTCACTGACTGAACCATTAACTTTGCCGTCGGTTCCCGTGCCGTCCCCCGCATCCGCCAAATGTCCGAAACCGTCGATCCGCTCGTCCCCCTGACCTTGCTCGAAGCGGTCCGCAGCGTGGACCGTCCCGATGACGCCCTCGAGACGGAGTTCGTCGAGGAACTCAAGGTAAAGCGCTTCGGCCTGAGCGATACGGTCCATGCGCAGATCGGGCGCTACGTGGAGGCAACGAAGCGCGGACATCGGCCCTCGTTCGAGGAAGCCGCGGGCATCGCGCGGCTCATCGGACGTCGTCCCGACGCCGAGGCGGTCTTTCGTGAAGCGGGGCGCGGGCTCGCGCGTCGCACCTACGACCGCGTCTCTCTCCCGACGCGCCGCCTCGTGCGCATCCTCCCCGCGATGATTGCCCGTCCGATGGCCCTCGGCCAAATCAAGAAGGTCGCCGAGCGTTGCTTGGGGGGCGATGTTCGCCGTGCGGGCAGTTCGGTCCACCTCGAGATCAAGCATTCGGTGACGCTCGATGCCGCACCGAAGCTCGCCGGCTGCACGTACTATGAATCGGTGCTGCGCGAACTGATGCAGCGACTCGTGGACGGCGTCGGCGCGGTCGAGCATGTGCGCTGCGTGTCGCGCGGCGAAGGGACCTGCGAGTGGCGCGCGCAGTGGCGTGCCTGAGCGGCAACCCTCGCACGAACGGCTCGTAGCAATGGCTCGTACCAACGGCTCGTACCAATGGCTCGTACTAACCGCTGATCTCTCCCCGCTGACGAGGCGCCTGTGCTGAACACGACCACTCTCCCGCGCGTGCAGGCTGCGCTTCGCGACGCGAAGCTCGACGGTTGGCTCGTCTACGATTTCCGCGGCCTCAACCCCGTCGCCTCCTCGGTGCTCAGCATCAAGGGCATGGTCACGCGCCGCATCTTCGCGTGGATTCCCGCGGAAGGCACGCCCGTCGCCATCACGCATGTGATTGAACCCGGACCGTGGGCGCAGTGGCCCTCGGCGTGGGACAAGCGCGTCTACAGCGCTTGGCGCGAGCTGGAGGGCATGCTCCCCGGACTCGTCGGTGGCAAGCGCGTGGCGATGGAGTATTCGCCGGGCGATGGCATCCCCGTCGTGGATCGCGTGCCCGGCGGCGTGATTGAGATGGTGCGCGCCGCCGGCGCCGAGGTGGTGACGAGTGGGGAATTGGTGACCCAGTTCTTCGCGGTCTGGAGCGAAGAAGAAACCGCGTCGCACGTGCATCACGCGGAGCGCCTGCGGGCGCTCGCGCACGAGGCCTTCGCGCGCATCGGTGCCGCGGTGCGCGGCGGCACGGCGATTCACGAGCACGAGGTGATGGCCTGGTTGCAGGAGCAGTTCGCCGCGGAGGGGATGTGGACCGATCATGGCCCGAATGTCTCGGCGAGCGAGAATGCCGCGAACCCACACTATGAGCCCTCGGCGCAGCATCCGCGTCGCATTGTTGTGGGTGATGTGGTGCTCATTGACCTGTGGGCGACGGCACCGAACGGTGCGCCGGGCGCGATGTGGGCCGATCAAACCTGGATGGCCGTGGTCGGCACGCCCACCGCGAAGCATCAGGAAGTCTGGGCCGCGGTTCGCGATGCGCGCGATGCGGCGATTGCCTTGCTCACCGAGCGACTCGCGAAGGGCGAGCGCGTACCTGGGCGCGCCGCCGATGCGGCCTCACGTGCGGTGATCGAGCAGCGCGGCTACGGCCAGTGGTTCACGCATCGCACGGGTCACTCGATTGACGCGCGCGGCCTGCATGGCATGGGCCCGAACATCGACGACCTCGAGTCGCGCGACGATCGCACCTTGCTCGAAGGCGTGGGCTTTTCGATTGAGCCGGGGATTTATCTCCCGGGTGAGTTCGGCATGCGCACGGAAGTGAACGCGTTCGTTTCTTCTGCTGGGCTTGTCGTGACGCCCTCTGTGATTCAGCGCGAGCTGGTGATTCTTTAGGGTTTGCGTGCGCGCGGTCGGTCGCGGGCTCAACGCCTTCGCTCGCCTAAGCGCTTACACGCTTCGCCTCGCTGCGGCGCTGAGCCCCCTCCCTCTCCGCCAAGCAACGGCGGAACGGCGCGCGCTGTTGAGCTCCCCCCGCAAGCGAGAGCGCCTCAGCCGAGTGGTTAGGCGCGAGCAGAGACCCGTGTGGGGAGGGAGGGCGTGCCCCCGCGAGCGAAGGGGCGCACGCCGTAGCAAGAGACTCGTCGCGCAGCGGCGAGTCTCGCAGCGTGTAAGGCGTCAGCCCCGAAGCCGCGGGGGCGCTCCCGACCGACCGGGCACAAAAGTAGAGCAGTTCACGAAGGAGCAAACGGCTTAGGCAAACACGCGATGATCCAACGCCATGGCGACGAACAGCAGCGCCAAATACAGCAGCGAGTACCCATACACCCACCACGACGCCGGCACCCGATCCGCCTCCGTCCGCACGCGCCAGACGCCGTGCAGGAGTAGCCCGCCAAGCACGAGCGCCGAGACGAGATAGAACAAGCCAAAGGCGCCAAACGCCACCGGCATCACCGTGAGCCCCACAAGCAACACGGTGTACCACCACATCTGAGCAATCGTCTCACGCTCGCCCCAGACCAGCGGGGCCATCGGCACCTTCGCGTTGCCGTAGTCCTTCTGCTTGTTGAGCGCGAGCGCCCAGAAGTGCGGCGGGGTCCAGTAAAAGACAATCAAGAAGAGAAAGGCGGCCGTGAGGTCCAGCGAGCCGGTCACTGCGGCCCAGCCTACGAGGGGCGGGAAGGCACCCGCGGCCCCGCCAATCACGATGTTCTGTGGCGAGGTGCGCTTCAGCCAGCGCGTGTAGACGAACACATAGAAGTAGAAGCCCGCGAGGGCGAGTGCTGCGGTGAGCACATTCACGAACGCGGCAAGCATCCAGGTCGCGGCGGTCGCGATGCCGACGCCGAAGGCGAGCACCGCCGTGGCGTGCATCCGTCCGCTTGGAATCGGACGCAGCTTGGTCCGCGACATCACGTCATCGATATCGCGGTCGAGATACATGTTCACCGCGTTGGCGCCACCGGCCATGAGGTAGCCGCCGAGCATCACGAGGAGCACGGTGCCGATAGTCGGCACGCCGGCCACGTACATCGGTGCGACGGTGGTGACGAGCAGGAGTGAGATGATGCGCGGCTTCGTCAGCGAGATCAGGTCGCGTGCGAGCGGTGCTTCGGCGCGGAGCTCTGCCGGGACGGGGGCGGTCACAGGCGAATCTCCGGCGCCGCCGGCTGCGCGGCGGCCGGCGCGTCAAATCGGAAGGTTGGTGGGGCGGTCGCGGCCTTCCAGGAAAACCAGAGCACGGCAATCAGGGCCATCGCGGGAAACCACGCGAACAGCTTTTCGGTCAACGGGACCGCGCCCCCGGCAATGGCCCAGGCGCGTGCGGTCGAGCGGAGAATCATCACCTGCCCCACCACGATGGCGATCGCGGCAGACCAGAAGAGCAGGGTAAGCAAAAGGGACGGCATCCCGAATAATCGCCGAGCGGCCTGCCCACAGGGAGCCCCGCGAGATAGTTTCGGCGGATGTCCTCTCCTTTGTCTGTGTCGCCGTCCGAACCGAGCAACGGTACCCTCCAGCGCAGCATCGGGCTGTGGAGTGCGATGGCCGTCGTCATTGGGTCCTCGATTGGTTCGGGGATCTTCCGGTCGCCCGCGGGAATCGCCGATAAGCTCCCGGGTCCCCTGCCGATGCTCATGGCTTGGGTTGCGGGCGGCATCTTCGCCATTTGTGGCGCCCTGACCATCGCCGAGATCGCCAGTGCGATTCCGAAGACGGGCGGCATCTATGTCTTCCTCAAGGAGGGTTGGGGTGACCTCTCCGCCTTCCTCTTTGGATGGGCCCAGCTCGTCGCGATTCGCGCCGCCTCGCTCGGCGCCATCGCCATTACCTGCTCGGAATATTTCTTCCGCGTGATGGGATGGGACATCGATTTGGTGATGCCCGTGCGGTACACGGCGGCGGCGGCCATCATGCTGACGGCGACCTTCAACATTCTGGGGGCGCGGGTTGGCGCGAGCTTTACCAACTTCACGGTGCTGGCCAAGTATGGCGGCCTGGTCTTCATCATCATTATCGCGTTGGCATTCGGCTTGCCGACCAACGGCTTCGCGCACTTCACTCCCGCACTCCCGCCCGGCAGTCTCAGTGTGCCCGCCTTCGGGCTCGCGCTGGTGAGCACGCTGTGGGCCTTCGACGGGTGGGCGGACGTCTCCGCCAATGGCGGCGAGGTGCGCGATCCGCAGAAGAACCTGCCGCGGGCGCTGATTGGCGGGACGTTGCTGGTCATTGTGGTCTATCTCGCGGCGAATGTGGCCTACCTGACGGTCCTGCCGATCGAGGAGATGCGGACGTCGCGCCTCGTGGCCGCGGATGTGGCCGAGCGGGCGATTGGCCCGATTGGGGTCGTTTTTGTCTCCGTGACGGTCATGATTTCGACCTTTGGCACCTTGAATGCGGTGCTCTTCACGAGCCCCCGCATCTTTTTTGCGATGGCCGCGGACGGATTGTTCTTCCGGCAGGTTGCCGCGGTGCATCCCAAGTTCGGGACCCCCTGGGTTGCCATTTTGATGACCGCGAGCCTTGGTGCGGCCTTCGTGCTCCTCCGGACGTTCGAGCAGCTGGCCGACGCCTTCGTGACGGCGGTCCTGCCCTTTTACTTCATGGCGGTCGCGGCGATTTTTCGCCTCCGGAAGGACCCCAACTACCGACCGGCCTTCCGGGTGCCTGGATATCCGGTGGTGCCGCTCCTGTTCATGGCGGCGGTGCTGTATCTGCTCCTGAATGCCCTGATTGACCCCCGGAGCCGGTGGCAGACGGCGGGGGTTCTGGCGGTCTGTCTTGCCGGCGTGCCCGTCTATTATTTGACGGTTGGCCGTCGCCGGACACGGTCATAGGGCCTAAGGGCTCGCGGTAACGGTTCGGTCGCGAGCCCCGAAAGTCGTGGGGGGATGCGGCGGGCGCCTGTTTGTGACACTATATTTTTGTGCTTAGATCAAGTCCGTCCCCGCGCCCTGGGCGTGCGGGGTGCTGACAGCTGGATCCCACCCCAGAGAGGAAAGACCCATGAAGCGTTGGATTTCCCGGTTGACGCTCGTGCTGGCGGCTCTTGCCGCGGGGGCGTTCACCACAGTCGCTTCGGCACAGGTAACCACAGGTTCCATCCGTGGTCTCGTGACGGATGCTGACAGCCGCCCCATCGAAGGCTCCCGCATCGTCGCGGTGCACACGCCTTCCGGCACCCAATACATCGGCGTGACCCGTGCAGATGGCAAGTTCAACATTCCGGGCATGCGCATCGGCGGCCCATATGCCGTCAGCGCGAGCATGATCGGTTTCGCGCGCCAGAGCCGTGATGACATCACGGTCTCGCTCGGCGCCGCGGCCGACCTTGTCTTCAAGATGTCGGCGGTCGCCACGCAGCTCAGTCAGGTGACGATCACCTCTGAGGGCGGCGAACTCAGCTCGACGCGCACCGGTGCGGCCACTTCGGTCCGCCGCGAGCAGCTCGAACAGCTTCCGACGATCTCGCGTCGCCTCAGCGACTTCACGCGTTTGACCCCGCAGGCGAGCGGCAATTCGTTCGCCGGCCAGGACAACCGCCTGAACAACATCACCGTTGACGGTTCGTACTTCAACAACTCGTTCGGCCTCGGCGGCCAGCCCGGTGATCGTACCGGCGTCTCGCCGATCTCGCTCGATGCCATTGAGGCGGTGCAGGTGAACGTGGCGCCCTTCGACGTCCGCCAGGGTGCCTTCACGGGCGCCGCGATCAACTCGGTCACGCGCTCCGGCACGAACACCTACTCGGGCTCGGTCTACTACAACACCCGCAACAACGACAACGTCGGCACCCGCGCCGGCCGTGGCATCGTGAACCCGGGTACGTTCAGCTTCGATCAGATTGGCTTCCGCCTCGCCGGGCCGATCCTCAAGGACAAGCTCTTCTTCTTCGTCTCGTACGAGACGGACAACAACGATCGTCCGGGCACGACCTTCCGCGCGAACAACGGCGGCGAGACGGTCACGGGCAACGTGACCCGTGTGCTCAAGACCGACCTCGACAATCTCTCGACCTTCCTGCAGACGAACTTCGGTTACGCCACGGGCGACTACCAGGACTACAACTTCGGCACGCCGTCGTCACGTCTTACCGCGAAGATCGACTACGCGCTCAGCAACCGCAACAAGTTCTCCTTCCGCGTGACGAATCTCGAGTCCGAGACCGACGTCCTCATGTCGACGTCGTCGTCGCTCGGCTTTGGCCGCGGTTCACCGAACGGCATGGGCTACGAGGCCTCGAACTACTCGATCCTCGAGAACATCAACTCGTACGTCGGTGAGTGGAACTCGCTCATCACGGACCGCATGTCGAACCAGATGATCATCGGCTTCAACAAGTCGGATGAGTCGCGCGGCGCGATCGGCAACCTCTTCCCCTTCGTTGACATCCTCGGCGGTGACATCCCGGGCGGCGGTGGTCAGACCTACCTGTCGTTCGGCTCCGAGCCGTTCACGCCGAACAATGAGCTCCGCTACGAGAGCTTCCAGTTCCAGAACAACTTCACGATTTACGGCGACCGCCACGACCTCACCTTTGGCGCGAGCGTGGAACTCTACAAGTCCGAGAACGTCTTCTTCCCGGGCAAGCAGAGCTCCTATGTCTATAACTCACTGACCGACTTCTACGCCGACGCGAATGCTTTCATCACCGCGTGCGGCACGAACCAGGCGAGCTGGGGTGCCTGCACGCCGGCGACGTCCGCTGCCGGCATCGGACCGCGTCGCTTCCAGGTCCGCTACTCGAACATCGTGGGCCAGGAAAAGCCGGTCCAGCCGCTCGAAGTCAACTTCTCGGGCGTCTACGTACAGGATGAATGGCGTGTCCGCAGCAACCTGACCATCACGAGCGGTCTCCGCATCGACGTGGCCACCTTCGGTGCGACGGGCGCAGAGAACACCGACGTGAACGCGATGAACTTCCGCGACGAGAACGGAGCCACGGTGCAGTACAACACCGGCGCGCTCCCGAAGGCCACGCCGCTCTTCTCGCCCCGCGTCGGCTTCAACTACGACCTGCGCGGCAACGGCCAGACGATCATCCGCGGTGGAACTGGTGTCTTCACCGGTCGCCCGGCCTACGTCTGGGTCTCCAACCAGATCGGCAACAACGGCATCCTGACCGGCTTCATCCAGGATGACGGCGCCGGCGGCGCGGAACTGACGAACCGTCCGTTCCATCCGAATCCGGACCGCTACAAGCCGGCGACCGTCACCGGCGCGCCTGCTGCGTCCTACGAGCTCGCGCTCACGGACAACGACTTCAGGTTCCCGCAGGTCTGGCGCAGCAACATCGCCCTCGACCACAAGTTCACGAGCGGCTGGCGCTCCACGCTCGAACTCCTCTGGGGTCAGGACGTGAACGGCGTGTACTACATCAACGCCAATCTCCCGGCGGCTGATGCGGCCTTCACCGGCGCGGATGACCGTCCCCGTTGGGTTTCCGACAAGTGCACCGGCATCACCGGCACGCAGACGAACCGTATCAACTGCGCCATCACCAGCGCGGTGGTGCTGAAGAACCAGAACGTCGGCCGCACGTACAACGCCTCGCTCACCCTCGAGCGTGCATTCACGAACGGTCTCTACGTGAAGGGCGCCACGGCCTACGGCACCGCCACGAACACGGTGGACGCCGGCTCGATCGCCTTCGGTAGCTGGAACAACAACCAGCACGCTGGCAACCCGAACGACCCGGGCATGGGCAACGCTGCCGGTTACCAGGGCCGTCGCTCGTTCCTCGTGGCTTCCTACACGAAGGACCTGTTCGGCTGGGGCAACACTTCCATCTCCGCTTTCCTTGAGAACTTCACCCTCGGCACGAGCAGCTACGTGTTCGGTGGCGACCTCAACGGCGACGGCGGCACCTCGAACGACCTGATCTACGTACCGGTCGATGTAACCGAGATGAACTTCGCGCCGATCGCTGGCGCGACGCCGTTCTCGGCGGCGCAGCAGACGACGGCCTGGAACGACTACATCAACCAGGATCCGCATCTCCGAAACCGTCGCGGGCAGTACGCCCTCCGCGGTGGCGTCATTCTCCCGAACGTGACGCGTATGGACGTCTCGGTGTCGCAGGACATCAGCCGCCTGATCATGGGCCAGAAGAACAGCCTCCAGGTCCGCCTGGACATCCTGAACTTCACCAACATGTTCAACAGCGATTGGGGCGTCTCGCAGCGCGTCATCAACAACCAGCCGCTGATTCCGACCGCACCGCTCACGACCGGCCCGACGGCTGGCCAGGCGCGCTACACGATGCGTGTCGTGAACGGGCAGCTCCTCAAGTCCACCTTCCAGAAGAACGCCAGCATCAACGATGTGTGGCGTCTGCAGCTCGGCCTTCGCTACTCGTTCAACTAAGGGCCATGTAGCACAGTTGGTAGAGAAGCCCCGGCGACCGAGAGGTTGCCGGGGCTTCTTGCTTGTGCGCCTTTTAAGGTGCGAACTGCACTTCACAGGAAGGCACGAAGGGAGCCGTGACTCGTTCCAGTCGTGGCGCCCTTCGTGCCTTCGTGATGCGTTG
>JANLTT010000185.1:0-4182 GCA_031363115.1 Gemmatimonas sp.
GATTGAGAAGCTGCACGAGGTGCAGGCGAAGGTACCGGATGGCCGGGAGAAGGGGTTCTGGGCGAAGATGAAGGAAGCCTTAAATGGATGATGGAGGAGGGAGGATGGAGGATGAAAGAATCCATGCCTGAGTCGCGTTGGAATCGCGTGGCGGTGACGCCGTCCTCGGACGAGACGCGTAACGCCGTGGCGGCGGCGATGTTTGCGGCCGGCGCGGAGGGGCTGCAGGAGCTTGGGGATGCGTTTCTTACGCATTTGCCTTCGTCCGTGGATGCGGAGGCATTTGTTGCTGCGGTGCGTGCTTCCGATGATGCGCTTGTCGCGGACATCTCGGCGCTCGACGACACCGACTGGTCGCTCAAGTGGAAGGAGCGCATCACCTCGCATCAGCTCGGCAAGCTGACGGTCATGCCGCCCTGGCTCGCGGCGGGGCGTGATCCGGCGACCTCCATCGTGATTGAGCCGGCGATGGCGTTCGGGACCGGCGAGCATCCGACCACGCGGGGCGTGGTGCGCTTGATGCAGGATGTGATTCGTCCCGGCGATAGCGTCGCGGACCTCGGCTCGGGGAGTGCGGTGCTGTCGATTGCCGCGGCGAAGCTTGGGGCGGCGCGTGTGTATGCGATCGAGATTGATCCCGACGCGACGGGCAACGCCGAAGAGAACATTCTCTTCAATGACGTGAACGAAACGGTGGCCGCGCTCGAAGGCGATGCAGGACTCTTTCTGCCGCTCGTCGCGCCGGTGCGCGTGATTCTGGCGAACATTATTTCGTCGGTGTTGATCGAACTGCTGCCGCTCATGACCATGACGCTCGCGGAGGATGGCACGATCATCCTGAGCGGCATTCTGTACGAAGAGCGTGATCGGATGATGCAAGTGCTCGCCGATGGTGGGTGGGCGGTGGTCGCGGAGGATCACGAAGACCAGTGGTGGAGCGTCCGCGCGGAGCGCGCGTGAAAGAGCTGATGGCCTCGCGCCGGCGGCGATGGCACGCGAGATTCTTCGCGTGAGCCTCCCGACCTTCGTCACGGACGAACCCTTCCACTCCCCCTCCACCGTCACGCTCGGCGAGGAGGAGTCGCATCACATGCGCGTGCGCCGGCTTGAGCCTGGGGTGCGGGTGCGGTTGCTCGATGGGCAGGGCACGGTGGGCGAAGGGGTGCTGACGCAGTTGGCGAAGCGTCACGCCACAGTGAGTGTTGATCGCGCTGAGGCAGTGGAACCTCCGCTCTCGATTCATCTGTTGCTGCCTGTCGCCGACAAGGACCGGATGCTCTGGCTCGCCGAGAAGGCGACGGAGCTTGGCGTTGCGAGTTGGCGCCCGGTGCTGTGGAAGCGCTCGAAGAATGTGAATCCGCGCGGCGAAGGTCCGATGTTTCAGCAGAAGGTACGCGCGCGGATGGTGAGTGCGCTCGGGCAATCGGGTGGCGCCTGGCTCCCGACGATGTATCCGGAAGCGACCGTCGAGCACGCAATAGCGGCGCGCCCGGAGAGTGTCGCGCTTGTGCTGGAGGCGGGCGCACCAACGTTGCTCACCGTGATGGCGGAAGGGCTCGAGACACTCAGGGTGTTCGGCGCGCCGACGGCGGCCACGATTGCGATTGGCCCGGAAGGGGGCTTCGAGCCGAGTGAACTTGATGCGCTGAAGTCGGCGGGTTTTCATCCCGCGGCGGTCGGCGCGAATGTGCTACGCTTCGAGACGGCCGCGGTGGCTGGCATTGCCGCGGTGCGTGCGGTGCTTGATGCCCATGTGTGAGCGTCTGTAAGCCTGTGCACATGCGAGTAGCATTGTGTACGCGCCAACCCTTCGCGTGAGGATCGTATGAGCGACTGTCTCTTCTGCAGGATTGCGCGCGGTGAGATTCCCGCCGCACTGGTGGGTGAGAGCGAGCAGTGCCTCGCCTTTCGCGACATCGCCCCGCAGGCGCCGGTGCATGTGCTCGTGATCCCGCGCGCGCACTATCGCTCGCTGAGCGAGACGCCCGATGCCTCTGTGCTCGGCGCGATGGGTGAGCTCGCGAAACAGGTCGCGCGGGAGTTGGGCGTTGCGGAGTCAGGGTATCGCGTGGTGCTCAACGCCGGCGACGATGGCGGGCAGACGGTGCATCACATCCACATGCACCTGCTCGGTGGCCGTCAGCTCAAGTGGCCTCCCGGGTGACCGCATTGCGGATCGCCCTCGTACACGAGTGGTTGCTGACGCACGGCGGGTCGGAAGAAATCACGGGGCAGCTGTGCCAGCTCTTTCCCGAGGCGGAACTCTTTACGCTCATCGCGGATCCGGTGCCGAGCCTGCGCGCGCTGATTGGTGAGAGACGCATTCATACGTCGTTTCTGCAGCGCATTCCGACGGCGACGCGATCGCATCGTCGGCTGTTGCCGTTGATGCCGCGGGCGATTGAATCGTTTGACTTCACGGGCTTCGATTTGGTGATCAGTGTGAGTCATGCGGTGGCGAAGGGAGTGCGCACGGCACCGGGGCAGCCGCATCTCAACATCTGTTGCTCGCCGATTCGCTACGCGTGGGATTTGCAGGAGCAGTATCTCGAGGAGTCGGGGCTCTCGCGCGGCGCAAAGGGAATGGCAGCACGGTATCTGCTCTCGCGATTGCGGCGCTGGGACAAGCGTACCGCACAGCGGCCAACGGAAGTGATGGCGATTTCGCGGTTCATCGCGGAACGCATTGAGCGGGTGTGGGGGCGCGAGAGTGGGATCTTGTATCCGCCGGTGGCGACGGGGTACTTCACGCCGGCTTCGGGGGAGTTGCCACACGCTGCGGATGCGTCGCTGGTCATCGGAGGCGCGACATCGCCCTCGGTGCCCCCAGTGCCTTCGGTGCGCGAGCCCGACCTCTGGGTGACGGCATCGCGCATGGTGCCGTACAAGCGGATTCCGTTGATCGTTGAAGCCTTTGCGCAGATGCCGACGCGACGGCTCGTAGTGATGGGCGATGGGCCGGAGATGCCGAAGGTGCGTGCGGCGGCGACGCCGAATGTGACGTTGCTTGGGCATCAGCCGCGTGAGGCGCTGCGCGATTGGCTGCGGAAGGCGCAGGGATTTGTCTTTGCCGCCGAGGAGGATTTTGGAATCGCGCCCGTGGAGGCGATGGCCTGCGGGACGCCGGTGGTGGCGTACGGGCGCGGTGGGGCGCGGGAGACGGTGGTGGGGTTGGGGACTGGGGCGCCGGCGACGGGGGTGTTTTTTGAGTCACAGACGGCGGACGCGATTGCGGGCGGGGTGCGTGCGCTCGAAGAAGCGCTGGCGCGCGGTGAGGTGACGGCGGCGAACTGCCGGGCGCAGGCGGAGCGGTTTTCGGAGGCCGTGTTTCGGGCTGGGGCGCTTGAGGCGGTGCGGCGGCTGACGGGGCGGTAGGCCGGGGCACTCGTTGGATGCGACGCGCGGTGAAATGGTGGCGGCTGGTGCGACCTGAAGGGCGAGGATGATGGCGCACACGCGAATGAGTCGCGCTGTGCGCCATTGACGTATGTACGCCAGGGGCGTATCATGGTAACAAAGATTGCGGAGTCCGCCCTGTTCGTTCGCCAGTCCGAGTCAGTCTTCACGCAGCTCGAACTCTGGTCGCTTCAGATTGCGCTCTCGGCGAATCCAACGGCAGGCGTGGTGATTCCGGGAACGAGGGGGCTGCGAAAGGTCCGTTGGGGGGCACGCGGCAGCGGTAAGCGCGGTGGCGCCCGAGTGATCTACTTCTGGCACGCTCGCGACGGAGCACTTCACTTTCTCGCGGTCTACGAAAAGCGGACTGGAGAGGAGCTCGGAATCGCCGCACTGCTGCGGCTTCGGGCAGATCTAGTCACCGATTAAGGTGGAGACTCGAACTATGAAAGAAGAAGATTTTGAGGCGCTGCTTCAGCCACGAGGCGGGTGTTGGAGTTGGCGGGGGTGGGTGGGTTTCATTCACAAGAATCTCCTTTCGGGGCTGCAAGGCGGGATTGATCCGACGGGGGCTTGGTTCCAGTGATCATGTTGCGGCAAGGCTGGTCAAATCCTAACGCCTGCTCAACCCGCCGGTTGCCATGCACTAAACGTATGTTGGCCCACCGATGGCAACTGGGCGAGATCCAACCGCCTCCATCATAGACGTCGAGGCCATATCGTCGGCTCCGCACCTTCGTTCAGGTTCTCCCGGGTTCTCCCCGAGATGACCGAGGCGGGCGGCCC
>JANLTT010000211.1:0-5586 GCA_031363115.1 Gemmatimonas sp.
CGCGTCGGCGGCCGTGCTCGACTGCAGCAACGACTTCGGGAGTTCGACGACGATCGCGAGCGTATTGAACGGCCGCAGGAGGTCGACGCCGGGCGTGCGGAAGGCCGAGGCCGTCGCGGTCGCCGGACCGGAGAGCGCGCCTGTGGCCGGACGACGGTCGGGCAGGATGTTGAAGAACTGCTCCAGATCGATCACGAACGGATCGGCGCGGAGGCCGGTGAAGACCGTGATGCCGTTCGCGCCGGTGAGCGCACCGCCCACCGCACCGGTCACGACGGAGCCATCGGTGTTGAGCGTCGCGCGCGTGCCGACCATCGCCGGCGCCACCGGTCCGCGGAGCGTCACCCGCTGCGACCCGGGTTCGGAACCGCTGAACGTCACCTGGATCACGCGATCCTCGACCGCGTCACCGGTGTTGTCGATCTTGAACTGGTAGAGGAGATTCGGATCGAAGGCGGCGTTGCTCCCGGCGATTGGCGACGAGGTGGTCATGACGAGCACGATCCGGTCCGCGGCGCTGCCGGGGAACGCGTACACGTCATTGATGTCCATGCGGGGATTGATCTCGACCTCAGGGGTGTCCTGATGGTCCGAGGCGCGCACGCGCGCGGTCGCGAAGGTCGCGAGCGCGGCGACGGCCGCGAGCGCGACAGCGGCGCGACGGCGGTGGGACTGTTGCATTCCGACTCCTGCGTGAAGTGTGGTGGATCCTGTGCTCCCTCGCCGCACCTCATGTGCGACGACAGCGAGCGGGTGGACACAGGAGCTACGACCGCAGTGCGGACCTTGGATGTATACGGTGACTTTGCCCGCGGGCTGCACGGACGACTGACATTGGAATGCGACGGAGGCGGCGGTGGGCAATCCGATTTTCGATGGGCTGGCGTACAGGAAGTAGTAATCCCGCCCTCACTCCGAGCCCTGTTCATGCCTTCCCTCGGTCGCAGCACCCTCCCTGTCGTGCTCTTCAGCCTCGCCGCCGCGTGCACGGCGCCACTGTCTGCCCAATCGCCCGGGCGCGACAGCACCCGCACCGGGACACTGGATACGGTGCGCGTCTCGGGGCGCATCGCCAACCTGATCGGCACCGCGCGGACCGCCTCCGAAGGGCACGTTGGTGCGGTCGAGCTGCGCGCCCGACCGCTTTCGCGCGAAGGCGAATTGCTCGAAACGGTGCCCGGCGTCATCGTCACGCAGCACTCCAGCGAAGGGAAGGCCAATCAGTACTTCGTGCGTGGCTTCAACCTCGATCACGGCACCGACTTCCAGACCAAGGTCGAGGGCATGCCGGTGAACCAGCCGACACACGCGCATGGACAGGGGTACACGGACCTGAATTTCCTGATTCCCGAATTCGTTCGGTCACTCGACTACAAGCTGGGCGTGTATCACGCAGAGCTTGGCGACTTCGGGAGTGCCGGTGGCGCGGAGTTCTTTCTCGCCAAGCGACTGGATCGTCCGATCGCGACCAGTGATTTCGGCTCGTTTGGCATGGCGCGCGCGGTTCTTGGCAATTCCACACGCGTTGGCCAAGGTGATCTGCTGCTGGGAGGTGAAGCGAAAGCGTACGACGGCCCGTGGCTGCGCCCGGAAGGGTTGCGAAAGTTCAGCGGTATGGCGCGGTATACAGTCGATCGCGGCGCATCACAGCTTTCGATTCTGGCACTGGGGTATCGCAATCGATGGAACTCGAGTGATCAGGTCCCGGTGCGGCTGATCGATGCAGGTGTGATCAGTCGGCTCGGTCAGGTTGACAGCACGCTCGGTGGAAACACGCAGCGCTACAGTCTCTCTGCGTCGTACCGACATGTCGGCGCGCGTTCTGTGCAGGAGGTGCAGGCGTACGGCATCCGATCGACGCTGGATCTGTTCTCGAACTTCACCTACTTCCTCGACAATCCGCTGCGCGGCGATCAGTTCGAGCAGGTGGATCGACGCACCGTCTTTGGCGGGAGCGTCACGCATCTGCAGGAGCTGTCGCTGTTCGGGGCACAGCATCTCCTGAAAGGCGGACTGCAGACGCGTGCAGATCTTGCCGACGTGGGGCTGCACCGCACCGAGCGCCGTGCGCGGTATGCGACCGTGCGTGCCGATGACGTGCGCGAATGGGGCACCGGACTGTTTGTGGAAAGCGAATCGCACTGGCGGCCCTGGTTCCGGACCGTGCTGGGTGCCCGCGCCGATGGCTACCTCTTCATCGTCAAGGGTGACCGGGCAGAGAACGCGGGCCGTCGCACCGCAGGAATCGTCAGCCCGAAGGCCTCGTTCATCGTCACTCCAACGGCGACGTCGGAGATCTATGTCAGCGGCGGTTACGGATTTCACAGCAACGACGCGCGCGGGACGACGATCACGGTCAATCCGGCGAGTGGTGATCCGGCCGAGCGCGTTGACCCACTGGTGAGATCCCGCGGGTGGGAGCTTGGCATGCGGCTCTCGCCGGTGTCAGGATTGCGCACCACACTCTCGCTGTGGGCGCTGAACCTCGACAGTGAGTTGCTGTTCATGGGTGATGGCGGTGCGACGGAACCGACGACCGAGAGTCATCGGCGCGGCGTGACGCTGGCGAACTTCTATCGGCCGGTGCCCTCGCTGTCCTTCGATGCCGACGTCTCGTTCGCACACGCGCGCCTGCGTGGTGTGCCGGCCGCGGAGTCGCGGATCCCGGGCGCGCTCGAGAACGTGATCGCTGCCGGCGTGACGTGGAGTCCGCCACGCGGCGTGCTGTTCGGTGCGGTGCGCGTTCGGCACTTCGGCGCGTATCCATTGATCGAGGACAACAGCTCACGGGCGCAGGCCACGACACTGGTCAATGCGGACGCGGGAGTGCGTCTGCGCCGCGGCGTGCGGCTTCAGGCGACCCTCCTGAATGTCTTTGACTCCCGCGCCGCCGACATCCAGTACTTCTATGGCTCCCGCCTGCCGGGTGACGCGGCGGGCGGTGTGGACGGAATTCATGTGCATCCGGTCGAGCCGCGTCAGATCCGTGCGTCGCTTGGATTGGCATTCTGAAGCGCCTTCGCGCATGCTCGGCGACCTGCATTTCGAGACTCCATGCTGAACGAACGTCACGCCATCGCATCACGGCGCAAGCGACTCGGCTGTTGACTCTAGATGGCGGGCCCGAGCAGGTCCCACCGGTTGCCTTCGCAGTCACGGAAGACGGCGACGGTACCGTAGGGCTCGCTCCGTGGGGTCGAGAGGAATTCGACGGCGTGGGCCCGCATGCGCGCGTATGCCACGTCGAAGTCGTCGACGCGGAGGAAGAGACCGACCCGCCCGCCAAACTGCGCTCCAACGAGGGCGCGCTGCGTCTCGCCGTCGGCCCGCGCGAGGAGCAAGCCGGCGCTGGGGCCGGCGCCTCTCGGGCGCACGACGACCCATCGTTTAGGGCGCCCGTCGTTGGTGAGTGATGGCTCGTCGGTGACGAGCTCGAAGTCGAGCGCGCGGACAAAGAAGTCAATCGCGGGCTGATATTCCCGGACGAGGAGAGCCGCGAGCTCGAGATGCGCCATAATCAGGTCGTCTGGGGAGCATGCGACGCGCAGATGCCTGCGGTCCACATGACGTCAAGTTGTACTGCGGACACTCCAAAAAATGCGGCCGCGCAGCGGCCGCTTCGATACCGTGGCTGTCAGACACCAAGCATCGTTAAAGCGCGAGCGCGCCGCTGTTACGGACGTGGCGCCTTCGATGCCTTGAGAAGCAGAGTGAGAGATGCCACAGAGTCGACAGAGGTCAGCCTCAGCGGTTCTCGACCGAAGGGCATCTGCAACGAGTATCCATCTTCCTCGCGAATCACCACGAACGTGAACCGACGGCTTCCATCTGGACTGTCCGGTGCTCCCTTCTGTCGATACAGGTCAATGAGCTCGTTGATCATCACCACGATATACTTGCCAGCCTTCTTGTCGATGACAATTGCGGCGGCCTGCGGCGTTCTCTTCCCCAGCCGCGCAAGCTCTTGGAATCGTTCGAGAACGAGATCGAGCCCCTCCGCCCAGAGAGTGTTCGGCGCCGCGTAGTCTGGCTTCTGCGCCAAGTCGCGGAATGCCAGCAGGAGCACTGGACCGGCCTTCGAGGAGTACTCGAACACCTGTGACTGAGGGCCGCCGATTTGACGCGGAGGATTGTAGCCTAGCGGCGCGGACTCGCGCTGCAGCTCGTTGTATATCTGCTCCCATCGCTTCTGCGGCACCCTCAGAACTCTCCAAGTCGCTCAAACGTGGGCTTGTGCTGCGGACGCTTCCATAAAATGCAGGGGAGCGGCCGCGCCATACCTCAAGGTACGATAGAGCGCGGCCGCTCGCCTGCTTCGTTACCGCGGCCGACGGCACCAAGCGTCGTTATACGCCGGACCCGATCTCCCCGGCGTCCCAGTCGCGACGCGAGTGCCGGATGGTGAGCACGACCACCTGCTTCGCGTCCACGCGATAGATGATGCGGTACGGATGGTGGAGAATCTGCCGATGGGTCGGCTTGCCAATCTCGGGTACCATCCGGCCACGCTTCGCGAACCGATTCAAGGTGCCGACGCGCGCAATCAATTCGCGGAGCCATTTCGCGGCGGCCTGTGGCCGATCCTGCGCGATAGCGTCGAACGCTTCAATGGCGCGCCGCTCGGCGAGCGGCGACCAGATCACCTTCACTTGGCGAGGCGCGCGCGCAGGGCCTTGGCCACGGCGGCATGGCTGCGCCCCTTGCCCGCCGCGACCTGCGCCTCGGCGTTGCGCACATCGCGCAGCAGCTCCAGCTCATCGACGAGGGCCTCGTAGGACTCGACGTCGAGGAGCACCGCCGCGCCGCGCCCATGTTGGGTCAGGAAGACGGGTGCCCCGGTCTCGCGGACTTGCTCGATGATTTGGGCGGCGTTGGCGCGGAACTCCGTGACGGGCTGGATGTCACGGGAGGGCTTGAGCTTGGGCACGGAGAGGCTCCAAAAGTTCGGTACAGAATAATGTACCGAAGTGCCCTGGGTCACGCCAGAGCCGGTGGAGTGCGTTCCCCCGTGCAGAAATTTCACCATCAACGCGCAGGCTTATGCTGCACACAGTGCAGCATAAGCCTGCGCTCGCGAGCCGTCGCTCAAATCGTAATCACCCGCCCCCGAATCGTCCGCACCAGCGGCGCCGCCGGTGGCGTCGGCGGAGTCGGTGGCGTCGGCGCCATTGCCGGAGCCCACTCCCCACCATCAGGCGTCACAATCCGTACCCTCGGCCGCGTCGTCATCGTCCGCTCAAACTCCTCTCGCATCAACGGCTCCGGCGTCCGACGCTCATAGGTCGGCGCCATCACTCCACCGCGCATCTCACTCGCCCGCGCCGTCACCACCCGCACCGTCCGTGACCGCCCCGCCGAAATCACCGTCAGCGACACCGTATCCCCGGCCGTCAATTCGCTGATCTCCCTCCGCAACCGCTCGGCCTTCGCGTTCCCCACCGCCGGATCTTCCGCATCCTCACGCGCCACGCGGAGATTCACGCCATTGATCGCCGCAATGCGATCCCCCTCCACAATCCCCGCCTTCTCCGCGGGCCCATCAGACGTCACCGCCGAGACGAACACGCCGAGCGTGTCGCGCGCACT
>JANLTT010000271.1:0-2181 GCA_031363115.1 Gemmatimonas sp.
CGCGCGCGAACTGGGCGTGCCCGACAGTGATGCCCGGCAGTGCTGACCGACCGCGCACAAAAACAAGCGGCTACTTCCGCACGAACTCCAGCGTCGTCGCATCCTGCAGGCGCAGCGCCGCGACGCTTCCCACCTGATTCAGCCGGAAGGTGAGGTAGCTCCATCCGTTGCGACCGTCACCCATTTGTGCGCGGAAAGTGTCGTAGTGAAAGTGCTCGAGCGTCCCGGCATTCTGCGCGAGCGGTCCCATCGCAACGCGTAACGCGCCGTCGGCAAAGGTGACGCGGACCGTGCCGTACACCGGATGCTCATAGGTGCCCGCGTAGCGCGCGAGATCGGTGCTGGGACGCGTGTTTGGCGTGCGCGCCGCATTGCGTGCGGCGATGGCGCGTCCGACACGCGCATCGCGCTCGTCGTAGATCTTCTTGAGATCGGTGTTCCAGTCGCGGCGCGGGGCATTGGTCCAGAGGTCAATCACCTGCCAGAGCACCGCATGACGGAACTCCTCGTGGTCGCGGTTCGCGAAGACGAACACGGCGAGCCGCTCGCTGTGGACGATCCCGGTGAGCGCCGTGCGCCCCGCGATGCTCCCGGTGTGCATCTGCACCGCCATGCCCCGATAGTCCTGTTGGAACCAGCCAAGGCCGTAGGTCATCCAGCGCGGCCCCGTCAGGGCGATGCTCGGATAAAACTGTGCCGCGGGGACGATGACCTGCGGCTTAAAGAGTTCGCGATAGCTCGACTCGGAGACGAGCCGTCGGCCATCCACGCGCCCGGAGTCGAGGAGGAAACGCAGCCACCTGCCCGCGTCCGCCGCCGTGGACCACGCGGCCCCCGCTGCGGCCACAGGGTCCACTGGCTGCTCGTCAATGCGGCGTGAGACGCCCTCGAATTCCCAGTGCGCCGACGAGGTGTTGGGGTCGCGCATCGCCTGCATGTTCGCGAGCGTGGCCCGCGAGCGCGTCATGCCGATTGGCTGCATGATGCGTGTCTCGACAAACTGCGCCCACGGCATCCCGCTCGCCGCCGCGACGACCTCGCCCGCGGCGTGGTACATCACGTTCTGGTAGATGAAGTTGGAACGGGGCGAGTACGCGAGATCAATCCGCGCGACCCGTTCGAGGATTTCGCGACCCGAGAGGTCGGCTCGAGTCCAGAGAAGGTCGGCATTCCCGAGCCCCGTGACATGCGTGAGCAGGTCGCGAATCGTGATGGCCTCGGTCACCCAGGGCTGCGAGAAGCGGAACCAGGGGAGATGCTTCGTCACGGGATCGTCCCACGCGACCTTCCCTTCGTCCACGAGCATCGCGACGGCGAGGGCGGTCATCGCCTTCGTCGTGGACATCATGCCGAAGAGGGTCCGGGAGTCCACTCGCCCCTCCTGGCCCATGGTCCGCACGCCGTAGCCCTTCGTGAAGACCACCGTGTCGTTCTTCACGACCGTGACGGCGATCCCGGGGATGCGCCAATCGCGCATGCCGCGCCCAATGAAGGCGTCGAGGTCGGAGAGGGGGTCCTGCGCGAGTGCAGGACGGACGAGGCCAAGGACGAGGGCGGCGAGGAGGAGGCGCATTCCGAAAACATACGCGCCGCCAAGTGCGCGGCGCGAGTCAGTTGCCCCACCAAGGCGTCGGCGCGAGTAAATTCCATCTCCATGACGCCTCTCTCCGTCCCACATGTCGTACGTGCGCCGCGCGGCTCCGAAATCAGCTGCAAGGGTTGGCCGCAGGAGGCCGCCCTCCGCATGCTGATGAACAACCTCGATCCCGAGGTCGCCGAGCGACCGGAAGATCTCGTTGTTTACGGCGGCACCGGCAAGGCGGCGCGCAACTGGGAATCGTTCGAGGCGATTGTCACCGCGCTGCGCGCGCTAGAGGATGACGAGACGCTGCTCGTGCAGAGCGGAAAGCCGGTCGCGGTGTTTCGCACACACAAGCACTCGCCGCGCGTCCTGATTGCCAACAGCAACTTGGTTGGACGTTTCGCCACCTGGGACCACTTCCGCGAGCTCGAGCGAAAGGGACTCATGATGTACGGGCAGATGACCGCGGGCTCGTGGATCTACATCGGCTCGCAGGGCATCGTGCAGGGGACGTACGAGACCTTCGGTGCGGTCGCCACCAAGCACTTCGGTGGGACGCTCGCGGGGCGCTTCGTCCTCACCGCCGGGCTCGGTGGCAT
>JANLTT010000281.1:0-2798 GCA_031363115.1 Gemmatimonas sp.
CTACTTCGAGCACACCCTCGCCTTCGCTTCACAACCGGTCATCGCCCCGCCCGGCGGCGCGATGTCGCGCGAGGATGTGCGCGCACTCGTCGCCTACGCTACCAAGTACCACGTCACGATCATCCCGCAGCAGCAGACCTTCGGGCACCTGCATCACGCACTCAAGCTCGAGCTCTACGCGGATCTCGCCGAAACGGTGCACGGGCACGTACTCGCCCCCGGTCAGCGCGGCACCCTCGACTTCACGCGTGGCATCTTCGCCGAAATCGACTCGCTCTTCCCCTCCCCCTTCGTGCACCTCGGCGCCGACGAGACCTTCGAACTCGGCAAGGGTCGCACCAAGCCCGACGTGGACGCGCGCGGCATCGGCCCCGTGTACGTGGACTATCTCCGCGAGATCGTGAACACCGTGCGTCAGCCGGGAAAGCGCTATCTGTTCTGGGGCGACATCGCGATGAATCATCCCGATCAGGTGCGCGGGTTGCCGAGTGATCTGATCGCGGTGGGTTGGGACTATGGCTCGCGCACCAACTTCGATCGCTATCTCAAGCCCTTCCGCGATGCCGGCATGGAAACATGGGTCGCGCCTGGCGTGAGCAGTTGGAATCGTGTGTATCCCAACTTTGCGGTGGCCCTTCCGAACATTCAGGGCTTCATTCGCGATGGCCAGCGCTTCGGCGCGACGGGCGTGCTCAACACCACTTGGGACGATGACGGCGATGCGATCTTCGAGACGACCTGGTACGGCATTGTGTACGGCGCCGCCGCCGCATGGCAGCCGGGCGAAACGAGCATCCCCGATTTCCAGAGTGCGTACGGGCGCGCCTTTCACGGCGATACCACTGGTGCGGTGGATGCCGCGCAACGTCACTTGATGCTCGCGCAGGAAGCGCTGCAGGCCAGCCGCGCCGGTGATGCGAGCACCTTTCTGTTTTATCTCGACCCGTGGTCGCGCGAAGGGGGCATCGAAACCATTCGCCTCCGCCCGCATCTCGCCAAGGTCCGCATTCACGCCGAGAGTGCGTTGGTGCACCTCGCGCATGCGCGTACGCAGCGTCACATCCGCGAGACCACCGCGCTCGACGCCATCGAACTCGGCGCGCGTCGCATTGATTGGCTCGCGATGAAGTTCCAGATCGCCGATGAAGTCGCGCAACTCGTGGTGGGGCTGCAGACGCCGGGCATGACCATCACGTGGAAAGAGCTCGCCGAGATCACGGGGATCAACGGCAAGCTCCAGGACATGCGGGATGGCTATGTGCTCACTCGCGAACTCTTCGAGCGGTCATATCGCGCGGAGAATCGCCCGTATTGGATGCAGAACGTGCTCGCGCGGCACGACGAGCAGATTCAGAACTGGGTGCGGCGCATCAGTACGATGGACGCCGCACGCCGTCGCTTCACTCGAGACCGGACGGTGCCGACGGCTGAGGAGCTGGGCGTGCCGTCAACGTGGGCACCCCCTGCTCCGTCCGGCGGACGCTGAGCAGGGCGTGCCCAGCGGGGCGCGAGAGGGCCTACGGGCGCCGGCGTGCCTTCGTCTTGTCCTTCGCCAGTGCCCGGCTCACCGCGCGTGACACGGAGTCCATGGCATGGTCAAAGGCCGCGCGATGTTCGTAGTCCACAATCTCCACCACCACGCTCTCGTGGCGTGAGAGGGTCACGTTCACTGAGCAGCGGCGCGCCGGCGCCCCCTTCGGCCCGGAGATGTCCTCAAAGCGGACGGTCGTGCGCTCAATCTCTAGCGCAAACTTCCCGAGCTTGAACCCGGCTCGCTTGGCGATGTAGTCGCGAAGCTCGTCGTCCAGCTCGATGCCACGCGCCCGCACGGTCAGTGGGGTCTCCGGCGAGGTCGTCTTCCCACGCGCGGCGCGTGGCTTTTCGGTGGCGGTGACCCCCATGGGGGTGCGGCGGGACTTTGCGGCAGGGCGACGGGCGGCCATCGGACTGGACCTCAGCTGGTTCTGGGTGGTCAGACTTTCTCCTACCAATCTGCCCAGTTGCCGCCCCCCAAACCACCCTCCGCCGATGGCCCCACGCCAGCCCAACGCCCCGCGATTGGTCGGCGTAGTTTATCGATGGTCCCAGTCCCACCCCATTTACCCAAGAAACCTCTTCATATGATGAAGACCAAGCTCCTCCGTGCCATCGGCGCCGTCGCGCTCGCGTCCTCTGCGTTCACGGTGCAAGCCGCCGCGCAGACGATCGACACGACGATGATTGCTGCCCTTCGTTGGCGCAGCATCGGCCCCGCCAACATGTCCGGCCGCATCGCCGACATCGAAGGCCTCCCCTCCCCCAGCCGTACTTTCTTCGTCGCCGCCGCAGCGGGCGGCGTCTGGAAGTCCACGAACGGCGGCGTCACCTATCGCCCGGTGTTCGACAACTACGGGGTCCCCTCGATGGGCGATCTCGCCATCGCGCCGAGCGACACCAACACGATCTACCTCGGCACCGGCGAACCGAATTCCCGCAACTCGATCTCCCCGGGTGGCGGCATGTTCAAGTCGGTTGATGGTGGCCTGACCTGGAAGTACATCGGCCTTCGCGAGACGGAGCACATCGGCCGCGTGCTCGTGCACCCGACCAATCCGAATGTCGCGTGGGTTGCCGCACTCGGCGCCGCCTGGCGCCCGAATCGCGATCGCGGTCTCTACAAGACGACCGATGGCGGCACGACCTGGACCAACAAGAAGTTCATCAACGACACGACGGGCTTTGTTGACATCGACATGGACCCGCGCAATCCCGACGTGCTCTTCGCGACGAGCTATCATCGCCTCCGCGGCCCCTACTTC
>JANLTT010000290.1:0-10336 GCA_031363115.1 Gemmatimonas sp.
CAACAACTCGGTGCGCGATTACAACGCGTACATCCGCAAGTTCCCGGCGGTGCTGACGGCGAAGGTGACTGGGGCGAAGTCGCGGGAGTACTTCGAAGTCACCAATGCCGCGAATCGTGAGGCGCCGAAGGTTCAGTTCTAACTTCCTTATTCACAGGAAGGCGCGAAGGGAGTCGATGCTTTTTTGAGCATCGGCTCCCTTTTGCATCTGTGGGTGTTTGGGGCATACGGTAACTGATTTACCACGGAGACACGGAGGCACGGAGGTTCTCGATGCGTCGTCGAGCGCGTCGTTCCCCAAAAATGAGAAACGTTGAATGGAACGGCGATGCTCGTTCTGGCACCCGCCCCCTCCGTGCCTCCGTGCCTCCGTGGTGATCAGTTCAACCCACCAGAATCCGCACAAAAGCAAAAGGGAGCCGAGTGCGGAACGCCGCACCGGCTCCCTTCAAGCCTTCCTGTGAAAATTGCCGTTACTGCGGCGCGTCCGAAAGCACGAATGTGATCGGATCCACCGGCTTTCCGTTCACGTGAATCTCATAGTGCAGATGCGGCGCCGTGCTGAGCCCAGTTGATCCGACCGCGGCAATCAACTGATTGCGCGTCACCTGCTGCCCCGCGCGCACCGCGAGACGCGAGCAATGCGCGAAGCGGGTGCGGATCCCGTTGCCGTGGTCAATCTCAACTACCAGGCCGTAGCCCTTATCGTTCCCGGCGAAAATCACGCTCCCCGCCGCCGGCGCCACGATTGGCGTGCCCGTTGGCGCGGTGACATCAATGCCCTCGTGCGGGCGATTCTCGTGCAGGATCGGATGGAAGCGGCTCGAGGTGAACTGGCTCGAGAGCCACCCCGCCGTCGGCATGATGCTCGGCGTGTTCGCGAAGCGCTGGAAGTTGCGCTCCAGCGTGTCCGAGACATCACGAAGGCCATTCGCGAGATTGCTCGCGCGGGAGATCATCCCCTCGATGTCCGGCCTTGCGCTCCAGCCAAGTCGGCCCAAGAACGGGCGACGGCGGGTCGGGGCAGCGGTTAGTGCGGTTGCCTCAATCGGCGCAGTCGGCAGGTCCACGATGCTCGCCGACGCCACGAGCGCATCGGGCGCACCGACGGCCGTCGAGTCACGCACGGCCGAGACCTCGGTGGGGAGACCGGCCAGCATCTTCATCTGCTCTTCGCGGCTGGCAATCGAGCGCAGCGTGTCGTCGAGGACCTTGAAGCGCTCTTCGATGGCGGCGATGTCAGCGTGGAGCGCGGCGTTCTCGGCGGCGACGATCCGCGCGCCCGGCGTTCCCCACGGGGTGAAGAGCACCACGACCGCCCAGCCCACGAAAAGCAGCGAGAGGCCACCCGTCCACGCCACGGCGCGGAATGCCCAGCCTGAGAGCATGTAGCTCTTGGCGGGCTGGTTCTCTGGGGGGACCAAAACGACGGTCCACTTCTGGCGGTCAGACATCCCCCAAATCTAGGGGATTTGGGGGATGGGTGGGACCCTTCTAAGCCCCTTCCCGGGAGCCGGAGTCAGGCCGGCTTGGGGGGTTCCGGGCGAGGGAAGAGCCCCTCCCCCTTCGCGACCTTCCAGCCGGTGCAGTCCAGCGACTCGGCGGCGGCAAACCGCACGGCACCGGCCAATCCGGAGCCTCCGAGGGCTTCCCAGAGCGCCTGCGCCTTGGTCGGCATGAACGGGGCGAGGTAAATCGCTTGCCGTCCCAGCTGCCGAGCGAGCGCGGCCAGCACACGCTCGAGCTCGGCGCGGTTGGCGGGGTCCTTGGCGAGCACCCAGGGCTTGGCGTCCTGAATGGCCTGATTGGCGCGGGCGACGGTCCGAAAAATCGCCTCTAACGCCTCATGCACCATGAAGCCGCGCGAGCCATCGAGCGCGGCGCGGGCCTCGGCATAATCGGCGAGGTCCGCGCCGTCGGTGGCACTCTCGGCGCCGGCCGGCACGACACCCTCGCAGTACTTCTCAATCATCGCGATGGTGCGGCTGGCGAGGTTGCCGAGTCCGTTGGCGAGTTCGGCCGTGTAGACGGCTTCGAAACGCTCCCAGGAGAAGGAGCCATCGCCGTCAAAGGGAATTTCGCGCAGCAGGAAGTATCGGAAGGCATCGGCACCGAACTTGTCCACGGCATCGGAGAGCTCGAGCTTCACGCCGGCGCTCTTGGAAAAGCGTTCGCCACCAAGGGTGACAAAGCCGTGCGCCCACACACGCTCAGGGAGCGGAATCCCCGCGGACATGAGCATGGCCGGCCAGATCACCGAGTGAAAGCGGGTGATGTCCTTACCGATGACATGCACGCTCGCGGGCCAGCTCGCGCCGGAACCCTCGAAGAACTGCGCAGTCCAGTAGTTCGGAAGCGCATCGAACCAGACGTACGTGGTCTGCGTCTCGCCATCGGACAGCGCACGCGGAAAGGGCACGCCCCATTCGAAGCGCGCGCGGCTCGCCGAGATGTCCTCGAGCCCCGCGTCGAGCAGGGCGAGGATCTCGTTGCGACGTGACTCCGGCTGCAGGAAGTGCGGCTGCTCGGTGAGAAGCTGCTTCAGCGGCGCGGTGTAGCGCGAGAGGCGGAAGAACCAATTCCGCTCGGTGACTTCCTCCATCGTGCGCGTCGGATGCAATGCACACTTCCCGTCCACGATATCCGCGGGCTGCTTGAAGCTCTCGCAGCCGACGCAATACATCCCCGTGTACGAGCGCTCGTAGAAATCATCGGGATTGCGCGCGAAGATGCGTTCGAGCAGTTCCTTCACGGCCTCGTGATGCGCGGCGTGCGAGGTGCGCATGAACTGGTCGTGCGAGATGTTCAGCCGTGACCACATGGCGCTGAAGTGCCCGGCGATCTGGTCGACGAAGGCCTGCGGCGCGAGCCCCGCCTTCTCGGCGGTCTGCGCGACCTTCTGCCCGTGTTCGTCCATCCCGATGAGGAACCAGACGTCGTCGCCGAGCTGACGACGAAAGCGGCAGATGGCATCCGCGCCGATCTTCTCGAAGGCGTGCCCGAGGTGGGGCTCGCCGTTAGCGTAATCAATGGCCGTCGTGAGGTAGAAGCGCGACATCGTCAGCTCTTGGAAGGGGGCGCGGCGTCGCCGGAACCGCCACTACCACCGGTACCACCACCACCATTGCCGCCGGCATCACCGCGTCCGCGACGACCACCGCGACGTCCGCGGCGACGACGCTTGCGCTGTTCGGCATCGGCCGCGCTCTCCGGACCCGATGGTGCGTCGGAGGGACCGGAGCCTGGCTCGCCCGACGGACCAGAGCGTGGCTCGAGCGACGGACCAGAATCGTCCTCGTCAATCGCCACGTCGTCGTGCGGTTCGGGATGATGCGCCTGATGACGCGTCGAGTGATGTTCCTCCTCGACGTGCGCTTCATCGTGTTCGTGCTCGTGTGAGTCGTCTTCGTGGCCGTGATCGTGCGCGTGCCCTTGCGCGTGCCCTTGCTCGTGCCCTTGCTCGTGCGCGGCGCGCTTGAGGTCCACGAGCGAGCCCGCTGCCGCCGCGGTTTCCGGCGGCACGATGCCCGGCGCCGTCTCCTTCCGGAGATCAGCCAGCGGAATGGTGCGGTACTCGCCTTCGGCCGTGCGCAGCGTCACGAGATCGCGGAAGATGTCGTTGCTGACAATCTTCTCCTCGCCCGCAGTGGTCGTGATGACCTTGCCTTCCTTCGGGAAACGCTTGCGCTGCTGCACGTAGAACTCATGCTCATGCCGCAGGCAGCACATCAGGCGCCCACAGGTGCCGGAGATCTGCGCGGGGTTGAGCGTCGAAAGACGCTGGTCCTTTGCGGTGCTCGACTTCACGGGGCGCAACTCGGGCAGCCACGACGCCGAGCAGAACTGGCGACCGCAGCGACCAATGCCATCGAGACGACGCGCTTCGTCGCGCACGCCGATGTGCCACATGTGCACGCGCGTCGAGAAGCGACGCTCCAAGCGGCGTACGAGCTCGCGGAAATCCACGCGCTCTTCGGCGGTGAAAAAGATCGTCAGCTTGCGACGATCCCACTGCCACTCGGTGTCGGAGATCTTGAGGTCGAGCTTGAGTTCACGCGCAAACTCAATCGCCGCCTTGCGCACGGCATGTTCGTCGGCGCGAAGGCGCACGGCGCGATCCACTTCCTGCGGCGTGGCGACGCGCACGACGGGCGGCAACTGCTCCGGCGACGCCTTGCCGTGCGCTGTCCCCGCCTTTCGCTTGTCGGCGAGTTCGCCGATGCTGTGCACGCGACCGAGGTCCTCGCCACGATCGACCGTGACGATCACCGCCGACTTCAGCGTCGGCGCACTCTCGCCCTGAAACTGGAAGAAGACGCGCCGATTGCCCTTGAACTCGACTTCGACCAGATGCGTAGCGACCGCGATGTCCGTCACTCGGTGAACGCACCCATCTTGAGGAACTTCTCGCGTCGGCGACGGACGAGCTTGTCGGGCTTGAGTCCCTTGAGCTCTTCAACGTTGCGCAGCAACGCCGCTTGGACGGCCTTCGCGGTCACCTCGTGGTCAGCATGCGCGCCACCCGGCGGCTCGGGGATGACTTCATCGACGATCTTGAGGTTGACGAGATCGTCGGCGGTGATCTTGAGCGAAGTCGCGGCCTTCTCACGCATCTCGATGCTCTTGCCGTCCTTCCAGAGAATCGCGGCGCACCCTTCCACCGTGATCACCGAATACACGGAGTTCTGCATCATCAGGATGCGGTCGGCCACCCCGAGCGCGAGCGCGCCACCTGAGCCGCCCTCGCCAATCACGAGCGCGACAATCGGCACGGTGAGCGTGCTCATCTCAAACAGATTGCGCGCAATCGCTTCCGACTGACCGCGCTCCTCGGCGCCCAGTCCGGCCCACGCCCCTGGGGTGTCGATCATCGTGATGACCGGCACCTGGAACTTCTCGGCGAGCTTCATCAGGCGCAGCGCCTTCCGGTAGCCCTCGGGATGGGGCATGCCGAAGTTGCGATGCAGGTTTTCCTTGGTGTCGCGGCCACGCTGGTGGCCAATCACCATCACCGTCTCGCCATCGAGTCGGGCCCAGCCGCCCACGATTGAGGGATCGTCGCGGAAGGCGCGATCGCCATGCAGCTCGATGAAGTCGGTGAAGGCGAGACGCAGGTAGTCGAGCGTGAAGGGACGACGCGCCGAACGCGCGACCTGCACGCGCTGCAACGGCGTGAGGTTCTTGTAGATATCCGCGCGCATCTCCCCGAGCTTGGCCTGCAGCGGGGCAATCTGCTGATCCACGTCGAGCTTCTGCTCTTCGGCGACTTTGCGGACTTCCTCGATCTGCTTTTCGAGCTCAGCGAGCGGCTTTTCGAATTCCAATGCAGAGGTGCCCATCTTAGTCAGCTCCCGCGGACGAGACGCACGCGCTCGGCGCCGAGCAAGGAGCGGAGCTCCAAGAGCGCGGGGCCGGCGGTGGACAACTTGAGGGAACTCGACCGCAACCGGGCCGGGCTCCCATCTGGACCCTTCCAACGTAGCTCCAACGGGGCCGAACCGGGATGGGCCACGGCCACCGCCCGGATGTCCCGCATGACCTCGGCGGGGAGGGCGGAGTCGGCGTCCAGCTCCAGCGAAATCGCGAACTGCCCATTGGCCCGGAGTTCGGCCAGCCGGGTGATTGTGTCCACAATGAATGTCGGGTTGTCGGCGTCCTGGTCCCGCTTGGAGTAGCCGCCCTTGATCAGGACGGGGATGTCCGTCTGGACGCGGTCGCCAATCGAGGCCCAGGCCTCTGGGAAGACCAGCAGCTCGGCGGTCCCCACGAAGTCCTCCACAGTGAGGCGGGCGAACTCGTTCCCCGACTTCTTGGAGATCTGGCGCTTGATGGAGGTGACCACCCCGGCGATGGACATCGGCTCCGGCGACCAGGTCCCAAGCTTGGCCACCGTCGCGGTGGCGAGGAGCTCGCACTCCGCGCGGAAGGGCTCGAGCGGGTGTCCGGAAATATAGAAGCCGAGGATCGCCTTTTCCTGCGTCAGGCGCTCGCTCTCCGAGAACTCCCGCACGTTGGGGAGGGTCGGGAGCATGGGGGCGGCATCGGGGGCCTGCGGATCGCCGCCGAGTTCGCCAAAGAGCGAGCCTTGGCCCGTGGCGATTTCCGCCTGCGCGAGCGAGGCGTACTGTATCGCACCATCGAGTGCGGCGAGGAACTGCGCGCGATGTCCGGGGAGGGAATCGAGCGCGCCCGCGTGAATGAGCGCTTCGAAGACGCGCTTGTTGCACATCCGGAGATCCACGCGCTCGCACATATCGTAGAGCGTCGTGAAGGGCTTCTCGAGCCGCGCGGTGATGATGCTCTGCGCGGCAGTATGCCCGACATTGCGAATGGCGCCGAGCCCAAAGCGAATGCGCGTGTCGCCCACCACGGTGAACTTCCAGCCGGATTCGTTCACATCCGGCGGGAGGATCTCGAGGTTCAGGTCGCGCGATTCATTGATGTACTTCACCACCGCATCGGTGTCGCCAATGGACGCCGAGAGCACTGCCGCCATGAACTCGGGGCCGTAGTGCGTCTTGAGGTACGCGGTGTGGTACGAGAGAATCGAGTACGCGACCGAGTGCGACTTGTTGAAACCGTAGCGGCCGAAGGTTTCGATCTGCGCGGAGATCTCTTCAATCACCTTGGGCGGGAAGCCCTTGGCGATGGCCTTCTCGGAGAATTTGCCGAGTTCCTTCTTGATGAGCTCGGCGTCCTTCTTGCCGACGGCCTTACGCAGCACGTCGGCTTCGGCGAGCGAGATGCCCGCGAGCCGCTGCGCGATACGCATCACCTGTTCCTGATAGGTGATGACGCCGTAGGTGGGAGAGAGGATCTCCTCCAGCTCGGGGAGCTGATAGGTGACGGGTTCTTCGCCCTTCTTGCGGCGCTGATAAACCTTGTGCATCCCCGCGTCGAGGGGGCCCGGACGCATCAGCGCGTTGGACGCGACGAGGTCGTCGAAGCGGTCGGCGCGCATCGAGCGCACCATGTCGGTCGCCAGTGCCGATTCAAACTGGAACACACCGGCGGTGCGCCCTGCGCGCAACTGGCGGTACGTCGCTTCGTCGTCGAGCGAAAGGGCGTCGAGGTCAATATCAATGCCGCGACGTTCCTTGATGGCCTTTACGGCATCCGACAGAATGGTGAGCGTCGTGAGGCCGAGGAAGTCCATCTTGAGCATCCCGGCCTTCTCGAGCGCATTCATGTCGTACTGCGTCACCACAACGCGCTCGTCACCATCGGAGCCCGAGCCCTTCGAGTCCGCCGTGCAGATGGGGACGTAGTTGTCGAGCGGTCCCGGCGCGATCACGATGCCCGCGGCGTGCACCCCGGCGTGGCGCGAGAGTCCTTCGAGCGAGATGGCGAAGTCGAAGAGCTGCGCGTGGCGATCGTCCTGCTCGTAGAGCTTCCGGACTTCGGGGACCTGCTTGATCGCCTCCTTGACCGTCAGCGAGAAGTTCGGCGCGTTGGGAATCAGCTTCGCGATCGCGTCGGTTTCCGCAGGCGAGAAAGCGAGCACGCGCCCGACGTCCTTGATGCATGCGCGCGACTTGAGTGTCCCGAAGGTGATGATCTGGCCGACGGAATCGCGCCCGTACTTGTCGCGCACATACTCGATCACTTCACCGCGACGTTCTTCGCAGAAGTCCACGTCGATGTCGGGCATCGAGACGCGTTCCGGATTCAGGAAGCGTTCGAAGAGGAGGTCGAACTTGAGCGGGCAGACGTTCGTGATGCCGGTCGCGTACGCAACAAGCGAGCCCGCCGCGGATCCGCGGCCTGGGCCAACGGGAATTCCACGATCACGGGCGGCCTGAATGAAATCCGCGGTGATGAGGAAGTAGCCCGAGTAGCCCGTCTTCGTGATGACGCCGAGTTCGTAGTCGAGGCGCTCTTGGACTTCCTTGGGGAGGGGAGTGCCGTAGCGCTTCTTAGCCCCCTCGGTGGAGAGCTTCACGAGATACTCGTTCTCGCTCGTGACTCCCGCTGGGAGCGGGAACGAGGGCACGAAGTACTTCTTCTCGAACTGCACGTCCACCGAGTCGGCAATCGCGAGGGTATTCTCGAGGACGTCCGTGCGACCCTTGAAGTAGCTGCTGATTTCGGGGGCGCTCTTGAAGTAGAGCCCGCGATCGTAGCGCATGCGGTCGGCGTCGAGCCGGTCCTTCTTCAGGCCGATGCACAGGAGCACATCGTGGGCCGCGTGATCCTCAGCTCGCAGGAAGTGGGCGTCGTTCGTGGCGACGACGGGCAACGACATATCCTTCGCGAGGCGGAAGATTTGGTCGTTGAGCTTCTTCTGTTCGCCCGCTTCGTGCGCTTGGACTTCGAGGTAGTAGCGATCCTTAAAGACCTCGGCGTACCAAGCCGCGGCGGCCATCGCCTCGGTGTAGCGGTCCTCGAGGAGGTGCTGCGCGACTTCGCCCGCCATGCAGGCGGAGGAGACGATCAGCCCTTCGGAGTGGCGCGCGAGGAGCTCGCGGTCGAGGCGGGGCTTGCCGTAGAAGCCCTCGGTGTAGCCGAGGGAGGTGAGCTTGACGAGATTCTTGTAACCGACGAGGTCGCGGGCGAGTAGGACAAGGTGGAAGTAGTTCTTCTCGCCGGCGGCGGCGCGTCCGCGCTGCTTACGGTCACCTGGGGCGACGTAGGCTTCCATCCCAAGGATCGGCTTGATCTTGGCCTTGGCCGCCTTCTCCTGGAATTCCCAGGCGGCGTGCATGTTGCCGTGATCGGTGATCGCGAGGGCGGGCTGCTCGAACTCCTGAGCCCGGCGGATCAGATCATCAATCCGGTTCGCTCCGTCGAGGAGCGAGTACTCGGAATGGCAGTGGAGATGGACGAATGACATCGGGGACTAAAGATAGCGTTTCTGGAGGCGGGGGGATGGCGGCTTTGAGTGGGTATTCGGGGAGGAAATGGTGGCGCTGGGCCTTGACGGGCCTCGGGGCTCTGCTTCTCATTGGCGTCGTTCTGTTGGCCGCGACCCCGCTCGGCCGGTATCTCGCGCGTGCGGGGTGGGAGGAGGGGAAGATTTTGTGGGCGCGGCGGCCGATTTCCGAGTGGCTTGCCGACTCGACGATTTCGCCGGCGCTGCGTGGGCGGCTGCAGTTGGTGGAGGAAGCGCGCGCCTTTGCGGTGGACTCGCTGGGGCTGCCGGCGGGGGAGACCTTCACGCAGTACACGCAACTGGAGCGCGACACGCTGGTGCTTGTGCTCTCGGGTGCGGCTCCAGATGCGCTCGAGCCGGTCCTCTGGCGCTTTCCCGTGGTGGGGCGTCTGCCGTACAAGGGCTACTTCCGGCTGGAGGATGCCCTCGCGGCCGAAGCGAAGCTCGCGGCGGACGGGTTTGATACGTACCTGCGCCCTGCGTCGGCCTTTTCGACGCTCGGGTGGTTCAACGACCCGTTGCTTTCTACGACCGCGGCGCAGGATTCCGTGGATCTCGTGAACACGGTGATCCATGAGCTCACGCACAATCGGTACTTCGCGAAGGGGGATGCGACGTTCAATGAGAGCTTCGCGAACTTTGTGGGGGGGCGTGGGGCGGAGCGGTTCTTTCTGTCGCGCGGGGATTCCGCCAGGGCGGCGCACGCCGCGGCGCGGTGGGCGGATGATCGACTGCTGGCGGCGTTCTGGCTCGCGCTCTATACATCGCTGGACTCGACCTTCGTTGCGCACCCCGGCGATTCTCTTCGTGCGCGCCGCATCGGGCTGCGTGACAGCATCTACCGCGAGGCCCGCGGACAACTTGTTCGCGAGGTCACACCGCGGCTTCGGACGATTGGGCCGGCGTACGCTGAACGCGTAAAGCTCGACAACGCGGCATTGCTGGCACGCCGAGTGTACCTCAGCGATCTCGAGCGGTTCGAGCGCGCCCACGAGGCGGCGGGAGCCGATCTGCGCAAGACGATTGCGGCGTTGATTGCCGAGCATGCGCGGAGTCGCCGGTAGGAGGGGAGCGTGCCTCTTTGGTGGATGTTGTTTTGGTACTTGGTCCACCTTGTCAGACGGTCGTAAACGACGAAAATTTCTTCGCTGAGCAAGCGTGCCGAGTCTCCGCGAACCAGTTTCTCAAGGGTGCATCAGATGAGCAGGTCTATTGTTCAGCGAATCCGAGGAGTGCGGTGGCGGCTCGTGTTGTGCGCGGTCGCGGTCATCGCGGGGGCCAACTCACTGGCTGCCCTACAACCGCCCGCAGGCCGCGGCGGTGGTGGTTTTCGCGGCGGAACGACCATTAAGGACGGTGAAGCGTGTCCGCCGGGTACCACGGAAGTCAGGCCGCGCTCCTGCCTCGGGCCGGAAACCCCCGCGCCCAGCATTCTCGACTATCGGCCCAAGTCGACACTCGTTG
>JANLTT010000062.1:0-6228 GCA_031363115.1 Gemmatimonas sp.
GCTCGTCGCCAAGCACCTCGCGCACCGCGGTCGCGGCCGTAATGAGCAACTGCTCCACGCGACCCATCATCACCGTGTAGTCGGCGTACGCCTCGTAGAACTCCAGCATCGTGAATTCCGGATTGTGGGTCCGGTCGATGCCTTCGTTGCGGAAGTCGTGGCCAATTTCGTACACGCGATCAAATCCACCCACCACCAGACGCTTGAGATACAGCTCATCCGCAATACGCAGGTAGAGCGGCATGTCGAGCGCATTGTGGTGCGTCGTGAATGGGCGCGCGGCCGCGCCGCCATAGAGCGGCTGCAGCACCGGCGTCTCAACTTCGAGATAGTTGAGCGCGTCGAGCGCACGACGAATCGCCGTCGTCATCCTGGAGCGCGCGGCAAAGTGCCGGCGCACTTCCGGATGCACCGCGAGGTCGGCATACCGCTGACGCGAACGCTGCTCGCCGTCACCGAATCCCGAGTGGCGCACGGTCTTCCCGTCCACCTGCTCTTCCTTGCCGAACGGCAACGGACGGAGCGACTTCGCCAGCATCGTCGCCGTCGTGACCTTGATGGTCACTTCGCCGGTGCGCGTGCGAAAGAGCGGTCCCTCGATACCGATCACGTCACCGAGATCAAAGAGCGGCATCAAGGCCGCCTGCGCCTCGCTCAGATCATCGCGACGGAAATAGACCTGGATGCGCCCCGTGTCGTCGGCGACATGCGCGAAGGCGGTCTTGCCATGCCCTCGCCACGCCACCACACGACCCGCCACGCGCACGACGGGTCCTTCCTCGGCCTCGCCGAGCAAGGGCAGCGCCGCACCGCACCCATGCGAACGGTCGAAGCCGTACGCAAACGGCGCTACGCCGAGCGCTTCGAGTGCGACGAGCTTCTCGCGACGCGCGAGCAACACGTGATTCAGGTCCTCACTCATTTATCGTCTCCGGGGCCGCCCTGCTGCTTGAGATATGCCTCGATGAACGGATCAATTGCGCCGTCCATCACCTTGTGCACGTCGGGGAGCTTCAGCTCCGTGCGGTGGTCGTTGACCATCGTGTAAGGCTGGAAGACGTAGCTGCGAATCTGGCTGCCGAATGACACATCCTGCTTGGTGGCGTCGAGGGCCGCCTTGATCGCCGCCTGCTTCTCCGCTTCGAGATTGTACAGGCGATTTTTCAGTTGCTTCATCGCCGTCGCCTTGTTCTTGAACTGCGAGCGCTCAGCCTGCGAGGCGCACACGATGCCGGTCGGTAAGTGCGTGATGCGCACCGCAGAGGACGTCTTGTTCACGTGCTGGCCGCCCGCACCGGACGCCCGATACACGTCAATGCGCAGGTCGTCTTCCTTGATCTCGATGTTGATCTCGTCGTTGACAACGGGATACACGAAAACCGAGGCGAAGCTGGTGTGACGTCGGGCTTGCGAGTCGAACGGCGAAATGCGCACCAAACGGTGTACCCCGATCTCCGGGCGCAGGAAGCCGAAAGCGTAAGGACCCTGGACCTCGAGGACCGCGCCCTTGATGCCCGCTTCTTCGCCTTCCGACAGGTCGAGGATCTCGACGTTAAAGCCCTTTCGTTCCGCCCAGCGCGTGTACATGCGCATGATCATCTGCGCCCAATCCTGCGCCTCGGTGCCACCCGCGCCGGCACTGATTTCGAGCTGCGCATCGCGGAAGTCATCGCGTCCCTGCAGCAGCGACTTGAGCTCGAAGGCATCCGTCTCCTCGCGGATGGAAGCGGCCTCCTTCTCGACGTCCGCAATCATCGCGGCATCGGGCTCCATCGCCAGCAGCTCCTCCAGCTCGCGCGCGCTCTTGATGCGTCCCTTGAGTTTGTCCCAGGGCTCGATCCAGTTCTTGAGCGTCTTCACTTCCTGCACCACCCCGCGGGCCCGTTCCTGTGCATTCCAGAAATTGGGGTCCGACATGTCGGCTTCGAGAGCGTTCAGACGGTCGCGCTTGCGCTCGAGGTCAAAGGTACCTCCGGAGCTCGTCGAGCCTGGACTCGTCGTGCTTCAGGGAGGACAAAAGGGCGGTATCGGCGGCCATGGCTGTGCGGGAAGTGAGATACGGCGCGAGCGGCGCTGCGCGAGGCGCACACGGCTTGCGGCAACAGCCTTCAAGTTAGTCTATCGCCAGTGGTTCGGGCACTGCGTTTCACAGGAAGGCGCGAAGGGAGCCGCGACCCGTTCGAGTCGCGGCTCCCTTCGTGCCTTCCGTAGAATCAGCAGTCCACCGAAGCGAGCGGCCTAGAACATCTTCTGCCCACCAGCAAGCAGATCGTTCAGCGCTTCCTGGAAGTGCGTCGTCGTCTCGGCGAACTCCTTGCCGATCTGATCGATGTACTCCTCGTAGCTCTTCTTGATTTCTTCCTTGAACAGCGCCTTCAACGTCCCGTCACGCAACCCCTGCTCTCGCTTATCCGGGAGGTAGGCAATCATGTCCGAGACCAAGGCACGCGCGAGGCGGCGGGCCTTGAGATTGGGATCGTTCGCGAGAAATGGGTTGACGGGGCGCTTTCCGGGGGTCGCCGGGGTCGCTGTCGAGGGCCGAGCGGGCGCGACGGGAGTCGACGCGAGTGGGGTCCTCATTGGTGCGGCGGAGGACAGCGAGCTGAGGCCAGGCCGCGTCGCAGGAGTCGGCGTCGCGGCAGGGGTTGGTGCGGGCGCTGGTGTCGGCGCTGGTGTCGGCGCTGGTGTCGGGGCCGCTGCAGGAGCCGGTGCCGCGGCCGCCGGGGCAGCCGGTGCCACGGGGGCAGCAGGTGCCGCTGGGGCCACGGGGGCCGGTGCACGCACCGGCGGTGCCATCATCGGCCGAGGCGGTAGCGGAGCCGGCGCGGCGGCCGCCGGCGGAACCGGAGGCATGACCCGCGGGGCAGCCATGGGCGGCATCACGGGACGCGGCGGGAGCGGTGCCGCCGGCGGCCGAGAAAGGGCGCCCGGAATGGGCGGGGTCAACATCGTTGACGACGCCCGAGCCGGCGGTGCCATCGTTGGCCGCGCCGGCGTCACCGAAGGCGACGCAATCGGCGTCGGTGCGGCGGGGGGTGCGGGAGGTGCGGGGGGAACCGCAGGAGCAGCGCTCGGGGTCGGCGCACGAGGTGGGACCACCGGGGCGGAGATTCGCGGGGTCGGAGCATAGGGCGTCGCCGGACGCGCCGGAGTGAGCGCGGGGGCGCGCGTCACCGCGGGAGCAGGCGGTGGCGTGGGCGCGACGGGCGCCGCTGGCGCAACGGGCGCTGCTGGCGGTTCGACCTCCACGATCGCCGCCGGAGCGGACTCGTAGTACTCAGGCGCGGAGGCCGCGTCGGAGTCCATGATGGCCTGCGGGACGCTTGGGCTCCATGCCGGGCTGCCCCCGCCGCCAACGCTCGCCCCGACCAGCGGCGGCTGAGCACCGGCTACCTGTCCGGCGACGTGCATCACCGCGCCGCACACTGAGCAGCGCGCGCGCACGCCTCCCGACGGCACCTTGGCCGGATCCACTCGGAAGACTGACTGACACTCTCCACACGTGACGTTCACTACCCCTCCCCGATTCGGGCCGATCGCTGGTTCTGTACAGGGGCGTCGCCCGGAGGACCGTCGGTACGACGATCCACCGCGAACACCGAGCCGTGCAGCGACTTCGCGTAGCTCTTCATCTCCGTGGCCAACTCACTGACCTGCCCCGCGTGCGTGAACTCGCGGCGTTCATTCGTCACGACTCCCACCGACAGGGTCATCAGCGGCACCTTATGCAACTGTCCGCGACGATCCTTGCCGAAATAATAACCGGCGCGGCGATCCTGCTCCGAGTACTGAAACGGAATCAAGGTATCGAAGACCTCAACCACCGTCCCGCACGTCTCGTTGATATTCGCGATCGGTAGGATAAAAATAAAGTCATCGCCTCCGATGTGTCCCACAAACCCGTGCTCCCCGCACAGTCCCTTCACGCAGTCATGCAGGATGCGCGACAGGATCCGAATGACGCGATCGCCATCATAATAGCTGTAGCGATCGTTGTACTCCTTGAAATGATCGAGGTCGGCATAACAGACGGCAAAGCGCGCATTCGCCTCGATGCGGCGCGTCATTTCCAACTCGATTTCGACCGTGCCAGGCAGGCGCGTGGACGGATGCACGAAGGTGTCGCGATCACTGCGACGCAACATGGCGTCCAGGCGCAGATGCATCTCGTGCGGGTTGTAGCTCTCGCGGAGCACTTCATCGGCGCCGGCATCGAATGCCGCGGCGAACGAGGCGTCATCATCGCGTGTGGCGAGGACTACCGGTACGATTCCCGTGTAGGAATCGAGCTTGAGCCGGCGACACATCTTGATGGCCGCCACCGGGTGCTGTCGCGCATCCACCAACACCAGGCGCGGACGCGCCCGCAATGACGCGCGCATCACCTCATCCGGATCGGAGACGACCCGTGCGGGCAACCGATGGTCATCCAGCCACGCCGTTACCGGCGGTGGCAGCGTCTGACCATCGGGTGCAAAGATGAGAGCGGCGTTCGCAGGCACCGAGTCAGCACGGAAGGGAGATGGGGAACTTAGGAGCGCTGGAAATGCGTGTCAAACCGATCGAACCTCTCACACCGATCACACCGATCACACCGAAGTCGCACACGCAGTCGCGCGTTCAATGAGGAGAACGGGAATCCCCTCTTGAACAGGATACGCCAACCCACACGCAGAACAAACTAACGCACTGGCCGAGGGTTGCGCGCTATTTTCGCCCAACACACCGTCGCGTAGTGGCCCCCGACACTTCGGGCAGGCAAGCAAATCGCGCATGGCCGACGGGATTGTTCGTTCGGAAGTGCTCATCGCTTCTCCGTTTCCGGCATCCGGTATCCCAGGCGCGCGAGTGCGTTGAGATCCTTCCGCCAGTTCTTCAGTTCCTTCACCCAAAGATCGAGGTAGACCGGCCGACCCACGAGCGGTTCGATCTTGGCCCGCGCGGCCTGCCCGATGGCTTTGATCCGACTACCTCCCGCCCCAATGACGATCCGCTTCTGACTGTCGCGCTCGACGTAGAGCACTGCCCGAATGTACACGGGATCATCGGACTCGCGGAACTCCTCGATGGCGACCGCGATGCCGTACGGGACTTCATCCTCGAGCTGCTCCAACGCCGTCTCGCGCAGGAACTCCGAGACAAAGAAGCGCATTTGCTGCGTCGAGACGTCCTCGGGATCGTAGAAGAATGGGCTCTCCGGAAGTCGTTCGCGAATGGTGGCCAGCAGGTCCTCGAGTCCGTCCCCAGTTGCCGCGGAGATGAAACGCGCATCCGGCACGTTGGCCAGGAGTTCAGCTCGGCGCTCGGCGGACAGCGTGTCCGACTTGTTGAGGACCACGAGAATCGGGGCCTTCGGGGGCGCCGGCAAGTCGGCGAGGACGGTGAGGTCTTCCGGACTATCGCGGGAGGCGTCAACGATGTGAACGATTAGGTCTGCGTCGGCGATGGCTTGCTGCGACGCGTGCTGCATGCTGCGATGGAGGGCGTACCGCGGCTCGAGGAGCCCCGGCGTGTCCAGGAAGATCAGCTGGGAGTGCTCATCGGAGAGGATGCCAACCACGCGCTCGCGCGTGGATTGGGGCTTCGGCGAGACGATGGCGAGCCGCTCCCCGACGAGTCGGTTGAGCAGCGTGCTTTTGCCGGCGTTTGGGCGGCCGACGAGGGTGACGAATCCGGCTTTGGGCATTGTTGGTGAAGACGAGTGATCTCGTGCGCAGGGCACGAATGGGTGAAAAAAGAAAGGCCCCAGTCAGAATCGACTGGGGCCTTCCAGGGGTGCCGGCGACGGCCTACTCTCCCGCGACCTCTCGGTCGGAGTACCATCGGCGCTGTAGGGCTTAACGATCGTGTTCGGGATGGGAACGAGTGTGGCCCCTACGCTCTAGTCGCCAGCGAAGTGGAGACAACGGAGGAGTGGTAGTGTTCGTGTATTGGCGAATCGCAAGATTGTTAGATCGTGCGAAGCTCTGCGGTTTTGTGATTCCTACCCCAGAATCTCTTGCGAGAAAACAGGGGGAGTAGTCAAGCCGCACGGGCGATTAGGATCAGTTAGCTCGGAGGCTATTACTAGCTTTCCACTTCTGACCTATCGACGTGGTGGTCTCCCACGGCCCTTTAGGGGAGTCAAGCTCCCAGGGAGAGTTCATCTTGGGGACAGCTTCCCACTTAGATGCTTTCAGCGGTTATCTGTGCCGATCATCGCTACCCGGCGTTGCCACTGGCGTGACA
>JANLTT010000328.1:0-7554 GCA_031363115.1 Gemmatimonas sp.
AGCCATGTGTATCGCGAAGCCGTTCGAGCTGCTGCGCCGTGAGTTCGAGCGCTTCATCCCAAGTCGCCTCCCGAAAGGGCGCGAACCAATCCGGCGGTGTGGCCAAGCGATCGCGCGGGTCACCAAGGACGGGGTTGGCGACGGAGTCCGCGCCGCCATCGGCGCGCCGCCGCAGCGGATTCGTTCGTGGGCGGTGCGCCTCCTCGGCAAATGCTTCCTTCTCGACATCCACCCAGGGTCCGCCACGCTTGGGCCACCGCACGACGTCGGGATGATTCGAATCGAACTGCCAGGTGCCACTCGCGTTGCGCGTCCAGCCGCGACGAATCATCGGCTGCTTCAGGCGGTCGCGATGCAGCACGAAGTCCGTGCCGAATCGCCCTTTCACGCAGGTCGAGCCCTGATTCGGCGTGTCCTCTTCAATCCACGGCGAGCTCACTCGCGAAACCTGCCCGTCGCGCACCTCCAGATCGAGCTGGCAGCCCACCGCACAGTACGGACAGACCGACCGCACCTTCTCGGCCGGCAGCTCCATCGTCCCCAGTTTCATTTTGGCCAGCGGGAGGATGTCGTGGATCGCCCCCGTCGGGCAGACGCGCACGCACTCGCCGCACCAGGTGCAGCCCGCATGCTCTGGGTTGCCGTCGGCCCCCACGATGATCTCCGCATGCTCGCCGCGCTGTGCCATCTCGAGCACGCCCACCACCTGAATGTCCTCGCACGCCCGCACGCAGCGGGTGCACAGGATGCAGGTGCTCATGTCGTGCGTGATGATTGGATCGGTCGGGCGTTCGTCGCCCGTGCGGAGGGCGTTGTCACCGGAACGCGTCAACGGCACCTGGTAGCGGTGCACCAGCGCCTCGAACTCATTTCGCCCGCGATCAGCGGGAATCTGCTCCACCGGATAGCGCTCAAGCAGGAGCGAGAGGACGCCCTGCCGATTCTTCACGGCGGCCTGCGACTCCGTGTGCACCACCATGCCGTCGGCGGCGTGGGTCGCACAGGAGGGCAACAGCTTGCTGGTGCCCTCGACGCTGACCAAGCAAATGCGGCAGTTGCCCACGGTGGGCAGCTGCGGGTACCAGCAAAGAGTCGGGACGTCGATTCCCGCCGCGCGCGCGGCGTCGAGGATCGTCGCACCCTCGGCAGCCGAGCATTGGCGGCCGTCGATGGTCATCGTGTGCACGTCAGCAAACTCCAGGGGGGTTGGAGGTGTCTGAACGTTGGCATTGGCGGGACGCGTACACAATACGGCATATTCGATTTCTCCTTTACCACGGGCAAAAAACTCTCGTGTCATCGACTCGCCGCGAATTCCTGCAACAGTCGGCCGCTGCCGCCGCCGCTGTCTCCCTTCTCAACGCCGAACGAGCCCACGCCGCTGGAAGTCCGTCGCCCGCGTACTCCGGCGACAGCGATCACCGCGAACTCGCGCTCCGCGCAATCGACGCCGCGAAAGCCGCCGGCGCCGACTACGCCGATTGCCGCATCTCCAGCGCGCGCTCGCAGAACATCGGCACGCGCGAGCGGCGCGTCACCAACATCGGGGACAACGAGACCTTCGGCTTCGGCGTCCGCGTGATGGTCGGCGGCTCATGGGGATTTGCCGCCTCTAGCGAACTCACCGTCGATGAAATCGCCCGCGTGGCCCGTCAGGCCGTCGCGCAGGCTCGCGCCAATCGCGCCGCGATGGTAAAGCCCGTCGAACTCGCCCCCACGGAAGCGGTGCCAAATGGCGTCTGGCGCTCCCCCGTGCGCATCGATCCCTTCACGGTCGCCATCGAGGACAAGGTCGCGTACCTCCTCGAAGCCAACGCCGCCGCCCTCGCGGCCGGCGCGCGCTTCGTGAACTCGAACATGTTCTTTCTGAAGGACGAGAAAACCTTCGCCTCCACCCTCGGCACGGTCACGCAGCAGACCATCATGCGCGCGCAGCCCGGCATGACGGTGACGATGATCTCCGCCGACAATCGCGACTTCCAGACCCGTCAGTCCACCGACATTCAGCCCAAGGGACTCGGCTACGAACATGTGATTGACGCCGATCTCAAGGGGAAGGCCGCCCGATGGGTTGAAGAGGCGCGCCAGAAGCTCACCGCCAAGCCGGTCGAGGTGGGGCGCTACGATCTCATCCTGCACCCGTCGCATCTCTGGCTCACCATCCACGAGAGCATTGCGCACCCCACGGAGCTCGACCGCGCGTACGGCTTCGAAGCCAACTACGCCGGCACGAGCTTCCTCGCGCCGCCGGAAAACTTCCTCGGCAAGTTCCGCTACGGCCCCGACTTCATGAACATCGTCGCCGAACGCAATGCGCCGGGCTCGCTCTCGGCCTGCGGCTGGGATGACGAAGGGGTCGCGCCGCGCGAATTCCACATCATCAAGGACGGCATCTTCGTGGACTACCAGACCACTCGCGAACAGGCGATGTGGCTCGACTGGTGGTACAAGCAGCGCAACATGCCCACGCGCTCCTACGGCTGCTCATACGCGCAGACCTGGGCCGACGTCCAGTTCCAGCGCATGCCAAACGTGAACCTGATGCCCGGCACGCAGGACCTCGTGTGGGACGACCTGATCGCGGCCACGGAAGACGGCATTGCCATTGTGGGCGACGGCGCCTTCTCGATTGACCAGCAGCGCTACAACGCCCAGTTCGGCGGCCAGCTCTACTACGAAGTGAAGAAGGGGAAGATCACCGGCATGCTCAAGGACGTGAACTACCAGATGCGCACCCCGGAGTTCTGGAACGCGATGGACATGATCGGCGGCCCGCGCAGCTACGAGCTCGGCGGTGCCTTCGGCGACGGCAAGGGCCAGCCCTCGCAGTCCAATGCCGTCAGCCACGGCTGTCCGCCTACTCGGCACAAGCAGATCAACGTGATTAACACGGGGAGGAGCGCGTAATGCCGATTCACTCCCTCCGCGCCATCGCGCGCCATCTCTCTCGCGCCGAATGCGAAGCGATCGCCAAGAAGGTCCTCGGCTTCTCCCATGCCGATGAATGCCGAGTGACCATCAGTTCCGGCGTGCGCGCCAACACGCGCTTTGCCCAGAACCAGATCTCCACCGCCGGCGACAACTACAACAACTCCGTCTCCATCCGCGCCGTCTTCGGGAAGCGGGTGGCGAACGTCACCACAAACCGCCTCGATGACGCCTCGCTCAGGGCCGCGGTGGAGAACGCCGAGCGCATCGCGCGCCTCGCGCCAGAAGATCCGGAACTGCTGCCAGAACTCGGGCCGCAGTCGTACGACGAACCGATTGTCTGGAACGACGGCACTGCCTCGCTGGAGCCGGAAGCGCGCGCCGAGGCGGTGCGCGCCATCACCGAGCCGTCGCGTCGCGCGGGGCTGATCTCGACCGGGTATCTCGAGGCGCAATCGCAGGCCTTCGCGATCGCCAACAGCGCCGGCTTGTTTGCGTATCAGCGGAGCACCGGTGTGGCCTACACGACCACCGTGCGCACGCAGGATGGCACGGGTTCTGGTTGGGCGGGGGCTTCGGACAATGACTTCAGCCGGATTGATCCGCGCGCACTCGCTGCACGCGCCATCGAGAAGGCGCAGCGTTCGGTGAATCCGGTGGCCATCGAGCCCGGCCGCTACACCGTGGTGCTGGAGCCAACGGCCGCGGCCAATCTCATTCAGTTAATCGCCGGCGCCGTCAACGCGCGCGCCGCGGATGAAGGCCGCTCCTTCTTCTCCAAGGCCGGTGGCGGAAACAAGATCGGCGAAAAGGTCGTAGATGAGCGCGTGACCCTGGTCTCCGACCCCCTCGACCCCTGCGTGCCGGCCAACACTGCCGGTGGCGATGGCCTACCGTCCAAGCGCGTGAATTGGATCGAGAACGGTGTCGTGAAAAACCTCGCGTACGATCGCTTCTGGGCGCAGCGCACCGGCAAGGACGCCAATAGTGCCGGGGGCACGCTCTCCATGAACGGAGGCGATTCGTCCGTTGAGGACATGATCAAGAGCACGGAGCGCGGACTGCTCGTGACACGCTTCTGGTACATCCGCCCGGTGGACCCGCGCACGATTCTCTTTACGGGTCTCACGCGCGACGGCACCTTCCTCATCGAGAACGGGCGCGTGACGCGCCCGGTGAAGAATCTGCGCTACAACGAAAGCCCGATTTTCATGCTTAACAACGTCATGGCGATGGGCCGTTCCGAGCGCGTGAGTGCGTCGGAGGCCGGCGGCCCGGGTCAGGCGATCAGCGTTCCGCCTATGAAAGTGCGGGACTTCACCTTCACCAGCACGAGTGACGCCATCTGACATGACGGACCGCCGCGATTTCCTCCGGACCACCGGAGCAGCGGCCGCTGCGATTGCCCTCGCGAGCACGCCCCGACGCGCAGGCGCCGCCCCGGCCTTGGACCACCTCGACCGCTTTCAGTCCGGCGCGTCGAAAGAGCTCCTGCTCGACGCCATCAACGCCGCCAAGATGGCCGGCGCGTCGTATGCCGACGCGCGCATCGCCCGCATCCAGCAGAACTTCATCGTCACGCGTGAGCAGCAGATCGTGAATGTCGTGGACACCGACACCCTCGGGTGCGGCGTCCGCGCCTTGGTGGACGGCTGCTGGGGCTTCGCTGCGACCCGCGATCTCACCCGCGATGCCGTCACCACCGCGGCCCGCGAGGCCGTCGCCATCGCGAAGGCCAATCGCATCGCCCGCGACCGTTCGGTCGAGCTCGCGCCGGTGCAGGCCTACCCCAACGCCACCTGGAAGTCGTCCTATACGATTGACCCGTTCGCGGTCCCGCTCGAGCAAAAGGTCGATCTCCTCCTCCGCGCCAACGCCGAGGCGATGAAGGTCCCGAACGTGAAGTTCGTGAACTCCGTCCTCTTCTTCGTGAAGCAGGAGAAGCAGTTCGCCTCCACTGAGGGCTCGGTGATTGACCAGACCCTCATCCGCAGCTGGCCGCTCTTTGCCGCCACCGCGGTGAAGCCGGACTTCTCCGACTTCCAGACGCGTCAGGGCGCCGAGGCCGCTCCAATGGGCCGCGGCTTTGAGTACATCCAGCAGTGCGATCTCGTTGGCAACGCCAAGAAGTGGGGCGAGCAGGCCGCGGAGAAGCTCACCGCCAAGCCCATCGAAGTCGGCAAGTACGATCTCGTGCTCGCGCCCTCCAACATGTGGCTCACCATCCACGAGTCGATCGGTCACCCGACCGAACTCGACCGCGCGATGGGCTACGAGGCCAACTACGCCGGCACGTCCTTCATCGCTCCGCCGGAAGACCACCTCGGCAAGCTGAAGTACGGGCCGAGCATCATGAACATCCAGGGTGACCGTTCGCAGGAAGGGGCGCTCTCGACGATTGGGTGGGACGATGACGGTGAGAAGCCCGATGACTTCCTGATCGTGAAGGACGGCGTGTTCAACGACTATCAGACCACGCGGGAGCAGGCAGGGTGGCTCCGCGACTGGTATGGCCGTCAGGGACGTCCTGTGCGCTCGCACGGGTGCTCCTACGCGGACTCGTGGGGCAGCGTGGCCTTCCAGCGCATGCCCAACGTCTCGCTGATGCCCGGCAACGACAACAAGTCGATGGACGATCTCATTGCCGGCGTGGACCGCGGCATCGCCATCATCGGCGATGGCTCGTTCTCGATTGACCAGCAGCGCTACAACGCGCAGTTCGGCGGTCAGGTCTTCTACGAGATCCGCGGCGGCAAGCTGAATGGCATGCTGAAGGACGTCGCGTATCAGATTCGCACGCCGGACTTCTGGAACTCGATGGACGCCATCGGCGGCCGCGCCAGCTACGAGCTCGGCGGGTCGTTCTTTGACGGCAAGGGTCAGCCGGGACAGGTCAACGCGGTGAGCCATGGCTCGCCGCCGGCCCGATTCCGCCAAGTCAACGTGATCAACACCGGGAGGCAGGGATGAGCGCCCCCAAGCGACTCCGTGATGGTATTCCCGCGGGTGCGGTCCTCTCGCGCGCGGATGCCCAGGCCATCGCCGAACGGGCGATGAAGTTCTCCAAGGCCGAGGCGATTGACGTGAACCTCGGCTCCAACGTCAGCACCAACGTGCGCTTCGCCGACAACCAGATGAGCACGGCGGGATCGCTCACGGATGTGGGCTTCGCCGTGCAGAGCTGGTTCGGCACGAAGCACGCGGTGGTCACCACGAACGATCTCTCGGAGGCGTCGCTCAAGCGGTGCGTCGAGCAGTCGGAAGTGCTGGCGCGCCTCGCGCCGGAGGATCCGGACGCGATGCCGCTGCTGGAGCCGCAGACCTACGAGAACGTCGATGCGTACGTGGATGCGACGGCCGCGGTGGGTGCCGCCGAACGCGCGCAGGCGGCGATGACGGCGCTTGGCCCGACGCGGCGCTCGGGTGACTTGAAGGCGGCGGGATTCCTCGTGATGGGGGGCGGCGCCAACGCCCTCGCCAACAGCAAGGGCATGTTCGCGTATCATCGCAGCACCAACGTGAACTACACGCTCACGGTGCGCACCAACGACGGTACCGGCTCGGGGTGGGCGGCGGCCGATCACCCCGATTGGCGGCAGATCGATTTTGAGAAAGTTTCGGCGCGCGCAATCGACAAGGCGCGGGCATCGCGCTCACCGCAAGCGGTGGAGCCGGGGCGCTACACCGTGATTTTCGAGCCGCAGGCCGTGGGCGATCTCGTGCAGCTGATTGCGGGATACGCCGACGCGCGTCTGGCAGATGAAGGGCGCTCCCCCTTTTCAAAGCAGGGCGGCGGTAACAAGTTAGGGGAGAAGATCGTCGACAGTCGAGTGACGTTGTTCTCCGATCCGCGCGATGCGCAGTTGCTCGCGCAGCCATTTGATGGGGAAGGGATGCCGCTCGCGCGTCAGACCTGGGTGGAGAACGGCGAGTTGAGGACGTTGCAGACCTCGCGCTTCTGGGCGAAGAAGCAGAACCGCACGGCGACCGGCGGCGCGACGAGCTTGAAGATGCAGGGTGGTTCGGCGACGATTGAAGACATGATCAAGAGCACCGAGCGCGGCATTTTGGTCACCCGACTTTGGTATTTGCGCGAAGTCGATCCACGTACGATTCTTTATACGGGCTTGACACGCGACGGAACTTTCCTTATCGAACAGGGAAGAATTTCTCGCGCAATTAAAAATCTGAGGTTCAACGAGTCACCGCTGTTTATGTTGAACAATCTCGAGATGCTCGGGATTTCAGAGCGAATCGCAGGGACAGAAGGCGGCGGAGCGGTTGTGATGCCGGCCATCAAGGTCAAGGATTTCAACTTCACCAGCCTGTCCGAGGCTGTCTGATTTCTGCTCCGGGATTCACGGAGCGCACGAAATGCGGGGATGGAAACATCTCCGTATGACCCACCGATCCACCGGGGGATCGGCCGGGAAGACTCACTCCTTTTCAGGAGATTTTACAATGGCTGCCAAGAAGAAGGCTGCAAAGAAGGCCACGAAGAAGAAGGCCGCGAAGAAGAAGTAGTAGCGGTTCTGCTTCACACACGAGGGGATCGGCGCTTGCGCCGGTCCCCTCGTGCTTTTTTCGGGATGAAGGATGAAGGATGGAGGATGAAAGCACAAAGGG